>NZ_JAJNOF010000002.1:0-437052 GCF_027854495.1 Stenotrophomonas sp. PI_27
ACGCTGAGCATTCAACGACATCGTATTGGTGTTGATGACTTGTGCCATGAGGAGAGGTCCTTGAGCGGTTGCACGTGAGTTGGGTTAGACGCCCCCGACGTGCCCCGGGGGCGGCTCATGTCAGCGCTGCAACAGGCTGAGCACGTTCTGCGGTACCTGGTTGGCCTGGGCCAGCATGGCCGTACCGGCCTGCTGCAGGATCTGGGTGCGGGTCAGTTCGGCGGTTTCCTTGGCGAAGTCGGTATCGCGGATGCGGCTGCGCGATGCGGACAGGTTCTCCGAGGAGGTCTGCAGGTTGGCCACCACCGAGGTGAAGCGGTTCTGGATCGCGCCGAGGTCGGCGCGGACGCTGTTGACCGATTCCAGGGCCTTGTCGACGATCGACATCGCCTTCTGGGCGCCTTCGGCGGTGGTGACGTTCAGGTCCTTGACGAAGCTGACCGCTGCACCGGTCAGGGTGCCGCCGTTGGTGCTGGTTTCGGTCAGGCCCAGGCCGGCGATGGTCGCAGCGGTGGCGCCGGCCGGCGGGGTGGCCGCGCTGACGCCCAGGGCGAAGGTCTGGCCGTCCTTGACCGAGGCCAGGCTGATGACGCCGGCATTGACCGAGGCCACCACGCCGGTTTCACCCAGCTTGTTGTTGATCGCTGCAGCGGTGGCCGAGGTGATCGACTCGCCGGCCTTCACGGTGAAGTCGCTGATGGTGACCGTGGTGGCGGTGCCGCCCGGCGGGGTCACCGAGACCTGCAGGCCGGAGTAGGTGGTGTCGGCCGTCGCCTTGTCCACCGCCAGTGCGGTGCCGGTGTAGCCGTTGGCGAAGGTGGCCGCGCCCAGCGAATCGGCCTTGGCATTGACCACGCTGTTGATCGCGATGGCCTGGCCGGCGTTGGCGCCCACCTGGAACAGCTGGCTGGTGAAGCTGCCATCGAGCAGCTTGGTACCGTTGAAGTCGGCCTGCTTGGCGACGCGGTCGATTTCCGAGACCAGCTGGGTCACTTCGGCCTGCAGTGCCTTGCGGTCGCTGGCCGAGTTGGTGGCGTTGGAGGCCTGCACGCCCAGTTCGCGGATGCGCTGCAGGTTGTTGCCCACTTCGTTCAGCGAACCTTCGGCGACCTGGGCCAGCGAGATGCCGTCGTTGGCGTTGCGGATGGCCACGTCCAGGCCACGGATCTGGGTGGTGAAGCGCTCGCTGATGGCCAGGCCGGCCGCGTCGTCCTTCGCGCTGTTGATGCGCAGGCCGGACGAGAGGCGCTGGATGGTGGTAGCGAGCGAGCTGCCGCTGGTGCTCAGGTTGCGCTGAGCGTTGAGCGACATCGTATTGGTGTTGATTACCTGTGCCATGGGGTCGTCTCCTCTTATATGGAACCCGTTGGTGAATGGAACGAAGCGCCGCCTGTTTTTTTGTGTGGCTGTGTGCTTCGCCGTTGCCAAATGAATAACGGCGCTTTGTCAACAACCTTTAGCCGTGAATTCCGTCGAAGCCAGAATTCGTTGCCTGAAGCTGTTTTCCCGGGGTTTTCAGCCCTGATGCCAGGGTGGAAGCGGCCGCGGGAGGGGCGGTCGGGCAGGGCCTGACCAGCGCTGATGAAGGTATCGGCGGGGTCGGGCCGGGCTTGATGGAGAATCACGGAAATCGGCCGGCGACGGCCAGGTGGCCGCGCAGCGGCGGGCAGGCGCGCAAACGAAAAAGGCCGCGATGCAGGGCATCGCGGCCTTTCGGGACTGACGCGGGCGGGGCGTCAGCGCAGCTTGTTGAACAGCGACATCGACTGCATCTGCGAGAAGATCGTCTGTGCCGCCTGCAACGCGGTGCTCTGCAGCTGGTACTGGCTCAGCGCATCGGCGTAATCCAGGTCGCGCATCTGCGACAGCGTGGTTTTCAGGGTCACGCCATTGGCCTCGCGCATGTCAGCGGCATTGTCCAGCGCCTTCAGCTGCGCGCCGCCCGCAGCGCGCGAATCGATCATCCGCTCGGAGGCACGCGCCACGTCGCGCAGTGCGCTCTGCAACTGGTTCTGCTGCGCGGCCATCTGTGCAGGGGTGCCAGTGTCGGCGCCCAGCGCGGCCACCAGGTTGTCCATGGTCGAGAAGATGTCGCGGCTGCTGGCCGCCTGCACGTTGAAGCTGTCGCCGGCTGCCGGCGCGCCGGTGATGCGCAGGCGCACACCGTTCACTTCCAGGTCGTCGCCGGCCTTGTAGGTGCCGGTGCCGGTCACATTGCCCGCACCGTCCACCACCTCGTACTGGGTGCCGGTGGTGAAGCGCACGCTGAAGCCCTGGCCGTTCCAGCTGTCGCTGCCGTCGCGGGTGATGTTGGTCAGCACGCCGTTGCCGGTGTTGCCGGCCGCGGCGCTGCCGTCGACGAAGCCATCGCCGGTGGGAATGCGCATGAAGATCTCGCTGCCGGGCAGCGCGTCCTTCACGTAGGTGTCCGGACCGACTTCGACCTGCCGCTGCGTCTGGTCGCCACGGTAGACCACCTTGCCGTTGATCTTGGCAAAGGGCGGGTCACCGTCGTTGGTGCCACCGAACACGTAGCGGCCGGTGCCATCATCGGCGTTGGCCAGCGACAGCAGGCCGTCGCGGATCTGGTTGACCTCGGTGATCAGCGTCTTCTTGTCCGCCGCGCTCAGCGCCGGGTTGCTGGCCTGGATGGTCAGATCGTTGACGCGCGCCATCAGCTCGTTGACCTGCGCCAGGGTGTTTTCCTGCACGCCCAGGCGGTTCTGCACGTTGCCGGCATTGAGCTTCATGCGGTCCAGTGCGGCCAGGCTGCGGTCGAGGCCGACCGCAGTGCCTGCAGCCACCGGATCGTCCTTGGCGCTGACGATCTTGCTGCCGGTGGCGATCTGCTGCTCCAGGTGGCTGAGCTTGGCCTGCTTGGCCATCATCAGCGACACCGACTGGTTGAACATCATGCTGGTGGAAATACGGCTGCTCATCGGCGGACGGCTCCCAGGATGGTCTGGAACATGCTGTCGGCGGTCGAGATCAGCTGCGAGGCGGCCTGGTAGGCCTGCTGCAGGCGCAGCATGTCCGCCGCTTCCTCGTCCAGGTTCACGCCGGAGACTTCGTCGCGGGCTTCCTGCGCTTTGTCATTGATCACCAGCTGCGCGTCGAGCGAGTACTCGGCCGAGCGGGCGGCGGCGCCGACCTGGGTGGTCAGGCCCCCCAGCGCACCATTGAGTGTCACCGTTCCGGCGTTGAAGGCCTTTGCGCTTTCCACCTTGGCCAGCTTCGACGCGTTGCTGTTGTCCGACGAGCCGGCCGGGGTGGGGGTGATGTTGAACGTGTCGCCCACCTTCGGCGCACCGTCCAGCACGAAGCTCCAGCCGTTGGCACTGATGGTCTGGCCTGGCGTATAGGTCTGCGGCGGGCCACCGTCGATGGTGTAGGTGGTGGCCGAGGTGAACACGATCGCTGCCGGATTGCGCAGGTTCGCGTGGGTCGAATCGGTGACGGTTACACCGCTCAGCTTGCCGGTGCCGGTGTTGGCGGTGGCCGCTGCACCCTTGACGGCGGCGGCGGCGGCGATGCGCGACGGATCGGTGATCGCCATTTCCAGGCTGCCGGCCACCCCCGCGGTCGGCTGCAGCAGGAAGCGGTCGTTGGCCGCCGGCGTGCCGCCGACCACCAGCTGCACGCCGTTGATCACCAGCGGATCGCCGGCGGTGCCGGTGCCGGTCAGCGGGATGCTGGCACCGGTGTCGGCACGGCTGGCCTTCCAGGTGGTGCCATCGAACTGCAGCACCACGTTCTGCGCGTCCAGCTTGCCCAGGTCGCCATAGGTTGCGGTCAGGGTGCCGGTGCCGCTGTTGCTGTTGTTGGCGGTGACGCGCGGGTTGCCGATGTTGAAGAAGTCCCCACCCATCTGGCCATACAGGTCCACGCCCTGGTGGTGCACCTGGTTGAAGCTCTCGGCCAGGCCCACCGCCAGCTTGCCCAGTTCGGCCTGCGCCGGGGTCAGCACGGTGTCGCGGAACTCCAGCAGGCCGCCGATCTGGCCGCCGACTGCCTTCGGGTCGAGGCGGATGGTGTTGCCCTGGGTCTCCAGCGCCAACTGCAGGCGCTCGGGCTGGTACGGGTCGGCCACGGTGGTGACCTTGGTCGCCGTGGTACCCACCACCAGTGCGTTGCCGCCGGCGGTGTAGACATTCATGATGCCGCCGTCCTGGATCACCGCCGTGCCACCGGTGTAGCCGATCAGCTGGGTGATCAGCTGGTCGCGGCGGTCGAGCAGGTCGGGCGCCGCGGTGGCGACGTTGGTGCCGATGGCGCCGTTGATCTGGGCGATCTCCTGCGCCAGGCGGTTG
The DNA here is from genome assembly GCF_027854495.1 of Stenotrophomonas sp. PI_27. NCBI lineage: Bacteria > Pseudomonadati > Pseudomonadota > Gammaproteobacteria > Lysobacterales > Lysobacteraceae > Stenotrophomonas > Stenotrophomonas sp. PI_27. Next base: position 4,311 of record NZ_JAJNOF010000002.1, read on the forward strand.
ACCTCGGTGGCACCGGCCAGCAGGCCGTTGTTGACCTCGCTGTTGAGGTTGTTCAGGTGCGTGTTGAGCTGCACGAAGCGGTTGGCCAGGGCTTTGCCACCGTCGAGCATGTTCTGGCGGTCGGCGGTGCCGGCCGCGTTCGACGACAGGCCACTGACCGAATCGAAGAAGTTCGACCAGACGCCAGAGACATTCGTGGCCGCATCGGAGAACAGCGCGTTGACCCGGTCGGCCATGCCCGAAAGCTGTTTCAGGCGCGCCAGTTCACCGCTGCTGTCGAGCAGTCGCGAGATCGCCAGCTGGTCGGCGGTGCGGCGGATGTCGGTGATCCGGGTGCCGTTGCCGACCGTGCCATAGCCGTAGTTCTGCGGGTCGGCGGTGGCGAAGTTGACCTTCTGCCGGCTGTAGCCGGGCGTATTGAGGTTGGCCACGTTGTGGCTGGTGGTCGCCAACGCACGCTGGAAGGCGAGCAGGGCACCGGTACCGGTGGAAAGTACGCTGGACATGGGGTTCCTCAACGACGGGTGATACCCAGCGCCGCGGTCGCGGTGCTGGCGAAGGTCTGGCCAAGGCGCGAACCGGCGTCGGTCACGGCCGCTACGGCACGCTCGATGGTCGGGCCACCGGCAATCGCGGCGATCTTGGCTGCATAGCGCGGGTCGGTGGCATAGCCGGCGCGCTGCAGGCCACGGGCGAAGCCCTGCACATCGGTGCCGGCCTGCAGGGCCTGCTGGTAGCGTGGGCTGGTCTTCAGCAGGCGCACATAGTCGGCAAAGCTCTCGGCGGGCGAGCTGTAGGCGCGGAAGCTGGCGGTTTCGTTGCGGCGCACGCCATCCACGTATTCGTGGGTGCCGGCTTCAACGCGCTGGCCGCTCCAGCCGGTGGCCTTGATGCCGAACAGATTGTGCGAGGTGCTGCCATCGGACTGGCGGATGTGGCGCTTGCCCCAACCGGTTTCCAGCGCTGCCTGCGCCACCAGCGCCCGGGCATCCACGCCCAGTTCCCGGGCTGCGCTCTGCGCGTGCTGCCAGATGCTGGCGACGAAACCCTCCGGCGTGTGCTCGCCGAGCTGGGCGACGGCGGTCCGGGTGGCCAGCGCGTCGGCCGGGCTGACGGCGGTGCCGCGGTTGCTGGCCGTGGCCGACCACTGGTCGTTGTTGGCGGACCAGTCCTCGCCCTGGAGGCTGCCCATGTACGGATCCTCGGTGCCGAGCGAGCGGTGCAGGGTGCTGCTTTCGCGGCCGGCGATCAGGTCCAGCGCCTGCTCCATCGGTGCCAGCGCGGCCTGGGCACCGTGCTGTGCGCCGGCCGCCATCTGCTGCAGCATGCGCACGGCCTGGCTGCCATCTTCCAGCGGCAGCGACGGTGCCGGCTTGTCCGGCGCGTTGAGCTGGTAGGCGCGGCTGGCCTTGGCCGGATCCACGCGGGTATCCAGCGCCGGGCCGTCGGCGGCCTGGCCGGACAGCTGCCGGCTGATCATGCCCGACAGCCCCAGGCCCTTGCCGCGGGTCATCGCCTCGGCGATCTTCTGGTCGTACATGTCGCGGAACATCTTGTTCTCGCCGGGAAACAGCGAGTCGCCGAAGCTGGCATCGCGCATGCTCTTGACCAGCATCTGCGCGAACTGGCCTTCCAGCTGGCGTGCGACCTTGTCGATCTTCGCCGGATCGTTCTGCTGCGCCGGGTGCAGGTCGAATGCGGGATTGATGCGCATGTCAGATCACCTCGAGCTCGGCACTCAGTGCGCCGGCCTGCTTCAGGGCTTCCAGGATCGCGATCAGGTCACCCGGCGCCGCACCCACGGCGTTCACCGCGTGCACGATCTCGTCCAGGGTGGTGCCGCCGCTGAACTTGAACATGCGGCTGCCGTCATTGGTGGCGGTGATGGTCGACTGCGGGCTGGCGACGGTGCGGCCGCCGGACAGGGCATTGGGCTGGCTGACGTTGGTGTTTTCCTGGATCGTCACCGTCAGCGAACCATGCGAGATGGCAGCAGGGCCGACCCGTACCTGCTGGCCGATGACCACCGTGCCCGTGCGCGAATTGACCACGACCTTGGCCGGCGCGCTGCCCGGGGTCAGTTCCAGGTTCTCGATGCGCGCCAGCAGCCCGATGCGCGCGCCCGGATCGGTCGGCGCAGTGACCGCGACCGTCACGCCATCGATCGCCCGCGCGGCGCCTTCGCCGAACGCATTGTTGAGCGCGGCGACCATGCGCGAGACGGTAGTGAAATCGTTGTTGTGCAGGTTCAGGGTGATGTCACCGCCGTTGGCCAGCGGATCGGGCAGGGCACGCTCGACCGTGGCGCCGTTGGGAATGCGGCCCACGCTCGGTACGTTCACCGAAACCCGCGAACCATCCTTGCCCTGCGCACCGAAGCCGCCGACGATCAGGTTGCCCTGCGCGATCGCATAGATCTGGCCATCGGCACCGCGCAGCGGGGCCATCAGCAGCGAGCCGCCGCGCAGCGACACCGCGTTGCCGATCGAGGACACGGTGATGTCGATCGGCTGGCCCGGCTTGGCGAAGGGCGGCAGCTCGGCATGGATCGCCACCGCCGCCACATTCTTCAGCTGCGGGTTGACGTTCGGCGGCACGTTCACGCCCAGTTCGCCGAGCAGGTTCTTCAGGCTCTGCACGGTAAAGGGCGCCTGGCTGGTGCGGTCGCCACTGCCATCCAGGCCGACCACCAGGCCGTAGCCCACCAGGGCATTGCCACGCACGCCGCCGACCTGGGCCAGGTCCTTGATGCGTTCGGCGCTGGCCGGGGCAGCCACGACCAGCAGCATCAGCGCGACGAACGACGCCACGCGACGCTGCCAGGAAGAAGAGGAGAAGAGTTTCATGGCCATACTCAGAACGGCGTCAGGCCGGAATTGAAGAAGCGGCTCAGCCAGCCCATCGCGTTGGACTGCGCGACCGGGCCGCGGCCGCCGTAGACGATGCGGGCTTCGGCCACGCGGCTGGAAGGAATGGTGTTGTCCTGGCTGATGTCGCCCGGGCGCACGATGCCCTGCACCTGCACCAGTTCATCACCCTGGTTCAGCCGCAGGTTCTTCTGCCCCTGCACCACCAGGTTGCCGTTGGGCAGGCGCTGGATCACCGTGACGGTGACGCTGCCCTGCAGGCGGTTGCTCTGCGCGCTGTTGCCCTTGCCGGTGAAATCGCGCTTGCCTGCTGCGGTGGCGCTGAGGATGTCCTTGCCGCCCAGGGTGACCGGCGCGCCGAGGATGGACGGCGTGCCCAGGCTCAGGTTCGATTCCTTGTTGGTGGCGGTGTTGGCACTGGTCTGCGCGGTGGTGTTTTCCAGCAGGGTGATGGTCAGCAGGTCGCCGACATCACGTGCGCGGCGGTCCGAGTACAGCTGCAGGGTGGGACCGGCGGCGTAGATCGCGCCGGCGGTCGGCGCGGCCTGCGGCGGCATGATCGGCTGGATCGGAGCCATCGCCGGGTAGGGGCGCACGTCGCCCGCGATCACGCAGCCACCGAGCAGGGCGACCACGGCGCAGGCGAGGGCAGTGCGGGCGAAGTTGGAAATGGGCGACATGGCGGTTTCCCGGTTGGGCCGGTCAGATCTTGTTGTTGAGGTAGCCGAGCATCGAGTCGGTGGTGGAGATCGCCTTGGCGTTCATTTCGTAGGCGCGCTGGGTTTCGATCATCGACACCAGCTCTTCGACCACGTTGACGTTGCTGCCTTCCAGCGCGCCCTGCACCACGGTGCCGAGGCCGTTCAGGCCGGGGTTGCCGTTCTGCGCCGGGCCCGAAGCCGTGGTTTCCAGGAACAGGTTCTCGCCACGCGCCTGCAGGCCGGCCGGATTGACGAAGTCGGTCAGGGTCAGCGCGCCCACTTCCACCGACGCCGCGTTGTCGGCCATCTTCACGCTGATGGTGCCGTCGCTGCCGATGGTGACCGACTGCGCACCTTCAGGAATCTGGATGCCCGGCTGCACCGGGTAGCCGCTGTTGGTGACCAGTTCGCTGTCCTGGTTGATCTTGAACGAGCCATCGCGGGTATAGGCCGAGCTGCCGTCGGGCATCTGCACTTCGAAGAAGCCGCGGCCGTTGACCATCACGTCCAGCGCGCGGCCGGTCTGCTGCTGGCCACCCTGTTCGAAATTCTTGGCGGTGGCGACCACGCGCACACCGGTACCCAGCTGCAGGCCGGTCGGCAGCTGGGTCTGCGCCGACGACGAACCGCCGGGCTGGCGTACCTGCTGGTACAGCAGGTCCTCGAAGCTGGCACGGTCCTGCTTGAAGCCGGTGGTGTTGGTGTTGGCGAGGTTGTTGGAAACCACCGACATGCGCATCTGCTGCGCATCCAGTCCGGTTTTCGCGATCCACAATGCCTGGTTCATCTTCGGTGTCCTGTCTGGGTGAAGCCGGCCGCGCGATGCGGCCCCTGGTAACGGGTGTGCAAGCGGTGTGCCAGCGCCGCGCCCGGGCGGCGCCGGAAATCCGTCAGCTGCCCAGGCGCAGCAGGCTGTTGGCACTGCGCGCGTTGTCGTCGCCGTGCTTGATCACCTGCACCTGCATTTCGTACTGGCGCTGCAGCTGGATCATCTGCACCAGCGCACCGGCGGCATCGACGTTGCTGCCTTCCAGCTGGCCGCTGTGCACGGCCGTGCCCTGCGCCGGGGCGAACGGCTGGCGCGGATCGGTGCTGCGGAACAGGCCATCCAGGCCGCGCTCCAGGCGCTCGTCCGGGGCCTGCACCACCTTGATCCGGCCGATCTGCGCCATCGTCTGCGGGCCTTCGCCCTGCGGGATGATCGAGATCGTGCCGTCGCCGCCGATCTCCATCGCCTGGAAGGGCGGAATGGCGATCGGGTTGTTGTTGTCATCCAGCACCGTGCGGCCGCCGGAGGTCACCAGCTGGCCGTTCGGCGTCACCGACAAGGCTGCGCCGCGCGTGTACGCTTCGCTGCCGTCGCTGGCCTGCACGGCCAGCCAGGTGCCGCTCTGCAGCGCGAGGTCCAACGGCTTGCCGGTGATGTGCTGCGCGCCGGGCCGGCGGTTGAAGCCGGCGTCGACGTGCAGCGCATCCACCCGCGAGGCAAAGCCCGGGCCGCGGATCGGGAAGGCTTCGGTGTTGGCCAGCGCTTCCTTGAAGCCGGGGGTGTCCGAGTTGGCGAGGTTGTGGCTGAGCGTTCCCTGCGCCTGCAGGGAGGCGCGGGCACCGGTCATCGCCACGTAAAGGGCTTTATCCATGCGGGGAGTTCCGTGACAGGGTCAGCAGCTCATCAACGGATGTTGATGACGGTCTGGGTGATCTGGTCCTGGGTGGTGATCATCTGCGCGTTGGCCTGGAAGTTGCGCTGCGCGGTGATCATGTTGACCAGCTGCTCGGTGAGGTCGACGGTGGACGCTTCCAGCGAGCCGGCCTGGATCTTGCCGAGGTTGGAGGTGTCCGGCATGCCGGTGCGCGGCGTGCCCGATTCGAAGGTCTCCACCCACAGGTTGTTGCCCTTCGATTCCAGGCCCTGCGTGTTGTTGAACGTGGTCAGCGCGACCTGGCCCAGCGGCTTGTCGTCGCCGTTGGAATAGCGGGCGTAGACCACGCCGGATTCGGAGACGGTGATTTCATTGAGCTTGCCGGCGGCGTAGCCGTCCTGCTGGGTGTTGCGCAGCGCGAACTTCTCGCCGTACTGGGTCGAGCCGCTGATGTCCAGCGTCATGTTCAGCTGGCCGGCGCCGGTGGTGGGGGTGAAGGTGCCGAGGCTGACCTTGCCGTTGGCCGGCACGGTCAGCTTGCCGCTGTTGTCGAAGGTGACCGCAGTCGGGGTGCCGGCGGGCTGGCCATCGACGTAGTTGTGCACGGTCCATTCGTTGGGGTTGGCACCCTTGACGAAGTACGAGACCTGGATGTGGCTCACGCCCAGCGAGTCATACACGGTGATGCCACCGCTGGAATGGTTGTAGCTGTTGGAATCGGCCGGGTCGAAAGTCGCCACGGTCGGCTGCTTGGCATTGGCCGGCAGGGTGAAGCCGACCTTCACTTCGCTGGTCTGCTTCGGCGGGCTGTCGGTGGTCAGCAGCTGCAGGTCGACCAGGCGACCGGCATCGAAGTTGGTGCCATCGGCATTCGGCGCGAACACCTGCAGGCGCGCGCCCTGCGGGTTGACCACGTAGCCGGCCGAATCGGTCTGGAAGTTGCCGGCACGCGAGTACACACGCGAACCGTTCATGTTCATGGTGAAGAAGCCCTCACCGGAGATGGCCATGTCCAGGCTGCGCCCGGTCTGCTCGTTGTGGCCCTGGATGAACTGCTGGGCGACGTTGGAGACGCGCACGCCCGAGCCGGTCTGGTTCTTCGACAGGCCATAGCTGGTGGAGGCGAACAGATCGGCGAACTCGGCGCGCGACTGCTTGAAGCCGGTGGTGTTGACGTTGGCGACGTTGTTGGCGGTGACGCTCAGGTCGGTGTTGGCGGCATTGATGCCGGACAGCGAGACATTGAAGCCCATGGGATGCTCCTGGTTGATGCGGGATATGCGGCTCAGCTGACGCGGAGCACGTAGTCGATCGGGGCCGTGCCCAGGCCCTTGAGGTTCAGGTACAGGCCGTCGGAACCGACGGTCACGCTCTCCACCGGCGCCTGCACGTAGGTGGACAGCTTGGTGCTCTTGCCGGCGGTATCGACATGGTTGGCGACGATGGAGTACTTGCCCGGCTCCATGCGCTTGCCGTTGGCGTCCTTGCCGTCCCACTGGAAGGCGGTTTCGCCGGCGGCCGTGGCTTCCACGCTCAGCGAGGTGACCTTGGCGCCGTTGGCATCGGTGATGTCCACGGTGATGATGCCGGCCGACGGCGCTGCCACCGTGCCTTCGACGCTGCCTTCCTTCTCCAGCACCAGCTTTTCCGACGGGACCAGCACCTGGTGGCCGACCAGCGCGGCACCGCGCAGCACCTGGTCACTGGCCATCGATTCCTGGAAGCCCTTGACCGTCTTGTTCAGATCGGTGATGCCCTGCACGGTGGACATCTGCGCCATCTGCGCGACCATCTGCGTGTTGTCCATCGGCTTCAGCGGATCCTGGTGCTGCAGCTGCTCGGTCATCAGGCGCAGGAAATCGGCCTGGTCGAGCGTGTTCTTCTTTTTCGTGGCGTTGCTGTTGGGGGCGTTCAGGCCCAGCGCGGAGTACACGTCCTGGCTGGTCTGGTTGTTGACGGCGGTGGTCATGGCGGTATCCGGTGCGGCGGGCCTCAACGGCCCATGGTCAAGGTGGCCAGGGCCAGTTCCTTGGCGGTGGTCAACATCTCCACGCCGGCCTGGTAGTTGCGCGAGGTCGAGATCAGGTTGACCATCTGTGCGACCGGATCGACGTCGGGCTGGTAGATGTAGCCGTCGGCGTCGGCCAGCGGGTGGCCCGGCTCGTAGCGCTTGATCGGCGCGGCTTCGCTCTGGGTGATCTCCTTCACCTTCACCGAGGTGATGTTCGGATCGTCCTTGCTGGTGACGGCCTGGAAGATCGGTTCCAGCGGCTTGTACACGGCGTCGGCGGAACCGGCGACGGTGTCGGCGTTGGAGAGGTTGGAGGCGATGGTGCTCATGCGCACCGACTGCGCCTGCAGCGCGGAACCGGCGATATCGAAGATCGGCAGGTTGCTCATGGCTTATTGCCCCGTGATCGCGGTCAGCATGGAACGCACCTTGCTCTCGACGAAGCTGAGCGAGGCGCGGTACTCAAGAGCGGCGCGGCCATAGGCGGCACGCTCGGCATCCGGATCGACGGTGTTGCCGTCCAGGCTGGGCTGCACGCCTTCGCGCGCGATCTGGAACGGGTTCAGGCCACTACTGATCTCGTAGTGCTGCTCATGGGTGGTGGCCATCAGGCCGTTGGCATCCTGCCCCTGGGCGTGGCGCAGGGCGGCATCGAAGTCCAGGTCCTGGGCCTTGTAGCCGGGCGTATCGGCATTGCCGAGGTTGCTGGCGATCAGCTTCATCCGCTGTTCGCGCAACGGCATGGCCTGGGCGTGGACGCCCAGGTAGTCGGAAATCAGGTTGCGCACGGTGCACTCCCACGGGAACGTTGCCCGGGAAGCTGCAAGGGGTGTGCCAAATTCGAGGGGTTAGTGCCGGCCGCTGGCCGGCTCCCCGATGGATCTGCGGTTGCCGGCCAGCGGCCGGCACTACCGGATCAGTGGCTGTCAGGCCGCCATCGCCACCTTGCGCAGGCGGTCCAGCACGAAATCGGCCAGCTCGTGCGGCGAGTACTTGGCGACGAACGCGTTGGCGCCGACGCGCTCGACCATGGCGTTGTTGAATACGCCCGACAGCGAGGTGTGCAGCAGCACGTACAGGCCGGCCAGGCCCGGGTGGCGCCGGATTTCCGTCGTCAGCGTATAGCCGTCCATGGCCGGCATCTCGATGTCGGAGATGACCATGGCGTAGCGCTCGGCCGGGTTCTCGCCGGAGGCGTGCACCTGCAGCAGGTGGTCCAGTGCCTGCTTGCCGTCGGAGAGCAGGGTGGCGCCCACGCCCAGCTGGTCCAGCACGCTGCGGATCTGCTGGCGGGCCACGCGCGAGTCGTCCACCACCAGTACCTGCAGCTGCGGCCCGTCGGACGGCATGGCCATCGCCGGGTCGAGCACCGCTTCGCCGCGCACCTGGGCGATGTCGGCCAGCACGCTTTCCACGTCGATCACCTGGATCAGTTCGCCCTGGAAGCGCGTCACGGCGGTCAGGTAGCTGGATTCGGCGCCAAGTTCCGGCGGCGGGTGGATGTCCTCCACCGCGATGTTGACGATGCGCTCGACGCCGCTGACCAGGAAGCCCTGGATCGAGCGGTTGAACTCGGTGACCACCAGGTAGCCCGGCGAGGTATCCGCATCGGGCTCGCGTTCGGGGTGGCCGATGGCCAGGCCCAGGTCCAGCACCGGCACCGAGCGGCCACGCACGTCGGCCACGCCGGCGAACTGGCTGGGCAGCCCGGGCACCTGGAACAGTTCCGGGCGCCGCAGGACTTCCTGCACCTTGAAGACATTGACGCCAAAAAGCTGACGTCCGCCGAGACGGAACAGCAGCAGCGCCAGGCGGTTGTGGCCGGCCAGTCGGGTCCGCTGGTCGATCCGGTTGAGCAGGTCATGGGACATGGCTGCTGTATCGGCGTGGCAGTGGCGGAACTTGAGGGCGTTCTGCCGCCCGCGCGGCCCGCACCGCGTTTGTAGAGTCGACTGTCAGTCGACTGCGCTTCGATCCGATCACGGGAAACCCCGCGCTTCGCGCGAAAGTCGACTGGCAGTCGACTCTACCCATCCGGTCGCATCCCCATCCCGGATCCGATCAACGGGCCCCGGCGCTCTGGCACACCCCTTGCACGCTGCTGGGCCAGATCCCATCGACAGGAGGCGCCATGCGCCGGGTCACATCTCTGCTCGCCATCGCGCTCGCCCTGGCCGCGCCGTGGGCGTGCGCCACCGACTGGCAGCCGGTGGCCAGCATCCGCACTGCGGCGCTGTCGACGCTGCCCGCCGGCAGCGAAGGCGAGGCCCAGGTGGCCGATGCGCTGCGGCTGCCGAAATGTGGCGGGGCGTTACAGGTGCAGCCCACCGCCAACACCACGGTGGAGGTCAGTTGCCCCGATGCCGGCGGCTGGCGGCTGTTCGTGCCGGTGAAGGTGCGGCGCAACCAGACCGTGCTGGTGCTCAACCGCGGAATCGGCACTGGAGAAACCCTCACGGCCGCCGATATCACTACTGCCCAGCGTGACGCTGCCCGGATTGCCGGTGCGGTGCTGTCCGATCCGAATGCTGCGATCGGCCGCATTGCCCGCCGTCCGTTGCAGGCCGGAGCCCTGCTGTCGAACAACGATCTGGTGGTCCAGCGTCTCATCAAGCGAGGAGACAATGTGGCCCTGGTTTCGCGTCGCGGCTCGGTCGAGGTCCGCATTGCCGGCCGCGCGATGGGTGATGCCGGTGAGAACGAGCGGGTCTCGGTGGAGAACCTGTCCTCGCGGCGGATCGTGCAGGGCACGGTCGACGCCGCAGGTGACGTAATCGTGGCGCGTTGATTTACCGCAAAATATCCCTAAAGATCACGGCCCTGCGGCCGTTATCCCTTGTGAACGGCAACTCCAGGACACCCCATGAGCCAGAAAATCGACGGCAACCTGCAGGTCCCCCAGGCCCTGCGCAGCGTGACGACCCCGGCCACCAAGCCCGGTGTCAGCACCGATGCGGCGGCACGCCCGGTCGAGGCGGCCGACAGCCTGCGCCTGACCGGCGAGGCCACCAACCTGCAGGCGATCGAGCGTGAGCTGACCACCGCCCCGGCGATCGACGCCCAGCGCGTGGCGGCCGTGCGCGAGTCGCTGCAGAACGGCACCTACAAGATCAATCCGGACGCGATCGCATCGCGCATGCTCGATCTGGACCAGCAGCTGCGCGGATGACTGCGGCGATGAGCGAGCCGCTGCAGCGCCTCGCCCAGGCCCTGGACGTTGAGCGCCAGGCCCTGGTCGAGCACGACGTGCACGCCCTGATCCGTGCCACCGGTGCCAAGCTGGAAGCGCTGCGTGCGCTGGAAGGCGCGCCGCCAGCGGGCGAGGGCGAACAGCTGCAGGAGCTGGCCGAGCGCAACCGCGCCAACGGCGTGCTGCTGGCGCGCCGCCGCCGCGAAGTGAACTGGGCACTGCGCCAGCTCGGCCGCACCGAAGACGCCTCGGCCTACGACGCCAAGGGCCAGTCGCACACGGTCAGCATCGGCCGGCCGCTCGCCGTTGCCTGACGCGACGGCGATTCCACACTGCTTCCCTGCGGGCTGAACCCCGCTGCGTGACCGCGTATATTGGGCGCCTGTTCGAACGCCCGAGTCGCCGTGTCCGCTGCCAACGCCCTGGTTACCGCCCCCCTCCCGCCGCAGCCGGTGCTGCAGGCCCTGCTTGAGCGCCTGCGCGAGGGCCTGCTGCTGTTCACTGAAGATGGGCAGGTGGCCCTGGCCAACCCGGCCGCGCAGAACCTGCTGGCCAGTGGCGAGCACGGTGGCCTGCCGCCGCCGCAGCGCCTGCGCGAACTGCTGCCCCCCGATGCGCTGGAACATGCACGCCAGCATGGCCACTGGAATGGCAGCCTGCCGCTGGGCGAAGGCGTGGTCATTGCCCACCTGTACCACCACGGCCCGGTCGGCGAAGGGCATTTCCTGGCCCTGTTCCGCCACATCGAGGGCCAGGAAGATTACGAACGTGAACTGCAGCAGCGCCACGCCGAGCTGCGCCAGGCCTACCTGCGCCTCAATGGCACCCAGGAGAAGCTGCTGCAGTCGGAGAAGATGGCATCGATCGGCCAGCTGGCGGCCGGCGTCGCGCACGAGATCAACAACCCGATCGGTTACGTGCACTCCAACCTGGGCAGCCTGCAGGAATACCTGCGCAGCCTGTTCACCGTGATCGAAGCCTACGAGCGCGCCCTGCGCGCGCCGGACCCGAAGGCGCTGATCCCGGAGATCGACGATATCCGCGACCGCCTGGACATCGATTTCATCAGCCGCGATCTGCCGCAGCTGATGGCCGAATCCCGTGAGGGCATCGAGCGGGTGACACGCATCGTGCGTGACCTTAAGGACTTCTCGTACTCTGGCCGCGACGAGTCGTGGAAGCTGGTCGACCTGCACGCCGGCCTCGAGTCGACCATCAACATCATCTGGAACGAACTCAAGTATAAGGTCACCCTGGTGCGCGAGTTCGGGCAGCTGCCGCTGGTGGAGTGCCTGCCGTCGGAGTTGAACCAGGTCTACATGAACCTGCTGCTCAACGCCGGCCATGCCATTGCCGAACGCGGCACGATCACGGTGCGCACCGGCGTCGAGGGCGATCACGTGTGGGTCGAGTTCGAAGATACCGGCGGTGGCATCTCGCCGGAACTGCGCCAGCGCATCTTCGATCCGTTCTTCACCACCAAGCCGGTGGGCAGTGGCACGGGCCTGGGCCTGTCGATCTCCTACAGCATCATCAACAAGCACCATGGCCGCATCGACCTGGACAGCACCCCGGGCGTGGGTTCGCGCTTCCGCGTGGTGCTGCCGATCAAGCAGCCGCGCTGACCGCTTCCGGTCGTGCCGGCCGCTGGCCGGCAACCTCATCGAACCGGACACCCAGAGCAGCCGGCCAGCGGCAGGCTCTACCAGGACCAATCGGTAGTGCCGGCCGCTGGCCGGCAACCTCATCGAACCGGACACCCAGAGCAGCCGGCCAGCAGCCGGCTCTACCCGGGCCAATCGGTAGTGCCGGCCGCTGGCCGGCAACCTCATCGAACCGGACACCCAGAGCAGCCGGCCAGCGGCCGGCTCTACCCGGGCCAATCGGTAGTGCCGGCCGCTGGCCGGCAACTCCATTGGAACCGGGCACCCAGAGCAGCCGGCCAGCGGCCGGCTCTACCGGGGTCAATCGGTAGTGCCGGCCGCTGGCCGGCAACCTCATCGAACCGGACATCCCAGAGCAGCCGGCCAGCGGCCGGCTCTACCGGGGTCAATCGGTGGTGCCGGCCGCTGGCCGGCAACCTCATTGAACCGGATGCCCAGAGCAGCCGGCCAGCGGCCGGCTCTACCCGGGCCAATCGGTCGTGCCGGCCGCTGGCCGGCAACCTCATGGGAACCGGACACCCAGCGCAGCCGGCCAGCGGCCGGCTCTACCGAGGCCAATCGGCTGGCCGGCAACCTCATTGAACCGGACATCCCAGAGCAGCCGGCCAGCGGCCGGCTCTACCCGGCGGAATCGTCACCGCGGCGGGCGATCCTCACCGACGTCTCCGCTTTCCACCTGCACCGGCCCGGCATTGCTGCGGCGCTGCTCCTCGTACGTGCGGAACGCCTGGTGGATGTGCTTGCGCAACTCGTCGTCGTTCCACGGCTTGGTCAGGAAGCGATAGATCGCGCCGCGGTTGATCGCATCGGTCACCGTGTTCAGATCGGTGTAGCCCGACAGCACCAAGCGGATCGTATCCGGGTACAGCATCTTCACCCGGCCCAGGAACTCGGTGCCGCTCATGTCGCTCATGCGCTGGTCGGACAGGATCACCTGCACGTCATTGATCGCCAGCAGGTCGAACGCATCACGCACGTTGCCCGCCGCCAGGATGCGGTAGCCGTCGCGGCGGAACAGGCGCACCAGCGAGCGCAGCACGTTTTCCTCGTCATCCAGCAGCAGCAGCGTCCGGTCCGGGCGTGTTTCGGCGAAGGCTTCCGGGCGCAGGTAGCGGCGGCGCAGGGTCATGCCAGCGGCATCGGCCGACATCGGCTCGCCGAACAGGTAGCCCTGGAACACGTCGCAGTCGTTGCGGCGCAGGAAGCCCAGCTGGGCCTGCGATTCCACGCCGTTGGCGATCACCGTCATGCCCAGCTGGTGGCCCATCGCGATGATCGCGCGGGCAATGGCCGCCTCGCGGTTACCCGCCGGCGCGCTCTTGATGAAGCTGCGGTCGATCTTCAGCTTGTCCACCGGGTAGCGCACCAGCGCGCTCAGGCTGGAGTCGCCGGTACCGAAGTTGTCCAGGCTCAGGCTGATGCCTTCGTTGCGCAGGTTGGCCAGCGTCTCATGGACGAAATTGACGTTGTTGGTCAGTGCACTTTCGTTGATCTCCAGCGTCAGCATGTGTGCCGGCACGCCAGCGGCCTGCAGCAGGGACATCACCTCGGCGAAGAAGTTGGGCCGCAGCAGCTGCAACGTGGACACGTTCACTGCGATGGTGAAGTCATCAAAGCCCTGGTCGCGCCACAGCCGGGCCTGCTTCAGCGCGCCTTCCAGCACCCAGGTGCCGATCTGCACGATGATGCCCAGGCGCTCGGCGGTGCGCATGAACCGCTCCGGCACCAGCATGCCCAGGGTCGGCGACTGCCAGCGCAGCAGCGCCTCCATGCCGACCACGTGGCCGTCGCGGGCGCTCACCAGCGGCTGGTAGCGCAGCTTCAATTCGCCATTGGGAATGGCGTCGACGATCTGGCGCGCGATGATGCTCTCGCTGTGCGCGCTCGGCGGGGTATCCACCGCATGGATGCGCACGGCATTGCCGCCTTCGCGGGCGGCCTGGTACAGCGCATCCTCGGCATGGTCGAGCAGGCGCGAGGCGCTGCTGGCATGTTCCGGGCACAGGCTCACGCCCAGCTTGCCGGTCATGAACAGCGTGTACGGCAGCACCGACAGCGGCAGTTCCATCTGCTGGCGGATCTCCTCGGCGAAATCCTCCGGCAGCGGCACGTCGTCGGTGCGTGGCACCGCGATCAGGAACTCGTCGCTGCCATGCCGCCACAGCTTGCCGCGCCCACGCAGGTAGGACTGCAGGCGCTGGGCCACCAGCACCAGCGCCTGGTCGCCCACTTCGGCGCTCATGTTCTCGTTGACCGATGCGAAGTGGTCGATGTCCACGTGCATCAGCATCAGCGCGATGCCGCCGGAGGCCGCCTCGGCAACCATCGCCTGCAGCTCGGGGTTGCCGGCGCCAAGGCGGTCGGGAGCATCATCGATGCTGACCGGGGGCAGGTTGGAATTCCACATAGGCTCAGTATTCCGGTGAATCGACGGCGGCCATGCAGGCCGCCTGGTAGGGAAGATGGACGTCGACCAGGGTGCCTTCGCCATGCGCGGACTCGATCCGCACGTGGCCGCCGACGCTCTGCGCGCGCTCGCGCATCACGATCAGGCCGAGGCCGCGCGGGCCATCCGGATCGAAGCCCTCGCCATCGTCGCGGATCTGCAGGTGCAGGCCGCGCTGGCCGACATCGCGCAGCTGCAGCAGGACCTGGCTGGCGCGCGCATGGCGCAGCGCGTTGGTCAGGCTTTCCTGGGCAATGCGGAAGCAGGCCTGTTCGATGCTGTTGTCCGGGCGATGCGGCAGCGGTTCGATCTCGGCCAGCAGCTCCACCGGCGAAGAGCGGAACAGCACCCGCGCCTGCCAGCTCAGCGCCGCCTCCAGGCCCAGTGCATCCAGTTGCGGTGGACGCAGCAGGGTCGAGATGTCGCGCAGCTTGGCCACGGTGGTGTCGGCCAGGCTGACGATTTGCGCCAGATCCTCGCCGCGACGCTGCGGATCATCCTCGTCCTGCGCCGCGTGCGCGGACAGCTTGATCGCGGTGATGGCCTGGCCGATGTCATCGTGCAGGTCGCGCGAGATCGCGCGCCGCTCGTCCTCCTGCAGCGAGAACAGCCGCCCGGCCATCGCCTGCAGTTCGCGGTTGCTGGTTTCCAGCGCGCTGCGCGTGCGTTCGGAATCGCTCAGGTCGCGCACGATCAGCAGCTTGCAGTCGCGGCCGCCGTAGCGCACTTCGCCCACCGCCAGGCCAGCGTGGAAGCTGCGGCCGTCGGCACGCTGCATCGCCACCACGCTGCTGTGGCCCGGCCCCAGGTGGGGCTGGCCGGCGCGCAGCTGGCTGCGCACCCGCGGCAGGTCTGCGGCAGCAACCAGTGCCGACAATGGCTCGCCCAGCAGGGTATGGCTGCCATAGCCGAACAGGCCGGCGGCCCAGGCATTGGCGTACAGCACATGTTCGTCGGACAGGATCACCACGCCGTCGGGCAGCACCCGCACCAGTTCGCGGAACTGCTCCTCGCGCTCGCGCAGCAGGCGCCGCGACTGCTCGCGCTCGGTCACGTCCTGCAGCGTGCCCAGCACGCGGCTGCGACCGGCTTCATCGATGCCACTGGCCGCGCGCAGGTGCACCATCAGCGCGCGCCCGTCCATCGACAGCAGCGGCAGCAGCACGTCCACCTGCACCGGTTCGCCGCAGCACAGCTCGGCCAGCAGCTGTTCGGTCTGGGTGGCGGTGGCCGGGTCGGCCGGGACCAGCAGCTCGTCGAAGCGGTGCCAGCGCCGGGCCTCGGGCGGGCGCCGGCCGAGCAGGCGATAGACCTGGTTGGAATAGCGGCCCAGCCCGGTGGACGGGTCCAGTTCCCAGGCGCCGATGCGGGCCAGTTCGTGGGCTTCCTCCACCCGTGCCAGCGCCTGGTCGCGACGCAGCTGGGCCAGGTCCTCGGCAGTGCGGTCGATGGCGATCAGCAGGCGGGCGTTGTGGCCGTCGTAGCTGATGGCGTTGGAGCGCAGTTCCATGTGCCGCAGCGAGCCATCGCGCAGCTGCAGCTGCGCGCGCAGGATGCACAACGCCTCGGGCGCCTCGCGGATCGCCTCCAGCTTGGTCTGCAGCGCCTGGTCCTGGCCCGGTGGCCACAGCGCATCGATGGTCTGCTCCAGCAGTTCGTCACGGTCCCAGCCGAACGCGCTGCAGGCGGCGGGATTGGCATCGAGGATCGCCAGCGTGTCCAGGTCATAGACCAGGATCGGGCCCGGGTTGCCCTCGAACATCTGGCGCAGGCGCAGCTCCGAGGCCTGCTGGCGGGCATGGGTGTGCAGCACGTGTTCGGCCAGCGGCCGCAGCAGCAGATACAGCAGGCCTGCGCTGGCCAGGGCGAAGAACGAACCCTTCAGGCCCTGCCACAGCGCCGCCCGCTGCGGATCGGGCACCAATGCCTGGACCACGCTGTCGGTGGAGATCATCCAGGCCAGCGCCATCACCAGGTAACTCAGCACCACCCGCCGCCGGTCACGGCTCAGCGCCTGCGCCATCCGCGGGTCGGGAACAGGGGCGTTGCCGGTGGGGTCTGCGGGCATGGGCGGGGCGGGTGACAGGGGCGCCGGTCATCTTACCCCGCAGCGTGCCGTGACCACTCAATTATCCGCCGCAGGCGCCGTTAACCACTGCGTGCCCCGCTGACGGGCGTGTCATCCGGAGCAAGATCGCGTGGACCAAGGGATCATCGCCAGCCTGCTGCAGCACCCGCTTGCGTCGGCGCTGGTCATCGTCGACCGTGCCGGGCGCCCGCTGGCGGCCAATCCGGCCGCGCGCGAGCATGGCCTGCCGGCCACCGTGGCAGCCTATGCGCCGATGCTGGAAGATCTGCGCCTGATGGCCGCCGATGGTGGCATCGTTGCCTGCACGCTGCCGGGCGGCCCGCGTGGGCACTACGACGGCCACCTGCGTGCGGTGCACGACGGCGCCGGCAACCTGCTGGCCTTCACCCTGAGCATCCCCGAGCCGGTGCCGGTGGACGGGGGCGGGCGCTGGGAGCTGGCGCTGGACAGTGCCGGCCACAGCCTGTGGGACTGGGACATTCCCGGTGACCGCGTCACACGCACGCCCGCGCTCGGCGAGGATGCTGCGACCGGCATGCTGGCACGCGTGCACGGCGAGGACATCGTGCAGGTGCGTGCCGCGCTCGACGAGCACCTGCGCGGGCACAGCGAGCAGTACAGCGCACAGTTCCGTTTCCGCCAGGCCGATGGCCAGTGGCGTTGGGTGCTCGATCGCGGCCGCGTGGTCGCTCGCACCGCCGATGGCCAGCCCCTGCGCATGGTCGGCACGCACACCGATATCGAGCAGCAGAAGCAGCTCGAATCGCTGCTGCAGGAACAGCAGCTGCACCTGAGCGAGGCCCAGCGCATCGCCAGCATGGGCAGCTGGTCGTTTGATCCCAACAGCGGGCATTTCTGGTGGTCGCCGGAACTGCGTTCGCTGCTGGCCCTGGAGCAGGGCGCCGTTCCGGGCCAGCGGCGTTGGCTGAAGCAGCTGCATCCACGCTCCCGCGGCGCGCTGCGCGCGGCATGGCGGCGGTTGTGGCGCGATGGCCGGGCTGCCAACCTCGAGCTGGAGCTGACCCGCGGCCACGAGCCTTCGCAGCACCTAAGGCTATGGATGCAGCCGCTGCTGGACATGGATGGGCAACCCAAGCGCCTGCTCGGCCAGGTACAGAACATCACCGAACAGCACCAGACCGATGCGTTGATCCGCTGGCGCACCGAACTGCTGAACCGGGTTTCCGCGCTGGGCCGCATCGGCGGCTGCGAGATCGAAGTGCAGACCCGCAGCATGCAATGGACCGAGGAGTGCTACCGCATCCATGGCCTGCGCAAGGAACCGATCACCCTCGACCAGGCGCTGGCGCTGTACACCGAGGACTCGCGCAACGCGTTCGAGGCGGCGCTCGCCCGTATCGCCAACGGCGGCCTGCCCGAGCAGCTGGACCTGTGCTTCTACCGCCAGTCCGGCCTGCGCGTCTGGGTGCAGGTGCTGATCGAACTGGACCGTCGTGACGGCCTGCCGCCGCGGTTCGTCGTCCTGTTCCGTGACATCACCCGCGAACGCGAAGCCAACGAGCGCATCGAACTGCTGGCCCACTACGATCTGCTGACCGGCCTGCCCAATCGCGTGCTGCTCGGCGAGCAGACTGCCGAGGCCATCGAGGAAGCGCGCGATCGCGGTACCTCGCTGGCGATGCTGTTCATCGACCTGGACGGCTTCAAGACCATCAACGACAGCTTCGGCCACGCCACCGGCGATGCGCTGCTGAAGGCCGCCGCCACCCGGCTGCACCAGAACCTGCGCAACAACGACCTGTTCGGCCGCTTCAGTGGCGACGAATTCATCGTGGTGCTGCGTGACCTGGCCGAGCCGGAGGACGCCGGTCACGTGGCGCGCAAGCTGATCGCCTCGTTGGCCGAGCCGCTGCGCCGTGGCGAGACCACGTTGAAGGTCGGCGCCAGTGTCGGCATCGCCATGCTGGGCGATGCGCAGACCGATTTCGACTCACTGCTGCGCGCGGCCGACGCCGCGATGTATGCGGCCAAGGAAGCCGGGCGCAATACCTACCAGTACTACAGCCAGGACGCGCTGGCCCGCATCCAGCGTCGGCTGGACGTCGAGCATGCCCTGCATGGGGCGATCGAGCGCGACGAGTTCAGCCTGGCCTACCAGCCGCTGCTGCACGCCCACCACGGCGAGCCACCGGCGATCGAGGCACTGTTGCGCTGGCACCGACCCGGCATCGGCTACTGCAGCCCGGCCGAGTTCATTCCCATTGCCGAAAAGTGCGGCGAGATCGTGCGCATCGGCGACTGGGTGCTGAACGAGGCCTGCCGCCAGGCAACCGCGTGGGATCGTGCCGGACTGCACTTTGATCGCATCGCGGTCAATGTGTCGGCGGTGCAGCTGCGGGATCGCGGCTTCGCCGAGCGCGTGATCGAGATCTGCCATGCCCATGGCTGGCCGCCGCAACGGCTGGAACTGGAGCTGACCGAGTCGGCGCTGATCCGTGACACCGACATCCTGCGCCACTGCTTCGACGTGCTGGAGCGGCACGGCGTGCCGCTGGCGGTGGACGACTTCGGCACCGGCTTCTCCAACCTCAATTACCTCAATCGCTTCCCGGTGGGGCGCCTGAAGATCGACCGCAGTTTCGTGCAAGGGATGCTGCATGACTCGGGCACGGCGGAAGTCACCCAGGCCATCGTCCACCTGGGCCACGCGCTGGGCATGAAGGTGGTGGCCGAAGGCGTGGAAACCCACCAGGAAGAAGACATGCTGCGCCGCCAGGGCTGCGACGAGATCCAGGGCTACCTGTACTCGCGCCCGCTCAGCCCGCGCGATCTGGCGCAGTGGCTGCGCCAGCAGCGCCCGGCGCCGATGCGCACCGACGCCAGCGGCGAAGCGGTGCTGGTGCGCTGACGATCTGCGCTGGCAGATGCCGGCCCGGTGTGGCCTGACTCTGGTGCGCCCAGCTCCGGTGGGTGCCGGCCGTCGGTCGGCACGGATGCGCGGGCGCGCGACCATCCACGCACGGCGTGGACCTACCTGGGAAACTCCGCCTTCAACTGCATGCGCAGGGCCTGGACGACGGCCGCATAGCGCCGCTTCTGGACCAGGTAGCTGGCCAGGAACAGCGGCAGTACCAGCAGCATCGGCGCCACCATCGGGCGCATGGCCACCAGCGGCAACAGCAGCAGCGACAGGATCGCCACGAACCAGCTGCACAGGCCCGTCACCCGCACCTCGTGCCGTCGCGCGTTGAGTACGATGCGACCGCGCATCACCGGGAAGTAGCGCAGGCCGAAGCTCGGCGCGAAGCTCTCGCGGAACGCCATGCTGCCATCGGGCAGCGCATGGAAAGCCAGTCGCAGCCACTTGTCCGGTGGCAGGTCACGTTCCAGGCTGCCCAGCGAAAGGCGGGCCTGCATGGCCGGTGACGCCGCAATGCGTTCGTTGAACAGAGTGATGCCCCAGCTGAAATAGCCGGCCACCCAGGCCATCAGAAGGACCGTTTCGATCAGGAGTACTGCGATCAGGGCGATGGCCATCGGTCTTCCATGGACGGGACCGGTGGATCATGCCATGCGCGACGGCCATCCACGCAGGACGCGGATCTACTTCAGGGCTTCGCCATCCAGCCCCAGGTCCCATGCCAGGCCCAGCAGTTCATCGTCGGCTCGGGAGGGGGCGGGGCGCGCATCGGCCAGGTGCTGCAGTTCGAGCAGTTCCTCGCGGGCGACGTCTTCCAGCTGCTGCAACTGCTCACGCACGCTCGCGTTGCGCGGGCGCTCGGTGTCGGTGAGGGCGGGCAGGGCGCGGATCAGGGTCATGGTGCGCGTACAGGATGCATCCAACGGCGGGTCACAGGCAAAGGCCCCGGGCGAACCGGGGCCTTGCGGGCTGCCGGCGAGGGCAGCGGACATCAGGATCAGAACAGCTCGACGGTGCCGGCGCCCATGCTCTGCTGGGCGACCGGCTTGTGCGGCGGGCGTTCCCATTCGCTGCGCAGCTCGCGCAGGCGGTTGCCGGTGCGCTGCAGGGCGCTGGCAATCTCTTCGTCGAACACGCCGCCGTTGCGGTGCAGCAGCTCCTGCAGGGCCACCGCTTCGCGATTGATGGTGGTCAGGCGGTCCAGGTGGGTGTGCACGCCGCCCAGGGCCTGGGTGGCGATGTCTTCGAACTGCAGGGCGCGCACGGCTTCGGCCACGCTGCCATCGATCGCACGGGCGCATTCGGACACTTCGCGCATGCCGTCGCCGAGCGAGGCATTGATCTGCGCGACATTGTCGAGCATCGCCGCCGCTTCCTGGCGCGCTTCGCGGGAGCGGTCCATGTCACGCGAGGCCATGTGCGAGACCGTCTCGCGCACCTTGGCAATGGCGTCCTTGGAGCTGTGCGCCAGCTTGCGGATCTGCTCGTTGAAGGTGGTCGAGCGCTCGGACAGGTTGCGCACTTCGTCGGCGACCACGGCAAAGCCACGACCGGCTTCACCGGCACGCGCCGCTTCGATGGCCGCGTTCAGCGCCAGCAGGTTGGTCTGGTCGGCGATCGACTTGACGTCTTCCAGCAACGCGAAGATGCCATCCAGGTGCTGCGCCATCTGGTCGATGTGCTGCACGGTGGTGCTGCTCTGGCCGCTGACCTGTTCCAGCGCTTCCACCAGCTGTTCCATGCGATGGCTGGCGTGCTGGGCGAAACGGGCGACGTCGAGGCCGGCATTGCCTTCATCACCGGCGCGGTCGACGATGCGCGACAGGGCCTGGCTCTGCTGGCGCGACTTGCGGTTCATCGCATCGAAGCTGCCGCCGAGGCTGGAGACGGCCTGGCGGATCAGGTCACGGGCGCGTTCCACTTCGCCACGCGAACCGTCGATCTCGTTGCCGACGAAGTTGCGCAGCTCGGTCAGCAGCTGGTCCTGTTCGCGCAGGACACGGGCGTGCTCGGGGGAACGATGTGCCTGGGCGCGGGTGGTCCACCACGCAAAGCCGAGCCAGCTCAGCGTCATCGTGGTCAGGATCGCCCAGCGCAGGGCGGCCGGCCATTCGAAACCGATGGCGAAGGGGAGCAGCAGGGTCAGAGCCAGGGGGGCGGCCAGACGGATGAAAATGCGTGAGTACATGGACGTTCTCGGGAGGTGCACGGAGGATGTATCGGCCGTACCCCCTTTCTCTTTAACGTCGATGTGCCTCGAAGTGCATTCTGAATGCGCCGGTTTTCCGGCGCCCTGGCGGCCTCGGGGTCAGAGCCCTTTCCGTGTCGGAAAGGGATCCGACCCCTTGGGCAGGCAGCAACGGGGTCGGATCCCTTTTCCATGGAAAAGGGCTCTGACCCCACACCCTCAGGCCAGCAGGCGGTCCACGGCCTCGATCATCGCCTTTCGCCCGAACAGGAAGTCCCAGTAGCTGCCACCCAGCTGCCGCCACAGCACCGCCGCGCGCACCGCGGCCAGCAGCAGGGCGCGGATCTCCGCCACCACGCCGGCCTGGCCCAGGTAGTGCGGGTTGCCTTGGACCATCACCCGCGGCTTGAGGTGGCTGATGGTGTCGGCGTACAGGCCGCCCAGGCTGGCGAGCACGTCCGGGTGACCGCTGTCACCCAGTTCGGCGGCCTGGCGCTGGGCGCGCTCGATGCCCGAGGCGACCTTGTTCACGGTCGCCCCGTCCTGCACGAAGCGGCGCTCCAGCTGCAGCACCGACAGGGCCAGCTTGGGCAGGATCGGGTCCTGGCCCTGGCTGCGGAAGTAGTTGTGCAGCAGGCGCAGCCCCGCCTTCAATGCATGGCGGTCACCGAACACCGCCTGCGGCGAGGACGCATCCACGCGGAACACGCTGTCCACGGCGGTGCGTACGGCGGCGGCGTCGGAATGGCCGGTATCGGCGATGCGGCGGACCTGCTGCAGGGCCTGGGCAATGCCGGCCAGGGCCAGGACGCGGTCGTCGACAGTGAAACTCATGCAGCGATTACCTCAAAAGGGGAGGGGGTGGTGCGCAGGCGCTCTTCCAGCGGCGCATCGGTGGCGGCGATCACCGCGCCACCCAGGCACACGTCACCGTCATACAGCACCAACGATTGACCGGGGGTAACGGCGCGCTGCGGGCGCGCGAAGGTGACCAGCACGCTGCCGTCGTCCAGCACCTGCACCGTACAGGGCTCATCGGGCTGGCGGTAACGGGTCTGGGCAGTACATTCGAAGCGCCGCGCCGGCGGCGCGCCGGCGATCCAGTGCGCGCGTTCCGAACGCAGGCGCCCGGACAGCATCCACGGGCTGTCGCGGTCCTGGTCCACGTACAGCACGTTGCTGGCCACATCCTTGCCGACTACGTACCACGGTGCAGCCGGGCGGCCACGCACGCCGCCGATGTTGAGTCCCTCGCGCTGGCCCAGCGTGAAATAGAACACGCCCGGATGCTCGGCAATCACGCTGCCGTCGGCCGGGTCGAGGATCTGGCCCGGCTTGGCCGGCAAATAGCGTCCAAGGAACTCGCGGAAATCGCGCTCACCGATGAAGCAGATGCCGGTGGAATCCTTCTTGGCGTGGGTCGGCAGGCCAACGTCGCGCGCGATCCGGCGCAGGTCGCTCTTTTCCAGGTCGCCGATCGGGAACAGGGTGGCCGCCAGCTGCTCCTGGCCCAGCTGGTGCAGGAAGTAGCTCTGGTCCTTGGAACGGTCGGCGCCGCGCAGCAGCAGCCACTGGTGGCCGCGCTGGGTTACCCGGGCATAGTGGCCGGTGGCAATGCGCTCGGCGCCCAGCTCGCGGGCGGCATCCAGGAAATGCTTGAACTTCACTTCGCGGTTGCACAGCACGTCCGGGTTCGGCGTGCGGCCGGCCGCATACTCGGCCAGGAAGTGCTCGAACACGCCCTGCCAGTACTCGCTGGAGAAGTCGCGGAAGTGGAACGGGATGCCGAGCAGGCCGCAGACTGCCACCGCATCGCGGCGGTCGTCCTCGGCGCGGCAGTCACCGCTGCCGTCGTCGGCCCAGTTCTGCATGAACAGGCCGGCCACGGCCTCGCCCTGCTGGACCAGGCGCCAGGCGGCGACCGAGGAATCGACGCCACCGGACACGCCCACCATCACGCGCGGAGTGCTCATGCGACCTCCCGGACCAGTGAAAGCGGATGGCGCTGGCCACCCAGGTAATCGGCCACCACCTGCCATACCAACGGGCTGCGCTGGCGCGCGCCGGCGGCCTGCAGCTCGGCCGGGGTCAGCCACAGCGCACGGTCGATGCCGGTGTCCAACGGCTGCGCCGGGTCGTGCGAGACCGGGCGCGCCGCATAGCAGAAGCGCAGGAAGGCAGTGCCGTCGCCGGCGGTCCACTGGTAGCAGCCGATGAAGTGGGTCAGCTGCACGGTCCAGCCGGTTTCCTCGCGGGTCTCGCGCAGGGCAGCCTCGGCCAGGCTTTCGCCCGGCTCGAGGTGGCCGGCCGGCTGGTTCAGCACCGGGCGGCCGTCGATGGTCTCTTCAACCAGTAGCACGCGGCCGCCGTCGACCACCACCGTGGCGACGGTGGCGTGCGGTGCCCAGCGCGGGTCCGGCGTGGCGTTCAACTCAGAATTCGTCCTTCTTGGTCAGTTCCAGCTCTATCGCGTCGGCGGTGCGGATGGCCGCATCGATGGCGTCGCTGAGCTGGTCGGGGGTGGCATCGGCGTCGATCTTCACCACGAACATGGCGGTGGTGTCCTGCTTCACCCAGCCGCCCATCTTGGCGTCCTGCGAATCTTCCAGCAGGCGGTTGGCCACGGCCACCGGGAACTGCTTGGTCTTGGCACTGTAGGCCGGCGACCAGATCTCGCGGATGTTGTGGCTGCCGAAGTCTTCCACCGCCGAGCGCACGTAGACCATCTGGGTGCGGTCACCCTCGACGTCGAAGACCATGCGGTAGTCGCCATCCTCGTCGACCTCGTAGGTGTAACCCAGCTTGTCCAGGTGGCGGGCCACGGACTTGTCGGCCTGGGGTGCGGCGGTGGCAGCACCGGCAGCGGCCAGGGTGATCAGCAGGGCGGGCAGAAGGGTCCTTTTCATGAAGATCCTGTGAAGCAGTGTTGAAAGAAGCTGCAATTGTGACGTTGGGCGTGCGTGCCGTCCAATCCGCGGCGGGCCGACGCAGGCGCGGTGCAACCTCTATAATGGGTGGATGCCCCATGAGTCCTCCCCCGATTCCCATCACGAGCACGGCGTTGCCGTGGAGCCCGCGCGCCCGGAAGTGGCGCCGCCGCCGTTCTACCAGGTGATGCTGCTCAACGACGACTACACCCCGATGGATTTCGTGGTGGATGTACTGCAGCAGTTCTTCAGCATGGACCTGGACAAGGCCACGCAGGTGATGCTGCACGTCCATACCCGCGGCCGCGGGGTCTGCGGCGTGTTCACCCGCGAGGTGGCCGAGACCAAGGTTGCCCAGGTCAACGAGTATTCGCGGATGAACCAGCACCCGCTGCTGTGCACGATGGAAAAGGCCTGACCGGCTGCCGATTCTCGTCCGGGCACATCGATCCCGGATGGGTGTGCCCACCAAGGTGGGCACCTGCCAAGCGCGGGTCTCACCTCTCCGCCAGCGCCTCCAGCGCCATCCGCGCCACCGCCTCGTCGATGTCGGCGGGGTCGCCATCGTCCCGGAACCACACGGCCGACAGTGCCGCGCTGGCGGCGATCCAGCGCAGCAGGCGCGCCCGTTCCAGCCCAGCCAGCGCGCTGACCTGTTCCAGCCGGGCGGCAAACCGCTCCGGCCGCGTGGCCACGTGGATGCCCGGGCCGCACAGATCCGGATTGCTGAACAGCGTCGTGTAGTCGAACGCGCGGTCACCCAGCAGCCGTTTCGGATCGATCGCCAGCCAGCCGCGCGCACCAAAATCCAGCACGTTGTCATGGTGCAGGTCGCCGTGCAGCGGCCGGATCTCCTGTTCTTCCTGCAACACCCCTCCTGCCAGTGATCTGCACTGTTCCAGCAGTGGCGGCAGCGCGGCCCTTGGCTGCAGCAGGTCGGCGAACCATCTACGCAGGCAGACCAGGTCTGCTGGCGGCGCGCTCCGTGGCCGGTGCAGCCGCTGCAGGACCTGGCACAGGATCGTGGTGCAGGCGTCATCGGCGCCATCGATCGAGCGTTGCCGCAGCGACTGACCGCTGGCGCGCTCGATCAGGATCGCCGGCCCCTCGTGGACCAGCAGCCGGGCAGCGCCATCGCCGTCCCACCAGCGCAGCAGGCGATGGCTGTTCTGCTCCTCGGTTTCGCCGGCAATCTTCAGCATCGCCGGCTCGCCGGCGGCGGTCAGCACCGGCCAGAGCCGGGCGTGGGGCGTACGGATGGCCGGGCCGTCACGCCGCAATCGCCAGCGGCTCAGGTAGGGTTCGCTCATGCCGGTTGTACGATCCTGGAGTGAATGAAGATCAAGCGATCTGCAGTGCTAACGCCATCTGAACGCAGCAATCCGCTAGGGTGATGGAAATCGCGTAGTCAGGCCGCATATTGTTCCCATCTGCCGCCGGAGTAATCCATGTTCAGCAAAGACCTCGAACACACCATCGGCCAGTGCTACAAGCGCGCCCGTGAGGCCCGGCATGAGTTCATGACGGTCGAACACCTGCTGTTGGCACTGCTCGACAACCCGTCTGCCCAGGCCGTACTGAAGGCCTGTGGTGCCGACGCCGAACGCCTGCGCCAGGAGCTGGAGCAGGCCATCGAGGCCTCCGTGTCCCGCCTGGCCGAAGATGACGGCCGCGATACCCAGCCGACGCTGGGTTTCCAGCGGGTGCTGCAGCGGGCCGTTTACCACGTGCAGTCCTCGGGCAAGAAGGAGGTCACCGGCGCCAACGTGCTGGTCGCCATCTTCGGCGAAAAGGACTCCCATGCCGTCTATTACCTCAACCAGCAGGATGTGACCCGGCTGGATGTGGTCAATTACCTGTCCCACGGCATCGCCAAGCTGGGCGAGGAAGGCGAGCAGCCGTCCTCCTCCTCCGAGGGCGAGGGCCGCATGGAGGGCGGGGAGGGCGAGCCGAAGGGCGATGCACTGACCGAATTTGCCAGCAACCTCAACGAACAGGCGCGGTCCGGCCGGATCGATCCGCTGGTCGGCCGCGCCGACGAGATCGAGCGCACGATCCAGGTCCTGTGCCGCCGTCGCAAGAACAACCCGCTGTACGTGGGTGAGGCCGGCGTGGGCAAGACCGCCATCGCCGAGGGCCTGGCCCGCCGCATCGTCGAGGGCTCGGTACCTGAAGTGCTGGCCGACGCGGTGATCTACTCGCTCGACCTGGGCGCGCTGGTGGCCGGCACCAAGTACCGTGGCGACTTCGAGAAGCGCCTGAAGAGCGTGCTGACCGCACTGAAGAAGGTGCCCAACGCGGTGCTGTTCATCGACGAGATCCACACCATCATCGGTGCCGGCTCGGCCTCGGGCGGCACCATGGATGCGTCCAACCTGATCAAGCCGGCGCTGGCCTCCGGCGAGCTGCGCTGCATCGGCTCGACCACCTTCCAGGAATACCGCGGCATCTTCGAGAAGGACCGGGCGCTGGCCCGCCGCTTCCAGAAGATCGACATCGTCGAGCCGACCGTGGGCGAGACCTACGAGATCCTGCAGGGCCTGAAGTCCAAGTACGAGCTGCACCACGGCGTGACCTATTCGGACGAAGCGCTGCAGGCGGCGGTGGACCTGTCGGTGAAGCACATCGGCGACCGCCTGCTGCCGGACAAGGCCATCGACGTGATCGACGAGGCCGGTGCCCGCCAGCGCCTGCTGCCGGAAGGCCAGCGCAAGGAGCTGATCGACGTCGAGGAAGTGGAGGCGATCGTGGCCAAGATGGCGCGCATCCCGACCAAGCAGGTCAGTGCCACCGACAAGGACGTGCTGCAGCACCTGGAGCGCAACCTGAAGATGGTGATCTTCGGCCAGGACCCGGCCATCGAGACGCTGTCCTCGGCGATCAAGCTGGCCCGCTCGGGCCTGGGCAATCCGGAAAAGCCGATCGGCAACTTCCTGTTCGCCGGGCCGACCGGTGTCGGCAAGACCGAGGTGACCAAGCAGCTGGCGCTGCAGCTGGGCATCGAGCTGGTCCGCTTCGACATGTCCGAGTACATGGAGCCGCATTCGATCAGCCGCCTGATCGGTGCCCCTCCTGGCTATGTCGGCTTCGACCAGGGCGGCCTGCTGACCGAGAAAATCGTCAAGACGCCGCACTGCGTGCTGCTGCTGGACGAGATCGAGAAGGCGCATCCGGACATCTTCAACATCCTGTTGCAGGTGATGGACCGCGGCGTGCTGACCGATACCAACGGTCGCGAGGCCAATTTCAAGAACGTGGTGCTGGTGATGACCACCAATGCTGGCGCGGCGCAGGCCTCGCGGCGTTCGATCGGCTTCACCAAGCAGGACCATGCCACCGACGCGATGGAGACCATCCGCCGCAGCTTCACCCCGGAGTTCCGCAACCGCCTCGATGCGGTGGTGCAGTTCCAGGCGTTGGGCTTCGAGCACATCCTGCGCGTGGTCGACAAGTTCCTGATCGAGCTGGAGATGCTGCTGCAGGACAAGCACGTCAGCCTGTCGGCCACGCCGACCGCGCGCGACTGGCTGGCCCACCACGGCTTCGACCCGCTGATGGGTGCCCGTCCGATGGCCCGCGTGATCCAGGACAAGATCAAGCGGCCGCTGGCCGACGAGCTGCTGTTCGGCAAGCTGGTCAATGGCGGCAAGGTGAGCATCGATGTGCGCGACGACGAACTGGTGGTCGAGACCCAGGCCGAACCGGAGCGCTTGCTGCCGGTCACGGTGGAATGAACTGACCTCCGTCCGGTTTCGACGGACCTGACATGACAAGGGCGGCTTCGGCCGCCCTTGTTGTGCTGGGCCTGTCGCCTGCGGCCTTGCTGGAAGGGTGCGAAGGCATCAATGCTGTTTCGTGAGCGCGATGGGGACTGCTTCATTTGTATCGCGCAACGATACGGGATACAGTGATGATCATCGGCTTTCGCCACAAAGGCCTCGAGCGCCTCTACCGCTCCGGTATCAGCAGCGGGATCCGACACGGTCACACCAGCAGGGTATTGATGATCCTGTCGATCCTGGACGTGGCATCGGGTCCCGAGGATCTCGCCATGCCTGGATTGCGCCTGCACAAGCTGCGGGGCGACCGGAGGGGGCATTGGTCTGTGTGGGTCAATGGCAACTGGCGGATCACCTTTCGTTTCACCGGTGGCGATGTGGAGCTGCTGGACTACCTGGACTATCACTGAGGTTGCGCATGATTCATCACCACCCACATCCAGGGCAGACGATCAAGGCGATGGTCTTCGATCCGATGGATCTCTCGGTGACCGAAGCGGCCGAGCGCTTGGCCATGTCGCGGGTGGCATTGTCGCGGGTCTTGAACGGCAAGGCGGGCATCAGTCCTGATCTGGCCATCCGCCTGGAAATGGCCGGGGTCAGTACGGCGGCTTTCTGGATGGGGCTGCAATCCAATTACGACCTCTGGCTGGCGCGGCAGCACGAGCAGCCGCGGGTGCTGCCACTGGTTGCGCCTGTGCGGTGACACCCTTCCTGACAAGGGCGGCTTCGGCCGCCCTTGTTGTACGCGACGTCAGCGGCTGCGCTGGCGGGCTTTCTTCTTGAAGGTGGCCTCGTCGATCGGTTCGACCTGCGCCACGGTGCAGCGGTTGGCGTCGGTGCGCAGCTGGCTGCGCCCGGCGGCGCACAGCAGGCCCTGCTGGCCATCGGTGAAGAAGCTCAGCTTGCGCGAATGGGCCGCAGCGGAGCAGTCGTCCTGGAAATGCACGACATAGTGGTCCTGGCCATTGCGCAGCAGGATGTTGCGCGAGGCGCCGGCGCGCACCAGTTGCTGGTCGCCGCCCAGTTGGATGCAGTCAGCGGCGTTCGCCGCAGCGGGGGTATCGGCGGCGCGCGCAGGCAGCGCGCTGGCGGACGCGACGAGGGCGATGAGCAGGGCGGTCAGCGAGGGCATGTTCATGGCGGGGCAGGGGATGGCGATCCGGACTGGATCGGTTCCTACGATGCCGCCGCGGATGCAGATGCGAATCTGCCGCAAGCAGGGCTGACCGACGTCACGGTGAGTTCGGTCACGATGACCTCCGGCAGGGCCGGATGGCAGGCATGACAAAAGGCCAGCAACCAGGGCTGGCCTTGTCGACGTGGCGCCAGGCGCCGACCGCTTACTTCATGCGGTAGGTGATACGACCCTTGGTCAGGTCGTACGGGGTCATTTCAACCTTGACCCGGTCACCGGTGAGGATGCGGATGTAGTTCTTGCGCATGCGGCCGGAGATATGGGCAATGATCTCGTGCCCATTTTCCAGACGAACGCGGAAAGTGGTGTTCGGCAGCGTCTCGCTGACGGTGCCCTCGAACTCGATGGAATCGTCTTTCGACATGTAGTCCTGTGCGGTTCAGAAAACGGCCACGCTGGGCCTAAGGCGCAGTATTTTACGCGTGACCGGCCCAGCTTGCAAAGTTTGTGTTAACCCCTGGCCAAACGCCGAGCCGACAGGCGTCCCACCGCCTGCGTCCACGGGCCTTCACGGCCCTTGTCGCGCACCGCCTTGCGCACGTGATCCAGAAACGCCGCGCGCGGCAGATGCGTGGCGCCCATCCGCAGCAGGTGCGGATTCTCCACCTGGGCATCGATCAGCGGCCAGCCCCAGCCGCCAAGCGTGGCCGCCAACGCGGCCAGCGCGACCTTCGAGCCCCCGCTGGCACCGCTGAACATGCTCTCGCCGAAAAACACGGTACCGATCGCCACACCGTAGATGCCGCCGACCAGCGTCTGCCGGTCCCAGACCTCGAACGAGTGGGCAAAGCCGAGGTCGTGCAGCTGGCTGTAGGCCTCGATCATGGCCGGGCTGATCCAGGTGCCGTCCTGGCCGGGCCGCGGCGCGGCGGCGCAGGCGCGCATCACCTGGCCAAACGCGGTGTCGGCGGTGACCTCCCAGTCGCAGCCACGCAGCTGGCGGCGGAAGCGGCTGGACAGGTGCACGCCGTCGGTGCGGAACACCATGCGCGGGTCAGGCGACCACCACAGGATCGGTTCGCCCTCGCTGAACCACGGAAAGATGCCGCCCGCATACGCGTTGAGCAGGCGCGCCGGGTGCAGGTCGCCGCCCACGGCGAGCAGGCCGTCGGGCTGGCGCAGGGCGGTCTCGGCCGGGGGAAAGGGCGCGTCCGGCGCATCGGCCAGGCGCCAGGGCAGCTGGCGGGTCATGCCGGCATTGTATTCGTCGCGGCCCCGCGCGAATGCCGCGGCAGATGCCCACCTTGGCTGGCAGGTCACCCGTCCGCGCGAAATGGGCTGTGCCCCAGCAGCTCCTGCCGGTACCGCCGTACATCCCGTCGCTCCTGCCGGCACCAGTCCTGCAGCGCTTCGGCGAAATCCGCGTCCGCCACCCAGTGCCGGCTGCGCACCAGGGTCGGCAGGAAGCCGCGCGCCAGCTTGTGCTCGCCCTGCGCGCCCGGCTCGAAACGGCTCAGGCCTTCGCGCAGGCAGTACTCGATGCCCTGGTAGTAACAGGCTTCGAAATGCAGGCCGGGCAGGGTGGCCCCGCCCCAGTAGCGGCCATACAGAGTGCTGCCGCCCCGCAGGCAAAGTGCGCCGGCAATCGGCTGGCCTTCCTGCTCGGCCAGGAACAGCACCAGCCCACGTCCGAGCGAGATCGCCAGATGGCGCAGGAAAGGCTCGGTCAGCGCCGGGGCATTGCCGTATTCCAGGAAGGTCTGCAGGTAGAAACGGTACATCGCCTGCAGGTCGGCGCGGCTGGCCTCGTCGCCGTGCACCACGCGGAAGGTGATGCCCTGGCGGGTGACCTTGGCCCGTTCCTGGCGGATGTTCTTGCGGTGCTTGTGGTCCATCGCGGCGAGGAACTGCTCGAACGTTGCCCACTCGCCGGGGTTCTGCCACTGGAACTGCACATCCTCGCGCAGCAGCCAGTCCTCGCCGAACAGCGCTTCGTCAGCTGCGGTATGGAAGTTGATATGGGCCGATGACACCTCCAGTGCCGGCAGCGCATCACGCAACACCGACAGCAACGCGGCGCGATCTGAATCGTGACGGGCCAGCAGGCGCGGCCCGGTGACCGGCGAGTACGGTACCGCGCCCAGCCACTTCGGGTAGTAGTCGCGGCCATGCCGGGCATAGGCGTTGGCCCAGGCATGGTCGAACACGAATTCGCCGTGGGAGTTGGTCTTCAGGTAGCCCGGAATGGCGCCGATCAGGCGCTCGCCCTCCCACAGCGTGAAGTGCCGGGGTTGCCAGCCCCAGTCCTCGCGGAGGCAGCCGTGCTGTTCCAGGCCTGAAAGGAAGGCGTGGCTGACGAACGGGTTCTGGCCGTCGTGCAGGGCATCCCAATCGGTGGCGGGAATGGACTGAAGGGAGTGGAGGAAGCGGGTGGAGGGCATGGTTGGCAAGGATAGGCCAGGTGGATCGCGAACGGTGTTGGCGGAGCTGGGTTGGTTTGTTTCGGTTGGAGGTGAGGAAAATTTGAATTCTCCATCCGTGTGCGCTGGGTGCGGAATCGCTGGCGCACGGGTCGGCAGGGTGGCGGGGCGCTGCATGAGCGGCGCGCATCCCACCACATGGAGAAATCAACGATGAAGGGATTGAAGCTTGCAACTGCCGCGGTCGCGTGCGGCCTGATCTTTGTGCCACCCGTGTTGGCTTCTGGAGCCGAGTCCTCGAAGACAGCGGAGAGGGCAGCGGAAGATCCGGGCGACTATGCCGAGTTGGTTGCACTGCTTGAGCACGAGATTTCCGCCAGGTTGACTCGCCATCTGCAAGAGAAGGGCAGGTTGCGCCAGGTGACTGTGAGCGTAGTGGTAGTTCCGCAGAAGCGCAGAATGGTCGTCGAGTTCGGCCCCGGATATCTTCCAGGCAATGAACAGAACTATGGAGAGCTCTTCCTCATACCGCTGGCCGCTGATCTTCGGCACTACTCGAATCAGGCGGGCCTGGACATCCTGGACGTGGAGTTCCTTTTCCAGGGTAAGCCAATCGAGGCGCATTTCCCGGAAGATCACCCTGCGCCAAGAGCGGCGAAATCCCGGTCCGTGCACACGCAGGCTCTGGTTTCCTCAAGTCATGGGTACATTGCCTTGCATCCCAGCAGGGCGTGGGAATTTCAACGACCGGCCCCGCTCGGACTTCAGGAGGATGTATTGAGCCCGACATACGGAGACGAACTGCAGCGCTTGCTGGAGCAACGAAGCGGATTGGTCGTGCATCGAGCGCGCAGTCGTTCTATCGACCCGCATCCGGAGTCAGGCCTCCCTTGGGAACATATGTCTGCCAGGTATCACTTGAAGGCGCTCCTCCCTGAGCGTGCAGACATCTGGAATGAGCTGCCAAACAGCGCCGACAGCGATCGTGAAGTCAAGGAGGACATCCGTGCTCGCCCCAATTACGCCAATCATCTCGGTGTGGATGTGATGCTGAGCCTGCACACAAACGGAAACCTAGCCCCCAGCGTTCGTGGTGCCGAGGTCTATCACCATCGCTCCAAGCCTGAAGACAAGGCGCTGGGTGACAGCATCCTGTGCGGGATGAGAGAACTGATCCACGCCCAACCGGGGTACGAGAACTTTCCTGTTCGAGCCGAATCGGCTGCTGATGGGCACGGCGAGAACCGCATCGGGAAGATGCCCTCGGTGATCGTCGAAACCGCCTACCACTCCAATCCTGACGATGTGGCTGCCTTGCAGGATCCCATCTTCCGCTCGGCGTCGATGAAAGGGGTGGAGAAGGGCTATCGCCTGTGGGCAACGGGAAAGACGTGCGAGCCCTTGGCGCTGCATGCGATTCCAGACACCGATGTGCCCGTTCAATCGGCCAGGGATGTCGAAGTCCGTTATGCCGGGAACCCCCAGTATCCGTTGTCGGTGGAGCTCTCGCTGACGACCTGTTCCGAGGTGGGTGCGTGCTCCTCGTCGACGAGGACCTTTGATGATCCGATGCAACCGGTGGTGATCAATCTTGCCTGCAATGGCGTCGGCACGGGCGTCGCGCGCTGGAGTGCGCTCCTGAGGGACGCGGACGGGGTTGCGTCGGCACCTGTCGAGTTCTCGCAGGCGTGCGTGCGGACGTGAGGGTGGGCATGGCCTGGCACTCCTGAAAGCACGAAGGCCGGCGCTTTCGCGCCGGCCTTTGGTCTCGGTCGAGCATCGCTCGACGCTACAGAAGCAGGTTCGCTTCTCAGCTGGCCTTGCCCTGCGCGTCCAGATAGCGCTCGGCGTCCAGAGCGGCCATGCAGCCGAAGCCGGCCGAGGTGATCGCCTGGCGGTAGTGCTGGTCGGCCACGTCGCCGGCGGCGAACACGCCTTCCACCGAGGTCTGGGTGGCGTTGCCGCCCAGGCCCGAACGGATTTCCAGGTAGCCGTTGTTCATCGCCAGCTGGCCGTCGAACAAGGTGGTGTTCGGGTGGTGGCCGATGGCCACGAAGAAGCCGTGGGCGTCGATGTCGCGGGTGCTGCCGTCCAGGGTGGACTTCACGCGAACGCCGGTCACGCCGGCGTCGTTGCCCAGCACTTCCTCCACCTGGTGGTGCCAGACGGTCTCGATCTTGCCTTCGGCAACCTTCTTGAACAGCTTGTCCTGCATGATCTTCTCCGCCTTCAGGGTGTCGCGGCGGTGGACCAGGTAGACCTTGCGGGCGATGTTGGACAGGTACAGCGCCTCTTCCACGGCGGTGTTGCCGCCACCGACCACGACCACGTCCTGGTCGCGGTAGAAGAAGCCGTCACAGGTGGCGCAGGCGGAGACGCCGCGGCCCTTGAAGGTCTCTTCGGTCGGGATGCCCAGGTACTTGGCGGTGGCGCCGGTGGCGATGATCAGCGCGTCGCAGGTGTACTCATGGCTGTCGCCGATCAGCTTGAATGGGCGCTGCGACAGGTCGGCGGTGTGGATATGGTCGAAGATGACCTCGGTCTCGAAGCGCTCGGCGTGGGCCTGCATGCGCGCCATCAGGTCCGGGCCCATCAGGCCGTGGGCGTCACCCGGCCAGTTGTCGACCTCGGTGGTGGTCATCAGCTGGCCACCCTGCTGCAGGCCGGTGATGACGACCGGCTTCAGGTTGGCACGGGCGGCGTAGACGGCGGCGGTCCAGCCGGCCGGTCCGGAACCGAGGATGACGAGGCGCTGGTGGCGGGAGGGCAGGCTGGTGCTCATGTAAACTCGCGAAAAGGTAGATGGGACAAGGCGCTGGCGATGTTTGCGCAGCATCCTCGGCAGGTCATAGAGTGGCGGCTGGGGCAGGGCGATTCAAGCCGATGAACAGAACGCCGTCATCCAGCGGTGGTTTCGGCCCTGTCCGGACCCGGCCAGATGTCGCATAACTGAAAACTGACGCCGTCTCATTTATTATCAATCACTAACAGCGCATTCCAAAGGCATGGTCTAAGGTGGCGAAGCAGGTCCCTGAACGCTCCAAGTCGGACGACAGCAAGGCGTCACGTCGCACGGCCGCGGCGGCGACGACCGACAATCCACGCCGCCAGCGCCTCTGGCGCGACCTGGGCCTGATCGCCATCGCGCCGGCCCTGCTCTATCTGGCGGCCAGTCTTTTCACCTATTCAGCGACCGATCCGGGCTGGTCGCACACCGGCAGCGTGGTCGCGCCGGTGCACAACCTGGGCGGCCGTGCCGGCGCCTGGATCGCCGACGTGCTGCTGCAGCTGTTTGGCTACATCGCCTTCCTGCTGCCCATCGTGCTGGGCGCGCTGGCCTGGATCGCCATGTTCGGCCTCAAGCGCGAGAGCAAGGGCGAGAACGACCTGGATCCGGCACTGCGCCTGGTCGGTCTGGTCGGGTTCCTGATTGCCGGCACCGGCTTCCTGCATGTGCGCCTGTTCAGTGGCGATGTCGCCAGTGCCGGCGGCATCCTCGGCAAGCTGGTAGGCAACTCGCTGACGGTGGGCTTCGGCGCGCTGGGGGCCAACCTGTTCGTACTGGTGCTGCTGCTGGCCTCGATCACCCTGGCGACGGGGCTGTCATGGTTCACGGTGATGGAGAAGATCGGTCGCGGCGTGATGTCGCTGGCGCCGTTGCTGGAACGCAAGAAGGAAGAAGTCACCGAGTGGAAGCAGACCCGGGTCATGCGCGAGGAGCGCCAGGAAGTGCGCAAGGCCGACGCCGAGGTGCGCGCCAAGCGCGAGCCGGTGAAGATCGAGCCGCGTCCGGAGCCGGTGATCGAGAAGAGTGATCGGGCCAAGCGCGATACCCAGATTCCGATGTTCCGTGGCGTCAATGGCGATGGTTCCGACCTGCCGCCGCTGGCGCTGCTGGATGATCCCAAGCCGCAGCCGAAGGGCTATGACGAAGAAACGCTGGAAACCCTGTCGCGGCAGATCGAGTTCAAGCTGAAGGATTTCCGCATCGATGCGCAGGTGGTCGGCGCCAACCCTGGCCCGGTCATCACCCGTTTCGAGATCGAGCCGGCACCGGGCATCAAGGTCAGCCAGATCAGTTCGCTGGACAAGGACATCGCGCGTGGCCTGTCGGTGAAGTCGGTGCGCGTGGTCGATGTCATTCCGGGCAAGTCCGTGATCGGCCTGGAGATCCCCAACGTCACCCGCGAGATGATCTTCCTGTCCGAGCTGCTGCGCTCGAAGGAATATGACAAGTCGGCCAGCGTGCTGACCCTGGCGCTGGGCAAGGACATCGCCGGCCGCCCGACGGTGGCCGACCTGGCGCGCATGCCGCACCTGCTGGTGGCCGGTACTACCGGTTCGGGCAAGTCGGTGGCGGTCAACGCGATGGTGCTGAGCCTGCTGTTCAAGGCTTCGCCCAAGGACCTGCGGATGCTGATGATCGACCCGAAGATGCTCGAACTGAGCGTCTACCAGGGCATTCCGCACCTGCTGGCACCGGTGGTCACCGACATGAAGGAGGCCGCCAACGGCCTGCGCTGGTGCGTGGCCGAGATGGAGCGCCGGTACAAGCTGATGAGCGCAGTGGGCGTGCGCAACCTGGCCGGCTTCAACAAGAAGGTGAAGGAAGCCCAGGACGCCGGCCAGCCGCTGATGGACCCGCTGTTCAAGCCGAACCCGGAACTGGGCGAGGCGCCGCGACCGCTGGAGACGCTGCCGTTCATCGTCATCTTCATCGACGAATTCGCCGACATGATGATGATCGTCGGCAAGAAGGTCGAAGAGCTGATCGCGCGCCTGGCGCAGAAGGCGCGTGCGGCCGGCATCCATCTGATCCTGGCCACGCAGCGCCCGTCGGTGGACGTGATCACCGGCCTGATCAAGGCCAACATCCCGACCCGTATCGCCTTCCAGGTCAGCTCCAAGATCGACTCGCGCACCATCCTCGACCAGTCCGGCGCGGAAACCCTGCTCGGCCACGGCGACATGCTGTACCTGCCACCGGGCACCGCGCTGCCCGAGCGCGTGCATGGTGCGTTCGTGTCCGATGACGAAGTGCACCGCGTGGTCGAGCACCTCAAGGCGATGGGCCCGGCCGACTATGTCGACGGGGTGCTGGACGAGGTGCAGACGATGGGCGACGGCGTGGTCGTCGGTGCCACCGGCCTGCCCGAGACCAGTGCGGCCGGCGACGAGTCCGACCCGCTGTATGACGAAGCGCTGCGGGTGGTCACCGAGACCCGCCGCGCCTCCATTTCCGGCGTGCAGCGCCGGCTGAAGATCGGCTACAACCGTGCAGCGCGACTGATCGAGGCCATGGAAGCGGCCGGCGTGGTCAGCCCGCCCGAGCACAACGGCGACCGCACGGTGCTGGCACCGCCGCCGCCGAAGTAAGACCCGAGGTATCCCCCACGACGTCCAAGGAACCGACGCATGCTTCACCCCGTACCAAGCGCGCTGGCACTGGCGCTGGCAGCCTTGCTGGCTGCCAGTCCGGCACTGGCAGAAACCGCCACCTCCGCGCCCGCCACGGCGCCGCCTTCCACCAGCGGCGATACCGAAGCCAGCAATAATTTCAGCATTGTCCGTTACCGCGCCGACTACCAGGTCCGGCCGGATGCGGGCAATGTGCAGACCGAAACCTACGAAGTCCTGCTCAAGACCAAGGCCTCGGTCGAGCAGTTCAGCCAGGTGCGGCTGAGCTACAGCGAGAAGATGGAAACCCTGGAGGTGCTTGGCGCCTACACCATCACCGCCGACGGCCAGCGCCGCGACGTGCCGGCCGACCGCATCTACACCCAGGAAAGCTACTCCAGCGCCTCGGCGGCGATGTACGCCGACCGTAAGGTGCGGGTGATCGTGTTCCCGAACCTGGCGCCGGGCACGCGCCTGTACTACCAGGTGCGCCGGACCCAGCTGACGCCGTACTTCCCGGGCTATTTCGGCCTGTGGGAGACCTTCAATGTCTTCACCGAATACGAGGACGCCGAGGTCACCCTGAGTGCGCCGGCCAACCTGCCGATGTTCATCGACAGCCGCGGCGTGCAGGGCAGCGATCGCCCGACAGTGAAGAACGGCCAGGCGCAGTGGCGCTGGCGCTACCAGCGGCGTGAGGCGATGCCGGCGCAGAACTGGTCGGCCGCCGGTTGGGAGTTCGGCCCGAACATCATGGCCAGCACGTATCGTGACTGGGCGCAGATGGGCCGCGCCTACCAGCGCAAGGCCGGGCCGGCGGCGCAGGTCACGCCGGAACTGCAGGCGCTGGCCGACCAGATCACCGCCGGCATCAGCGACCGCCGCGGGCAGGCCGATGCGCTGTACCGCTGGGTGGCGCAGAACATCCGCTATGTGGCGGTGTACCTGGGCAATGGCGGCCTGGAGCCGAACAGCGCGCAGAGCATCCTCGACAACCACTATGGTGACTGCAAGGACCATGTGACGATCCTGGAAGCGCTGCTGGCGGCCAAGGGCATCGCCAGCTCGCCGGTGCTGATCGGTGCCGGGGGCGGTCCGACGCTGCCGAAGATTCCGGTGCTGGGCCGCTTCAACCACGCCATCACCTACATCCCCGAGTTCGATCTGTACCTGGATTCGACTACGGCATGGGCGCGCTTCGGACAGTTGCCGGAAGGCGATCTGGGGGCGCCGGTGGTGCGCACCCGCGACGCCACGCTGGCGCGCACCCCGGCCAACACGCCCGATCGCAACGCCACGTCCATGGAAGTGCGCTTCACCTTCGACGCCAATGGCGACCTGCGCGGCGAGACGATTCCGAAGCTGGGCGAGAACGCCGAGATCGGCATGCGCGCGCAGTTCTCACAGCTCAACGCGCAGAACCGTGCGCGCGCTGAGGAGCAGATCATGGCCGCGTCGGGTTTTGACGGGCGCGGGCAGTTGCAGATTCAGGGCGTGCCAGGCGATCTGACCCGGCCCTTCGGCTATCGCATGGCGTTCCAGGCCGAGGACTACGCCGATTTCAGCGTGGCCGGGGGCATGGCCGTGCCGGACCCGCCGGGTGGCGAGTCGGTGCGCGGCCTGTACGCCACTGCCTCGGCGCCGGCCAACGAAACGCCGTTCTACTGCAATGCCAGCCTGCGCGAGGAAACCTATCGCCTGCAGTTCCCGGCCAATGCACCGATCATCGCCATCCCGGCCAGCCAGCGTTTCGCCAACGCCGCCGGCGAGTACCGCGTGGACTGGAGTCGCGAGGGCCAGGACGTGATCGTGCACCACCGCTTGCAGCAGAACGCGGTGCGTGGCCCGGAGGCGCTGTGCCAGCCGCAGGACTATCCGGCGTTCCGCGCGCTGTATCGCGAAGTGCGGCGCGGCTTCCGTGGCCAGGTGCTGTACGGCCGGCTGAAGTAGAACCGCGCCCTGCATGGATGAAGCCGCCTTCGTGCGTGCATCGCCGTTCGACGATCAGGGCGGCATAATGTCGCCCTGATCGCCCATTCAGCTTGCACCGGGCACACTCACATCCAACTTTCCTGGCCTGCGTGCCCACAGGATTTCCGCATGAACGTCCGCTTCCGCCGTTTCCTTGCTTCCACCACCCTGGCCGTGGCCTGCGCCGCCGCCGGCAGTGCCTGGGCTGGCGCCCGCGATGACCTGAAGGCTTTCACCAGTGGCCTGAAGGGCCTGGATGGCCAGTTCAGCCAGCAGGTGTTCGACAGCCGCGGCAAGGTGAAGGAATCGACCAGCGGCCGCGTGGCCCTGTCGGCGCCGCGCCTGTTCCGCTGGGAATACGTGCGCCCGCACGAGCAGTTGATCGTGGCTGACGGCAAGAAGGTCTGGATGTACGAGCCGGACCTGGAGCAGGCCACCGTGCGCGAGCAGGGCAAGGAAGAGCAGAACAGCCCGCTGACCGCGCTGATCAATCCGGCGCTGCTGGAACAGCAGTACGACGTCAGCGAAGAGGCTGCGCAGCGCGATGGCCTGCAGTGGCTGTCGCTGTCGCCGAAGCGTGAGACCGAAGCCAGCTTCCAGTACGCGGCGCTGGGCTTCAACGCGCAGGGCCTGGCCAAGATGGAAATCACCGATGCGGTTGGCCAGCGTACCGTGATCAGCTTCAGTGGCTGGAAGCGCAACCCGGGCTTCGCCGCCGGCACCTTCAGCTTCACCCCGCCGAAGGGCACCGACGTCATCGGTGATTGATCAGGGCGCCGGGCATGGCCCGGCGCTACCGAATCCGGTGGGTGCCAACCGTTGGCAGGCGCTTGGGATATGCCGGCCAGCGGCCGGCACTACCGGAATCGCCGTCACGCTCTCGCGGTACAATAAGCGGGTGCCAAGACATCGCTCCACTTCCTTCCCTGGTCCCGATCTGCTGAGCGTTGATCGGGAGCACCTGCGCCCGCTGGCCGAGCGCATGCGCCCGCGCACCCTCGATGAAATGGTCGGGCAGAAGCGCCTGCTGGCGCCGGACAGCGCGCTGCGCCGCGCGGTTGAATCCGGTCGCGTGCATTCGATGATCCTGTGGGGGCCGCCGGGCTGCGGCAAGACCACGCTGGCGCTGCTGCTGGCCGAGTACGCCGATGCGGAATTCCGTGCCATCTCTGCCGTGCTGTCCGGGCTGCCGGAGGTGCGCCAGGTGCTGGCCGAAGCCGCGCAACGCTTCGCGGAGGGCCGGCGCACCGTGCTGTTCGTGGACGAGGTGCATCGCTTCAACAAGGCGCAGCAGGACGCATTCCTGCCGCACATCGAGCGCGGCACGATCCTGTTCGTCGGCGCCACCACCGAGAATCCGTCGTTCGAGCTGAACTCGGCGCTGCTGTCGCGTTGCCGCGTGCATGTGCTGGAAGGTGTTTCGCCGACCGATATCGTCGAAGCGCTGGAACGTGCGCTGGGGGATCGCGAGCGCGGCCTGGGCGAAGAGCGCATCGAGGTCGCACCCGAACTGCTGCTGGAGATCGCCACCGCCGCCGACGGCGACGTGCGCCGTGCATTGACCCTGCTGGAGATCGCCGCCGAACTGGCGGGCGGGGAGGGGGGGCGCATCACGCCGCAGACCCTGACTCAGGTGCTGGCCGATCGCACCCGTCGCTTCGACAAGGGCGGCGAGCAGTTCTACGACCAGATCTCGGCACTGCACAAGTCGGTACGCAGTTCCAACCCGGACGCCGCACTGTACTGGCTGACCCGCATGCTCGATGGCGGCTGCGATCCGTCCTACCTGGCGCGCCGACTGACCCGCATGGCCATCGAGGACATCGGCCTGGCCGATCCGCGCGCGCAGAGCATGGCGCTGGAGGCCTGGGACATCTACGAGCGGCTCGGCAGCCCGGAAGGCGAACTCGCCTTCGCGCAGCTGGTGCTGTACCTGGCCAGCACTGCCAAGTCGAACGCCGGCTATGCGGCCTTCAACCAGGCCAAGGCCGACGTGCGTCAGAGCGGTACCGAAGAGGTGCCGCTGCACCTGCGCAATGCGCCGACCAAGCTGATGAAGGAGCTGGGCTATGGCGCCGAGTATCAGTACGACCACGATGCCGAAGGAGGCATCGCGCTGGACCAGACCGGTTTTCCTGACGCGATGGGCGAACGGGTGTACTACAACCCGGTGC
This sequence comes from Stenotrophomonas sp. PI_27, assembly GCF_027854495.1. Lineage (NCBI taxonomy): Bacteria > Pseudomonadati > Pseudomonadota > Gammaproteobacteria > Lysobacterales > Lysobacteraceae > Stenotrophomonas > Stenotrophomonas sp. PI_27. The sequence continues at coordinate 45,797 of NZ_JAJNOF010000002.1, forward strand.
CGCGCGGCCTGGAAATCAAGCTGAAGGAAAAGCTGGACCGGCTGCGTGCCGAGCGCGAAGCGGCGAGGGCCGCGAAGGGCCGTTGAGCCGGCTTATGGAGGGTCGAGCCATGCTCGACGCTGCATTGTTCCCGCCGCCGGTCTTTGGCACACTGCGCGGCCACTTTTTCAAGGATCGATGCCGTGCAGGAAATGATTCTGCCGTTGAAGCGTTACGCCCAGTTCGAGGGTCGTGCCAACCGTCGCGAGTACTGGATGTTCCAGCTGTTCCTGTTGATCGTGTCGGCCGTACTGATGGTGCCGCTCGTTGCCGGGCTGGTGATGCAGTCCGACGTCCTCGGCATTGCGTCGATCATCCTGTTCGTCGTGTTCTGGCTGGCCACCGTGCTGCCGGTCATCGCGGTGACCGTCCGTCGCCTGCATGACTGCAACCAGTCGGGCTGGATGTACCTGCTGGCCTTCATTCCGTTCGGTGGCCTGGTGATCTTCGTATTCGCGCTGTTGCCGGGCACGCCGCAGGAGAATGCATACGGTCCGGTGCCTTCGGGACCGTGACACGGCGCGAGCCGAGCGCGCCTCGACGCTACAGGGCAGCAGAATGAAGCCGGCATTTCGCCGGCTTCGTCTTTACTTGATGGTGCAGTCGCCGAAGGACAGGTAGTCGGTGCCCGAGCTGAACTGCAGCGTGCAGCTGGCGGTGAACGTCGCACCTTCTACCAGCGCGCCCAGCTTGGCCGCCTGCTGTTCGTCGTCGCTGGTCAGCCGGGCCAGCACATTGCCCTGGTCGTCGCCGGCCTCGATCAGTGGCTCGCCCGCCAGGTTGCTGGAAACGCTCAGGGCTACGGCAGTGAATGTCACCGTCTGGTTGAGCTGGTCCATGCCCAATGACGAATTGCCGGCTTCTTCAAAGGCCTGGTAGAGCGTTGGCAGGTCCTGTGCGGCATGGGCAGCCAGCGGTGCAAGCAGGCCGAGGGAAAGGGCGATCAGGGCGGTGCGCTTCAAGGTGTTCTCGCAGTCACGGGATCCATTCCCGTGGGTGGTGGTGACCTCCGCGTCATGCGCGGAGGATGGTCGGCAGATCCACGCCACGCGTGGAGGCGGGCAGCCATGGACAGGGCTCGGCCGATGGCTCGATCTCACCCATCCATCCGCAGCCCTGCGAGGGCGGGGCGCTCCTGCGCCCCGGCGCCTGGGAAAATAGTGGATCCGGTGTTTCCAGCGCAACCGGGAAAATGAACACATCGCGCGCGTGATACACAGCGTGACGTTTGATCGATGTGATAATCATTCGCGTTTAAGGTAGACTGCGGTCCCCTGTGAACCGGCGGCCCCGTGCCGCGTCTGCCGCCGCTGATGAAGCATTTCGTCCCGCCTTCGCGCCGTGGCCCGCTGGCCCGCGGCCTGGCCGCCCTGATGATGGCTCTGCTCCTGGTCACCTCGTACGCCCATGCCCAGCAGCGCAATCCGCTGCAGAAGATCGGCCACACCGTGCTCGACGAGCCGGCGGCCAGCTATCGCTTCGAGCATTTCGTGGTGGACAGCCCGGACCAGCAGCGCCGTTGGCGGGTGAATCTGGCGATCCCGGCGAAGGCCAGCAAGTCGCCCTCGCCGGTGCTGTACGCGCTGGATGGCAATGCGGTGGCCATGGTGCTGGATCAGTCGCTGCTGACCGAGCTGGCCACGCGCAAGGCGCCACCGGTGCTGGTGCTGATCGGCTACGACAACGACCTGCGCATCGATTCCAAGGCGCGCACCCGCGACTACACTGCGTGGATCGACCGTGCCGACGACGAGGGCGGCACAACCCAGGCGGTCGGCGGTGGTGCTGCGGCCTTCCTGGATGTGATCGAACGCCGCATCAAGCCCGAGGTCGAGCGTCGCGCACGCATCGATACGCAGCAGCAAGCGCTGTGGGGGCACTCGCTGGGCGGGTTGTTCGTGCTCCATGCGCTGTACACGCGTCCCGCCGCCTTCCAGTCCTATCTGGCGGCCAGCCCCTCGCTGTGGTGGAGCCAGGGTGCGGCGCTGGGTGATCCGGAACAGCAGTTCGTGCAGAACGTGCACGGCCAACAGGCCAGCCTGTGGCTGATGCTGGGCGGCGCCGAGCGCGTCGGCGATCGCGGCAAGCGTGACCTGACCAATCCGCGCGTGGTGGCGCACCTGCGCCGCATCGGTGGCGCCACGCCGGACGCGGCAATGCAGTTGGCCGAGCGCTTGGGCAAAGTGCCGGGCCTGAGCGTGCGCTACCGGGAATTTCCTGGCCTGGGCCATGGCCCGATGCTGCCCGCCTCGTTCCACGCGGCGCTGCACGAGCTGTACGGCGTAACCGACCGTAGTACCAGCGATGGCGCACCCAATGGCGGTGACAACGCCGCCGAGTGACCCGACCCGCACGCGATGCCGTGCGATCCCACCACCCAGGCGAGGCTGCCGGCGTGCAGCGGCCCAGGCAACCGATGAATCCCGCGCTACGTGGCGCGGCCTACGTGTGCAAGGAGCCTGCCATGTCGTTCCGTCCGTCTTTCCGTCTTACCACTCTTGCTGCCGGCCTGCTGCTGGCGGTGACCGCCACCGCGCAGCCGGTGTTCGACCCGCCGGCCAACGCCACCTTCAAGGGTGAGGTCGTCTCACGCGGTGAGAACGTGGTTCCCGGCAGTACTGCCGAGGTGGTCGGCCGTGGCTTCGTGCCGGGCCAGAAGGTCAGCCTGCTGCGTGGCGACAGCGTGCTCAACGCGCAGCCGCTGGTGGTCGATGCCGATGGCAACTTCAAGACCCAGCTGAGCATTCCGACCGACGCGGTGCCGGGCACCCACCCGGTGGTGGTGCGCGCCAGTCAGCCGGCCGCAGCGACGGTGCTGAAGCTGCGCGTGTCGCCGCAGCTGCCGCTGTCCGGCCAGGCGCAGTTCGCCACCCAGTCCAGCAAGCTGGTGCCCGGCCTGTACCAGTCCGCCTACAGCGCCGCCAGCAATGCGCTGTTCGTGACCTCGGCGGTGGGGCGCCCGCCGGTGACCCAGTCGCAGCTGCTGAAGCTGGACCCGACGTCGCTGAAGGTGACCCAGGCGATCACCCCGGCGCAGGTACCGGGCAGCACCAATGGCGCCATCTATGCGGTCTACGGCGTGGGCGTGGATGACACCCACGGCAACGTCTGGGTGACCAACACCCGCCAGAACTCGATCGCGGTCTATCGCCAGAAGGACCTGTCGCTGGTCCACCAGTTCCCGGCCGACACTGTGCCGCACGCGCGCGACGTGGTGGTCGATGGCACCCGCGGCAAGGTGTTCGCCTCGGCCACGGGTGAAGACCACCTGTCGGTGTTCGATGCCAGGACTTTCAAGGAACTGCCGCCGGTGACGCTCGAATCCGGCGTCGATGACGGGAAGTTCACCCCGATGAGCCTGGTGCTGGATGAGAAGGGCGGCAAGCTGTTCACCGTCAGCATCGGCACGCCGGAAGCGGCGGTGATCGATGTGGCCGGCGGCAAGGTCGAGAAGGTCATCGACCTGGGCAATTCGATCAGTGCCTCGGGCGTGGCCTTCGACGCGACACGCAACCGCCTGTACGTGGCCTCGCAGGGCACCGACAACCTGCTGATCGTCGATGTGGCCGCAGGCAAGGTGCTGCACGACGTGCCGGTCGGCGCCGGCGCGCTGAACGTCGCCTTCGATGATGCCTCCGGCCTGGCCTACGTCAGCAACCGTGGCGCGGGCACGGTCACCGTGGTGAATGGTGACGGCAAGGTGGTTGCCAACCTCGATGGCGGCACGCTGCCGAACCATGTCCGCGCCGATGGCAAGGGCAACGTGTTCGCGGTGAACAAGTCGCGTGGCGCCGAAGATCCGAAGGGTGACCGCATCACCCGCATTACCCCGAAGCAGTAAGTCACAGGGCGGGGCGGCCTGCACGTCGCCCTGCCAGCAAGGAGAACGAGCATGAACATCGCGTCCCGTCTGCGCCTGTGTGCGCTTCCGTTGGCTGTTTCGCTGGCGCTGGCCGCCTGTAGCGGTTCGTCGACACCGCCTGATGGCCACAAGGCCGCCGAGCCGCCCGCCGCAACCGCCGCTGCGGACACCGCGTTGCCGGCAGGCTGGCAGCGCGTGGCCGGTGCCGAGATGCCGGCGGTGCATGACCAGAAGGCCGTGCTGCCGGCCAGAGTGCATTCCGATGACGGCGCCGATATCGAGGTGACCGATACCCGCCGGATCATTGCCGGCGGCGACGACGTCATCGCGGTGATCGAGGCGCTGGGCCTGGGCACGCAGGTGTTCGCGGCACCAACCAACACCACGACCCAGGCCGGCCTGGCCGCGCCGCACCAGTTCCTGTTCAACCGCACCACCGGCGTGGAGGGCGTGCTGAGCCTGCAGGGCTCGCTGTTCCTCGGCAACAGCCTGCGCCGCCACACCGAGCTGGCGAAAAAGCTGCGCGAAGTCGGTGAGCCGGCGGTGGTCATCGATGATCTGCAGCCGGCGCCGGACAAGGTGCGCAAGGTCGCCGCCGCACTAGGGCTGGCCGAAGCGGGGCAAACACTGGCCACGCAGGTGCAGCGCCAGCTCGACGAGGCTGCAGCGATTGGCAAGGGCCTGGACCATGCGCCACGACTGATCCACGTCTCGGCCACCGGCGCTGGCGGCTCGCCCACTGTTGCCGGTGCCGACAGCGCGTCGGCGCAGCTGATCGCCCTGGCCGGTGGCATCAACATCGGCACCGAAGCCGGGGTGAAGAACTACTCGCAGCTGAGCAATGAGGGCGTGGTCGCGGCGGCACCGGAAGTGATCCTGGTGACCGAGCATGACCTGCAGCTGTTCGGCGGTGCCGAAGGCCTGTGGAAGGCGTACCCGACGCTGAAGCAGACCCCGGCCGGGCAGGCCAATCGGGTCTGGGTGATGCCGGATGTGCAGCTGAAGTACACCAGCGTGGGTTCTGGTGCGGGCGCGCTGGCGCTGGCCAAGGCCCTGGCGGCGTTGCCGAAGGCATGAGTCCGGCGGATCGGCGCTGCCGTCGCGGGCGGGCGATGTTGATGGTGGCGTTGCTGGCACTGCTGGGGGCAGTGCTGGCGTCGTTCGCCGTGGGTCCGTTGCGGTTGCCGCCGCTGGAGGTGATGCAGGCGCTGGCGGTGAAGCTGGGCCTGCTTGACCCACAGGCGGTCAGCAGTCGCGACCTGGCCGTGGTCTGGCAACTGCGCATTCCGCGTGCCCTGTTGGGCGCAATGGTGGGTGCATCGCTGGCGATGGCCGGTGCCAGCCTGCAGGGGCTGTTCGGCAATCCGCTGGCGGACCCCGGCATCGTCGGTGTCAGCCAGGGTGCTGCGCTGGGGGCGGTGGCCGCCATCGTGCTCGGCGCTGCCGGTGCGGCCGGCTGGCTGGTGCCGGTGGCGGCGTTCGCCGGCGGTGCGCTGGCGATCGGCCTCACCTACGCACTGGCCCGGCCCGGCAAAGGTTCGGGCAACGCGACGCTGTTGCTGGTCGGCATCGCGATGGCTGCATTCTGCTCGGCGCTGATCGGTTTCCTTACTTACATCGCCAGCGAAAGCGAGCTGCAGTCGCTGGTGTTCTGGCAGATGGGCTCGCTGGCGCGCGCCAACTGGGCCGACGTGGCAGCCGTGGTGCCGTTGTTTGCGATTGGCGTGTTTGCGCTGCAGCGGCTGGCCACGCCGCTGGACATGCTGGCACTGGGCGAACGCCAGGCACAGCACCTGGGGCTGGATGTCACCCGCACGCGACGTCGGCTGGTGGCGTTCAGTGCGCTGCTGGTGGGCGCAGCGGTGGCGTTTGCCGGCTCGATCAGTTTCGTTGGCCTGGTGGTACCGCACGTCGCGCGCCTGCTGGTCGGCCCCGGGCATCGCTGGTTGCTGCCGTTGTCCGGCCTGCTGGGTGCGCTGCTGATCGTGGTGGCCGACACCGCCGCACGCACGCTCGACCCGCCGGCAGAGATTCCGCTGGGCTTGTTCTCGGCCGCGCTGGGCGCACCGTTCTTCCTCTGGCTGGTGCTGCAGCAGCGCCGCAAGGCGGCGCCATGAGCGTGCTTCTGAAGCTGCACGAGGTGGTGGTGCGCCGCCAGCAGCGCGAGATCCTGCATGGCGTCTCGCTCGCGTTCGAGCCGGGCACGGTGACCGCGCTGGTTGGCCCGAACGGCGCAGGCAAGTCCACGTTGTTGGCGGTGGCTGCCGGTGACCTGAGTGCCGACGTGGGTGAGGTGAGCCTGCTGGGCAAGCCGTTGGCCAGTTACAAGGCGGGGCCGCTGGCGCGCGAGCGCGCGGTGATGCCGCAGGAGCATGGCGTGCGCTTCGCCTTCAGCGTGGAAGAAGTGGTGGCGATGGGACGGTTGCCGCATCCGCCGGATCCGCGTGTGGACGATGCTCAGGTGGAAGCTGCAATCGATGCCGCCGAACTGCAGGCGCTGCGCCTGCGCGAGGTGCAGCAGCTGTCCGGTGGCGAGTCTGCGCGGACAACGTTTGCGCGCGTGCTGGCGCAGGACACGCCGCTGCTGTTGCTTGATGAGCCGACCGCCGCGCTGGATCTGCGCCACCAGGAGCGCACGCTGCGCAGTGTGCGTGCCTGTGCCGAAGCCGGTGCGTGCGTGATTGTGGTGCTGCACGACCTCAACCTGGCCGCCGGCTATGCCGACCGCATCGTGCTGCTGGAGCAGGGCAGGGTGGCGGCCGATGGCACGCCGCTGCAGGTGCTGACCGAAGACAACCTGCAGCGGGTTTACCAGCAGGATGTGGTGGTGCTGGAGCATCCGCGGCGCGGGGTACCGCTGGTGGTGGTGACATAGGCCGGATCTGCCGCCGTCGCCGCGTATCATGTCCGGCCGATATTCCCTCAATGGACTGATGCAATGATCTGTAGCATTTCGCGCGGCACTGTGCTGGCCGTGTTGGCTGGCTTCGCAGGCGCTGCGACTGCGGCTTCCACCTCGCCGGTTTCGCTGACCGATGCGGCGGAGAATGCCTCGCTGATCGAGATCCGGCATTCCGCTGGCGCGGGCTCCCCTGTTGCGTCCATCCGGACGCAGTACTTCGCCAACGAGGAAATGTCCGTGAGCTGGGACGACCAGCAGGTGCTGGTGCTTTGCAAGGAGGCGGCGTACCTGCAGATTCCCCCTGCCAAGCTCAAGGCCGCTGCGTTGAGCACCGAGCAGCGGCAGATGATCGTCTACCAGGCGCTGATGTCCGGCCTGGGCGCTGTCGCGGGCGTGGTCGGCCCGGCGGGCGAGGTGGTGGCGGTGGCGGATGACGGAAGCGAGACCCGCAGCGTTGGCGAAAATCCTTGGGCGTACGGTATCGAGCGCTACGACATCACCACCCAGCGCATGCCGGGCGGCGCGCTGCGCGTGCATTCCCGCAAGACCGCGACCGTGAACACGACGCCCCCGGCGAACCCGGACGACACGTTCAGCACCGAGGATGACCAGGCGGCACGCCTGTCCGAACTGGCCCCGGTCGGTAGCTGGACCGAGGTGGTGATCCATGGCGGCCCACGGCTGCCGCACATGGACCCGGCGACGTCGCTGAAGGGGTGGATGTCGATGGGAGATGACCAGGCGGCGACCGTGGCCGAGGCGCGCACGCTGCACGGCTGCAAGTAAAGGCTGAGAGGGGTCAGATCCCTTTGCCGTCGCAAAGGGATCCGCCCCTGGCGCCCGCCGGCCTCATCGTTCCATTTGTGTGTGCAATATTCACTTGCGCGCCAGATTGGCAGGTCTACAATGCGCGCCATGAACCGGATGCCGCTCCTGAAGTTTTTCACCCTGACCCGCGCAAGCGCGGAACGGGCGTGTCTGCCTGGAGCCCCACGAGGCCGTTGAAGCGGCCATCGCTGGACCTTCGACAGAGCGCCCTCCGGGGCGCTCTTTTCGTTTTTGATTCTTGTACTCGACTAATTTCCCGCGAGTCGACTAACAGTCGACTCTACCCAGCCGACGCTACCCAGTACCGCAAAGGAGAACGTGCCATGCACCAGATCGCCGAGACCGAACGCTAGCCGCGCACCCTGTCGCCAACCGGGGTGCGCGGCCCCCGAAGTTGGCTTTGCAGGAACCTTTCTCATGAACACCCAAGTCCTTTCCCGCCGTCGCAACCTTGGCATCATTGCCCACATCGACGCCGGCAAGACCACGCTGACCGAACGCCTGCTGTGGAAAAGCGGCGAGATCCACCGCGTCGGCGAAGTACACGACGGCAACGCGACCACCGACTTCTCGGCGATCGAGCGCGAACGTGGCATCACCATTGGCGCGGCCGCCGTGCAGGCGCAGTGGGCGCCGCGCGACCTGCCGCCGCATCGGCTGACCCTGATCGACACCCCCGGCCACATCGACTTCGCCATCGAGGTCGAGCGTTCACTGCGGGTGCTTGACGGTGCCGTGGCCGTGTTCTCGGCCGTGGACGGTGTGCAGCCGCAGTCCGAGACGGTGTGGCGCCAGGCGCGTCGCCATCGCGTGCCGCTGATCGCCTTCGTCAACAAGATGGACCGCGTCGGCGCTTCGTTCGAGCGCGTACTGGAGCAGCTGCAGGACAAGCTGCAGGCGCGGCCATGGGCACTGGGCGTTCCGCTGGGCAGCGAAAGCGGCTTCAACGGCTGGGTCGACCTGGTCGACGAGCGTGTGCTGCAGTGGCAGGACGGTGCGGCCGCGTCCATCACCGCGTGGGACGACGCGGCGCGTGCGCAGTGGCAGCCGCAGCGCGATGCGCTGGTCGAAGCCGTGGCCGATCACGATGAGCAGCTGGCCGATGCCTGGCTGGAAGGTCGCGTGATCGATGCCGGGGCGCTGCGCGCGGCGATCCGCCGGGCGACGCTCGCCGGTGCGGGCGTGCCCGTGCTGGCTGGTGCCGCGTTCAAGGACAAGGGTATCGAGACGCTGCTGGACGCTGTGGTCGATTACCTGCCGTCGCCGCTGGATCGCCCTGCCGTCAGCGCCGAAAGCGATGACGGCGAGGTGGTACTGCCGCCGGACCCGGATGGTCCGCTGGCCGGCCTGCTGTTCAAGATCACCCACCAGCAGCACGGCGCGCTGAGCTTCGTGCGGCTGTACTCGGGCAGCTTGAAGGTGGGCGACGCGGTAGCCAGTTCGCAGCATCCGCAGGGTCGGCGGGTCAGCCGGCTGGTGCGGGTGCAGGCCGACCAGACCCACGACATCGACCAGGCCGTGGCCGGGGACATCGTCGCGGTGCTGGGCTGGAAGGATGCGGTCAGCGGTGAAACGCTGAGCAGTCGTGCACGCCCGCTGCGCCTGGAGAACATCCAGGCCCAGGCGCCGGTGCTGGCCTGGCGCCTGGAGCCGGCGCGTGCGGCGGACCTGATCCGGATGGCGCAGGGCCTGGCCAGCCTGGCCCAGGAAGACCCCTCGTTCCGTGTGGAAACGGACCGGGAAACGGGTGAAACCCTGGTCTGGGGCATGGGCGAGCTGCACCTGGAAGTGATGGTCGAGCGCCTGCGCAGCGAGTGGAAGGTCGATGTGGGCGTAGGTGCGCCACGCGTGGCCTACCAGGAGACGCCGATGCGCCCGATGACCGGTGTCGTCGGGCGGCTGGTCAAGCAGACCGGTGGCCAGGGCCAGTTCGCGCACGTGGTGCTGGACGTATCGCCGCGCGAGGACGACCAGGTGGTGTTCAATGACCGCATCGTCGGTGGCGTGGTGCCGCGCAGCTTCATCGCAGCGGTGGAGAAGGGCGTGCGGGCTGCGCTGTCGGAAGGCCCGCACGGGCATCCGGTGGTGGGTATCGAGGTCACGCTTGTGGATGGCCAGACCCATGCGAAGGACTCGTCGGAGATGGCGTTCCATCGTGCGGGTGCCGAGGCGATCAAGGCGGCGCTGGCCGAGGGTGGCACGCAGCTGCTGGAGCCGGTGATGGCGGTGACGGTGCATTCGCCGTCGGCGTCGGTGGGTGACGTGGTCGGCGACCTCAACCGTCGCCATGGCCGCATCGCCCGCATCGAGGACCAGGACGGTCGCGCCGAGGTCAGCGGCTTCGCACCGCTGGCGCAGCTGGTCGGATATACGACTTCGCTGCGCTCGCTCAGCCAGGGACGCGCGAGCAGCGAGGCGCACCTGCATGGCTACGAGCCGGTACGCGCGGCATGAGGAAAGTGAGGGGAGCCCGTTCGCGGGCTCCCTTTTTTCTGTGCGTCCGGATTTCCGTATCCACGCATGGCGTTGATCTACCATGTGCTGGCGGGTTTCCGCATCCACGCAGGGCGTGGAGCTGCCGGTGACCGGGTCGCGAGCTCTGCAGTAGATCCATGCCATGCGTGGAGGCAGTGCTGGCGGCGCGATTTTTACACTGCATCGCAACAAAAGTGCAGAAAACGCTGGATTAAAGTGATGCCTCACGATAAATTGCGCACCCCCCGTTGCTCGCCGCCGCCCGCACCCCGCCCATGCGTGATGACAAAGACCCCGGAACCCTGGAGCTGACCCTGCCGCGCAAGCGCGGTCGTCCGCCCAAGTTCGGGTACGCGATGAGCGACGCGCAACGGGCCGCGCGCTACCGTGCGCGCAGGGCAGGGCAGGCGAACCACGCCGACGTCCGCTCCTGCAGCGACATGGTGCTGCTGGACAAGATCCGCGCCGCAGTGAGCGCGCGCGACACCGAGCTGGCCGGATTCCTGGTCCACGTGCTCTGGCAGCGCTATCCGTTGCAGCTGAAATAGTTTGCCGGCGGGGTGGCCGTTGTCATCGTGCTTGTTGATAATGCGGGATTCAGGTTGTTCCCGCTGGCGTGCCCGGGATGGCAGGCGCGCATGATCGAACGGTTCCCAAGATGACCACCACCAGCGACACCACCACCGAAGCGGCGCCGAGCGGCGCTCCCCTGTTCTATACCCGTCCGGTGCCGCTGCAGGCCGATGTGCACGCCGACTTGCGCATCCTGCCGGGCAAGCTCGAGTTCGCCGCCGGCAACAACGCCATTCCGCTGGTGCTGGGCGAGTTCTCGCTGGCGCTGCACCACTTCCCGATCCTGTTCGCCGGCCCGGGCGCGGTCCCGATGGCTGCGGTGGGCGTGTCCGACCAGAACCTGTTCATCAAGGACGGGCTGTGGGAAGAAGAGGCCTATATCCCGGCCTATCTGCGCCGCCACCCCTTCATCTTCATCGACACCGGCGCGGACAATGACTTCCTGCTGGGCATCGACGAGGAAAGCCCGCGCGTGGTCAAGGGCGGCGAAGAAGGCCAGCCGCTGTTCGTTGACGGCAAGGCCACCGAGATGGTGCAGCAGGCGCTGGAGTTCTGCGGCCAGTACACCCGCGAACACGAACAGACCCTGGCCTTCTCCAAGGCCCTGACCGACAACGGCCTGCTGGTCGAGCGCAACGCCACCGTGCGGACCCCGGATGGCCGCGAGTTCAACCTCAATGGTTTCCTGGTCGTGGACGTCGAGAAGTTCGTTGCGCTGCCGGAAGCGACCGTGGTCGAGTGGCACCGCAGCGGCTGGCTGGCGCTGATCCACCAGCACCTGATGTCGCTGGGTCGCTTCAATGACCTGACCCGTCGCCAGGTCGAGCGCCTGGCGGCCTGATCACGGCGCCTGCAGGGTTCCCGCACCGCGGGAACCCTGTCCGGGCTGCAACAGGTCCAGCAGACGACGTGCGCCGGCCCAGTCCGGCGCTGCGTCATGTGCCAGATCGACCAGCTGCGCAGCGAGGGGCGCCTGCGCGTGTCGGCCCAGCATCTGCAGCGTGCCCTGCAGGCGATGTGCGTGGTGGCCCAAGCAGGGTGCGTCGGCGCGGCCGATGGCCTGCGCGATCTTCTTCAGCTCTTCGCGGATATCCGCGTCATAGGCCGCATCCATTGCAGCCACCGGCGGCACTGCATCCAGCCCCTCCGGCGCCGCAATACCGAGCGCAGCCAGCAGCTGGGCAGCGCGCAGTGGCTTGGTCAGCACCGCGTCGAAGCCCGAGCGGCGGCAGCGTGCGCGGTGACGGCGGCCGGTGCGCGCCGACAGCGCGATCAGGCGCGGCGGTTGCCCACCCTGGCGGCGCAGTTCGCGCGCCAGCGCATGGCCATCGACGCCACGCAGGCCGATATCGATCAGTGCGGCAGCGCGGGGCTGGCGCATCTGTTCGGCCAGAGCACTGGCCGCATCCTCCAGCGCACATACGTCTGCGCCCCAGCGCTGCAGTTGCGTGGCAAGCACGTGGCGATTGAGCGCATGGTCCTCGACCAGCAGCAGCCGCACGCCGGCCAGCGGCGTACCGCCGACGGGCATGTCCTCGACGCCCTCACCGCTGCCCGCCGGACCGGTCGGCAGGCGTAGGATGAAGCGGCTGCCGCGCCCCAGCACGCTGTGCACGGTCAGGTCGCCTCCCATCGCACGGGCCAGCTCGCGCGCGATGGAGAGCCCCAGGCCCGTTCCGCCGCGCTGGTGGCCGCCGCTGCCCTGCTGGAATGGCTGGAACAGCGTGGCGACCTGGGCTGGCTCGATGCCGATGCCGCTGTCGATCACCTCCAGCAGCAGTTCCCGCGGCCGCGCGGCGGGCGTGAGCTGCAGGCGCAGCTCGATGCCGCCGACGTCACTGAATTTGACCGCGTTGGCCAGCAGGTTGCTGGCGATCTGGCGCACGGCATCGGCATCCAGCAGGATGAGGGTCGTCGCGGTGGACGGCGCATCCAGATGCAGCGTCAGGCCCTTGCGCTGCGCCTGCGGCCGGATCGACTCCAGCGCCTGCCGGCAGACCTGGGCAATATCACAGGGATGCGCATGTGGCTTGAACGCTCCGCTGGCCAGGCGCGAAAAATCGAGTGCGCGGTTCAGCAGGCCGCGCAGTGATTGGCTGGCATGGCTGGCAGCCGCAAGCAGATCGCGCTCGCCTTTGCGCAGGGGCGATTGTCCCAGCAGCTCGATCGAGGTCAGCACGGCCTGCGCCGAATTGCGCATCTCGTGGCTGATGACCCCGATGGCCTGCGCGCTGCGGCGGTCGCCGCTTGCCTGCCGTTGCCGGAACATGCGCCACAGCAACGGCAGGGCGATCAGCATGGGCGCCAGCAACAGCCAGCCGCGCGGGGGCGCTGACCACATCCAGTCCAGGGCGTTCCCGGCCGCCGCAGGCAGCGTCTGTCCGGCCCAGAGATGGAGCAGTCCGGCATGCTCCTCCAGCGTGATCTGCCGCAATGCCTGGTCGATGCGCTGGAGAAGCTGCTGGTCTTCCTGGCGGACGAGCAGGTACAGGTCGGTGGAAAATCCGCTGTCGAATGGCTGCAGGCGCAGGCGTCCGTTGAAGTGGCGACGGACCAGCGGGCGCAGTGTCGACTCGATGCCGATCGCCATGTCCGCCAGCCCGGATTCGACGGCCGCCAGCGCTGCGTGCCGGTCAGGCATCTGCTTCAGCCGGATCTGCGGATGATGCGCGCTCAGCCAACCGGCGTAAGGCCCGCCTTCAACGACAGCGATGACCTGCCCGTCGAGCTCGCCCATCTGCCGCGGCAGCCACTCGCCAGCGCGTCCGGCCACCAACGTGGCGCCGCCGCGGAAACGGCCGGAGGCGGTGAGGCCGGGGCAGGCCAGCGACAGGTGTCGCGCGCCGTCGAACACCATGACCAGGTCGGCGTCGTGGTGGCACACGGCGAGGATCGAGGCGGCGGTCGTCGGATAGGGATGCTCCAGGAAGTGGAGCTGGGCGTGCCGGGCGACGAGGTTGGCGTAGCCATGGGCGAGCGTGGGCGGCGCCGTCGCATCGATCAGCGTCGACGGCACCGGTCGCAGCGAGGGAGCGGTGGCCACCCGCACGCTGCTGCCCGGCAGCCAGCGCGGCGAGCGGATGTCTTCGGCCGACGCCGCGGGCAGAAGCAGCAGCGCCAGCAGGCCGATCGACAGCAGGCGCCGGCGCAACGGTGCCGGGCGGGTCACGGCGATTCCATCCGTTCGCGCAGCGCATAGATTTCCACATCGCTGCGCAATCCCAGCTTGCGCAGTACGGCGACCTTCTGGGTACTGACGGTCTTGATGCTGCGGTGCCGGCGCAGCGCGATCTCGGACACGGTCAGGCCCTGCAGCAGCAGGCCCAGCACCTCGCGCTCGTTGCGGCTGAGCTCGCCGCGATCGCCGGCCAGCCGGACGTCCGGCGGCACCCGCAGCAACCCCTGCGACACGCGTACAATGGCATCCGACAGGGCGGCAAGCGGTTCGGCCTTGCTGACGAATCCGTGGAGCCCGGCATCGATCAGGCTGTTGAGGTTGGTGGTGGGCGAGAGCGTAGCGAACGCCAGCAGCGACGTGCGCGGGAAGTCCCGGCACAGCAGCGATACCAGCTCGATGCTGCACAGATCGCCGCGGGCCAGCGTGAGGTCGATGACCGCCACGTCCACCGGCGTGCAGCGCAGGCTGTGGATCAGGTCGCTGCTGCAGCCATGGCTGGCGACGATGTCGAAGCGCAGGTCACCAGAGAGGTGCAGGGCGGTACCGCGGCGGACGACTTCATGGTCGTCCAGAAGCGCCAGCCTGAGCCGACGCGGTGCAGGAAATCCATTCATGCGCGGGAGGTGGTCGGCGCCCGTAGGCGTGGCCGCCATTCTGGCGCCGCTGTCGCGTCGAACATCGAATTCGTTGCGTTTTTACGACTATTCCTAAAGATCGATGGCTCTGATCCATCGATCCTTGTTCATTCATGAGCGCTACCTATCGTCAGGGCGGCGCAACACGCGTGAAACGCGACCTAGCGCACCGACTGCGGCACGCGCCGCAGCTTCCCGGTGTCGTAACCCATGGCCGCAATACGCTGCACTGCCTGCTGGTAGTCGCGCTCTGACACCTGTGGTGTCCGTGCCATGAACCAGACATAGTCACGCTTGCTGCGCGCGACGATGGTCTGGCCATAGTCATCGTCCAGCCAGGCGATCACATACTCGGCCTGGATCGGCCAGATGAACTGCATGCCCCAGACCGCGCCGTTGCCCTCCTTCTCGACCCGTCCGATGGGGTGCATCGACTTCTGCGGGGCATCGAAACTGCCCTTGCGATAGGTGAACGTGGTCTGGATGCGTCCATCCGGTTTCAGCGCATAGCTTTCCACGGCGTCGAAGGCCTCGCGCTCGGGCCATGATGGAATGTGGGCAATGACATACCAGTCGCCCATGAAGCGCGGCACCTCCACCGAGGGCGGGCGGGGCAGGGGTCGGGTCTCGCTGGAACTGCAGCCGGAACCGAACAGGCTCAATGCCAACAGGGGAAGCAGCGAACGGATGTGCATGTCACACCTCAGCGGGGACGGAATAGGTAATGGGCAACCAGCCATTGCTGGCCGTCGTCGTAGCCGAACAGCTCGGCACAGGCCATCCAGAACATGCGCCAGCGCTGCCACCAGATCTTCGCGGCGGCCTGGCCGTAGGTCGCGACCAGCACCGGCATCACCGCCTCGCGGGATGCATCCTGGTTGGCCAGCCAATGGTCGGCCGTGCGCTGGTAGTGGGTGCCGTCCAGCAACCAGCGCTGGTCAAGCCTCAGGTCGCGCTGGAAATGCAGCAGCGTGTCGGCCGCCGGCATCAGGCCCCCGGTGAAGAAATGGCGGCCCATCCAGTTGTCGCCGCCCTCGGTCTCGAACGGGTACATCAGCGTGCGGTGGGCGAAGATGTGCACGAACAGGGCGCCGTCGGGCTTCAGCCACTGGCCAATGCGCGCCAGCAGGCGCTCGTAGTTGCGCACATGCTCGAACATTTCCACCGAGACGCAGCGGTCGAAGCGTGCGGCGGGCAGTTCAAGCTGGTTGACGTCGCGGGTGATCACCTCGACGTTGCGCAGTCCCCTGGCCTGGCACTGCGCCATGATGTGCTGGCGCTGGCTGTGCGAGTTGGAGACGGCGGTGATTGCTGCGTTGGGATAGCGCTCGGCCATCCACAGGGTCAGCGAACCCCAGCCACAGCCCAGTTCGAGGATCTGCTGGCCATCGGCCAGCTCGGCGCGCTGGCCGTACAGCGCAAGCATGGCCTCTTCGGCCTGGTCCAGCGTCTCGCGCCCGGTGGGGTAGTAGCAGCTGCTGTACTTCAGGCGCCTGCCCAGGCAGGCCTGGAAGAACGCCGCCGGAACTTCGTAGTGCTGGCGGTTGGCTGCCTCGGTATGCAGCGCCAGCGGGCTGTCGGCCAGCTCGGCGATGCGCTGGCTGAAGCGCGCGGACTGGGCCTCGATGCCGCCCGCCAATTCCTCATGCAGGCGCTGCGCGCACAGGCGACGGATGCCGGCACGCAGCGCCGCATCGGGAACCAGTCCGCGTTCGGCCCAGGCGATCAGCCCGGTTTCCGCATCGTCGGCCGGGTTCAGTGACGGGATCGCGTTCATGCGGAATGCTCCTTGGAAGAATGGGGAAACCAGGGAAAGAACATCGGGGTGCTGCGCTGGTAGGCGCGATAGTCGTCGCCACGGCTGCGAAGGGCCTGCTTTTCAGTGAACGGAACACCGCTGAGGTAGCGCAGGAACACGTACATCAGCAGCGGGCCGGTCCACGCCAGCCACCACAGCGGTGAGCCGACGGCGAGCAGCACGTAGCTGAACCAGTGCAGCCACTCAAAGAAGTAGTTGGGGTGCCGCGAATAGCGCCACAGTCCCTCACGGCAGGTGCGGCCCTTGTTTGCCGGGTCCGCGCGGAAGCGGGCAAGCTGGCGGTCGGCCAGGGCCTCGCCGCCGACGCTCAGCAGCCACACCAGGCCTGCGCCCACGATCCACCCGGTCACGCCGGCCTGCGGGTTGGATGCCACGGCGACGAAGGGCAGGGCGAACAGCAGCACCAGCAGCGCCTGCGCCATGAAGAAGCCGAGGATCTTGCCCTGATGGCCCTGCCAGTGTTCGCGCAGGTAGCGGTAGCGGCCGTCTTCCGGTTCGCTGCGCACCCGGTGCCAGAGGTGCAAGGCCAGCCGGCTGCCCCACAGGCCACCGAGCACGCCCAGCGCAACCCGCGGCACCAGCGCGCCTTCGCCGAGCAGCGCCAGCAGCACGGCCGACACCGCCACGCCCTTGGCCCAGAGTACGTCGACCACGCCGATGTTCTGCCGGCGGCGCTGCCAGGCCCAGCCCCAGCTCATCATCAGCACGGAGTACAGCAGGACCCACAACAGATGACTCATGACGGTGCTCCGGCCAGCGGGGGTGAGGGGCTGCGTGAACCGCGACGGGCGCACTGGCACAGCAGCGACAGCGCAATGCTCCAGCCTGCGCCCAGCACCAGCAGGCCCTGCCAGGCCGGTGCCGTGAACTGCACCGCATCGAACCCGCGCGCCGCGGACAGATAGGCCAGCGGTGCCAGCAGCAGGCCGAACAGGGCCGGCAGGACCGGGTGGCGCTGCAGGAAGCGCATCGAGGTGGTCAGCGTCATGGCAAAGGCAGCCCACAGCGCCAGGATCCAAGGTGGCGGCGCCCAGCCGAGCGGCGCGGCGGCATAGCGCACGGTGCCGCTGGCGGCGGCGCTGGCATCCACCAGCCAGGCGCAGGCCAGCGCGAGCACCATCAGCCGCAGGTCCAGCCGCGGATGCGGCGAGGTCAGCAGCTGGCTGCCGATGTAGAGCGACGCCGCCAGCAGCGCCGGCCACTGCCAGCCGCGTCCTGCTCCCGCCACGGCACACAGCCAGACCAGCTGGTTGCCAAGCAGATTGGCCCAGAACCGGCGCATGTCAGCCGGCCCGGCCCGCTGAGAGGGCTGGCCGATGCGAAGGGCGAGCGAGCAGCAGGTGCGAGACGCCGATCGAACGCTCGAGGAACCCGCCTTCGCAGTAAGCCAGGTAGAACTCCCACATCCGGCAGAAGCGGGGGTCGAAGCCCTGCGCCTGCACGCTCGGCAGCTGCGCCAGGAAACGCTGCCTCCAGGCCCGCAGCGTCAGTGCGTAGGAGTGCCCGAAGTCCTGCTGCGCGATCAGCTGCAGGTCGCTGGCACGGGTCTTGGCCGCCAGGATCGCATTGATCGACGGAATGAAGCTGCCGGGGAACACATAGCGCTTGATGTAGTCGACGCTGCGCCGGGCCTGCTCGTAGCGATGGTCCTCGATGGTGATGGCCTGCAGCAGGGCCACGCCGTCCGGCTTCAGCAGCCGCTGCAGCGTGGCCATGTAGGTGTCCAGGTACTCCGCGCCGATGGCTTCGATCATCTCGATCGAGACCAGCTTGTCGTACTGGCCCTGCAGGTCGCGGTAGTCCTGCATCAACAGCGTGACGCGGTCCTGCAGGCCGGCGGCGCGCACGCGCTCGGCGGCCAGTGCATGCTGTTCGGCAGAAATCGTGGTGGTGGTGACATGGCAGCCGTAGTGCTGCGCCGCATGCACGGCAAAGCCTCCCCAGCCGGTGCCGATCTCGACCACGCGGTCGCCGGGCTTCAGCGCCAGCTGTTGGCAGATGCGGTCCAGCTTGCGCCGCGACGCCACCTCCAGCGGTTCGTCTTCATCGTCGAACAGGGCCGAGGAATACATCAGGTCCGGCGACAGGAACAGCGCGAAGAAATCGTTGCCGAGGTCGTAATGCGCGGCGATGTTGCGGCGGCTGCCTTCCCGGCTGTTGCGGCGCAGGCGGTTCCAGCCGCGCAGCAGCCAGCCTCCCACGCGTGCCGGCCCGTGTTCCATGCCGTCGAGCAGATCGCGGTTGCGCACCAGCAGGCGGATCAATGCCACCAGATCGTCGCAGTGCCACTCACCCTGGATGTAGCTTTCACCTGCGCCGACGCTGCCCTGCGCGGCGACCTTACGGTAGAACGCCGGGTCATCGATGGTGACCGTGACCTGCAGTTCGCCGCGCGCATCGCCCAGCCAGACTTCGCCGAGCGCGTCGCGCACGCACAGGCGACCATCGCGCAGCGGCGCAAGCTGGGCCAGCAGGCGGCGTCGCAGGAATGCATCCAGCGCGCCGGGGCGCGGCAGCGCGACCGAAGGAGTGATCGAATTCATCGCGGTTTCTCGGCAAGGGTGGGGTGGTCGTGCACGGGATTGCGCTTCAGCCACAGGCGCAGTGCGTGCCAGTGGATGGCGGCCACCACCTGGGTGGTCATCAGTGGATAGCAGGCCAGGACACGGGCCAGCCCGCGACCGTCGATGGCGTGCCGCTGCATGGTCTGCGTAGCGTCGAACTGGCGCACGCCGTCGCGCCAGACCTGCATGTGCACGCGCAGGTCCGCATCGGGACGGTTGAACCGCCAGTCGTAGTGGCAGTCCATGGGCATGAACGGTGACACGTGGAAGCGCTTGTCGAACTGCCAGCGCAGGGAGCTGCCGTCGTCCGTGGCGGTGGCTGCCGGCAGCACATAGGCGTGCCGTTCCTTCCAGGGCGTATTGGTGATTTCGGCAACGATGCAGTCCAGCGTGCTGCCATCGGCCTGGTAGCAGTAGTAGAAGCTGACCGGGTTGAACACGTGGCCGGCAAAGCGCAGATGGGTAAGCAGGCGTACCGGGCCGGCGGGCCGGTAGCCCAGGGTCACCGCGGCATGGTCGCGCACCGCATCGGCCAGCGGCTGTGCGGGATCGCCGAAGTAGTCGCTGCGCCGGAACTCGGCCAGGTTGCGGCGGTTGACCGACCACAACCAGCGCCCGGCGAACACCGTATCGAGTTCATCCAGATCGAGCAGCAGCTGCGCGATCGGGTAACGGAACGCATGCGGGTGCGGGTGATGCCGGCGGTGCATCACCTGTCCGAAGTAGAGGGCGCTGGCGCTCATGCGGCGACCTCGTCCGCGGCCGACGCCTGCCGGTGCGGTGTGCAGGCCCGCAGCGCGTCCACCACCCGGCGGGCGCTGCGGATGCCGTCCTCGTGGAAGCCCCAGCCCCAGTAGGCGCCTGCGAACCAGGTATGGCGGCGACCCTGCACCTCCGCCCAGCGCTGTTGCGCGCGGACTGCGGCGTGGTCGTGGACCGGGTGCGCGTAGTGGAGGGTGCGCAGCACCCTGGCCGGATCGATTGCCTCGGTACGGTTGAGCGTCACCACCAGTGGCGTGTCGCCGGGCAGGCCCTGCAGCAGGTTCATGCAGTAGCTGACCGTGCAGGGTGAGGTGGGGTCCTCCGGCACGTGCGCGTTCCACGCCGCCCATGCCTTGCGGTTGCGCGGCAGCAGCGATGCATCGGTATGCAGCACGGCTTCGTTGGATTGGTAGCGGATCGCGCCCAGCACCTCGCGCTCGCCGGCGTCAGCATCGGCCAGCAGGGCCAGCGCCTGGTCGCTGTGGCAGGCCAGGATCACCTCGTCGAACGCTTCCACCCCGGCCGCGCTGTGCACGCGCGCGCCCCAGGGCATGCGTTCGACCGCCGTGACCGGGCACTGCAGCCGCTCATGCACCCGCCAGCGTCGGCGCAGCGCATCCACATAGCGTGCGGAGCCGCCCTTGACCACGCGCCAGCTCGGGCGCCCGGTCATCTGCAGCATCTGGTGGTTGGCCATGAACTGGGCCAGGTAGCGGGCCGGGAAGTCCCGCACGGTGGCCGCAGGCGAGGACCACAGTGCCGAGGCCATCGGCAGCAGGTGCTCTTCGACGAAGGCCTCGCCATAACGCTGGCGGTGCAGGTACTCGCCGAGCGTCGGGCCTTCAGGTTCGGCCAGCAGCAAGGGCGCGTCCCGATAGAACCGGCGCAGATCGGCCAGCATGCCCCAGAAGCGCGGCGAGACCAGATTGCGGCGCTGGCAGAACAGGCCGTCCAGCGACGTCGCGTTGTATTCCACGCCGCTGCGCTCGCTGTGCATGGAGAAGCTCATCGTGGTCGGCTGCGAGGCCACGCCCAGATCTTCAAACAGCGCCGTCAACAACGGATAGTGCTGCGGATTGAAGACGATGAAGCCGGTGTCCACCGCCATGGGAGTGCCATCCACCTGCACGTCGTGGGTGTGGGTGTGCCCGCCCAGGTAGTCGTTCGCCTCGAACAGGGTAACGTCGTGCTGGCCATCCAGCCACCAGGCGCTGGCCAGGCCGGCGATGCCCGAACCGATGACGGCGATGCGCATGTCAATACCTCGCCTTGGCCAGCACCCAGTCGGGGATCGGCTTGAGTCCTTTGACCAGGCCCAGCGCCGCCATCGCACGCAGGCCGTACCAGGTCAGGTCGATTTCCCACCAGCGGAAGCCCTGGCGGACCGTGCCTGGGAAGAAGTGATGGTTGTTGTGCCAGCCCTCGCCGAAGGTCAGCAGCGCCAGCCAGAGGTTGTTGCGGCTGTCGTCGCGGGTTTCGAAACGGCGGCGGCCGAAGCGGTGCGCCAGCGAGTTGATGGTGACGGTGGCGTGGAAGAGCACCACGGTGGAAATGAAGAAGCCCCACACCAACAACTGCGGGCCGGAGGTGTGCAGGCCCGGGGCCCAACGTTCCAGTCCCGCGCCCAGCGCGTACAGCGCTGCAGCCAGTACGACCGGCACGGCGGTGTCGAAGCGGTCCAGCCAGCGCAGCTCCGGGTAGCGCGCCAGGTCGGGTACCCGCGACAGGTCGGTGGCAAAGGCCTCGCGCGTCAGGAACCAGCCCATGTGGCTGCGCCAGAAGCCGCCCTCGCGCGGCGAATGCGGATCAAGCGGCTGATCGGCGTGCCGATGGTGATGGCGATGATGGGCGGCCCACCACAGCGGCCCGCGCTGCACGCTGGAAGCACCGATCACCGCGAACACGAACTGCACCGGCCGCGATGCCTGGAACGTGCGGTGCGAGAAGTAGCGGTGATAGAACGCGGTGATGGCGAACATGCGCACCGCGTAGAGAGCGGCTGCGACGATCACCGCGGTCCAGGAAATACCCACCCAGATCACCGCGATGCACGCCAGGTGCATCAGTGCGAACGGTACCGCGCGCACCCAGTCGATCCGCCCGGGGCGTTCATCCGTGACCTCCGCGGCGTTGCCGGTATCGATCCAGCGCTGCAGGGTGCGCAGCAGGCGCCAGCGTCGACGGGGAAGGGGCGCTACAGAGGCCATGGCGGATCTCGGCGGGTTTCGTGTCTTCCTCTACGCGGCAGAAGGCACACTGGATGCGGAGCACAGCAGGAAATTTCGATTTCACCTGGCCGTAACGGTGCAGCGATCTGTCAGCGGCTGCGCCCAGGCCTGCTGCCAGTCGCTGGCGGGGCGACCCGCCGCTGCGGCGATGAAGCGCACCGTTACCTGTGGGTAGGCGCCGCGTTGATCGCGCAGGTTGCTGGTGCCACGGAACTCGAGCAGGCGCTGGTCGGCGCTGGCATACACCAGCGCAAGGCGTGGCGCGATGCCGCCGTACCAGGTGTCCAGGCTGACCTCGATCGACTGCGCATCGATCCCCTGCCAGCGCTGCGGGCCGGTGCGCCTTACCTGTACCGGGAAGTAGCGCTGCCGGGCTGGGACCAGGAAGGGCAGGGTCACACGCTCGCCCCGCATGAGCGCCTGCCAATGCAGGCGCACGGCCGCGTCGAACCCTGCGTCGATGACCGCGCCGGTCGGCAGGTCGAGCTCGCGCCGCACTGGCGGGCTGCCGGCATCCTCCTTCCACGCGATCGAGACCCTGCCGCTGGCGGCCTCGACTTCGGCCTTCTGGCCGCTGCGCCGGTCCTCCAGGGTGTAACCGCGCGCCTGTGGGTTCGCGCTGGCCGGCAGGTGCTTGCGGGCGAAGGGCCGCCCGTCCGCGCACTGGTACAGCACCCAGCGCTCGGCCCCCTCGGCCGCATCGCGTCGCCAGTGCACCTCGCGGTAGAGCAGGTCGCCGCGCGCCGACGTTGCTACCCCCTCGCTTCGCAGCCAGGGCGCGGCCAGCGCGACATGGGGCAGGCACAGCAGCAGCCAGGCGGTACGCATCGCGTTCATCCGGAAAAGGAGGGCTGAGGTCATACGGCGGGGATGGGCGGTTGGATGCGCCTGCAGCGGCTGCATCCAATCACGGCCCCCGCGCGTACAGAGGACAGACCTTCACCCGCCCGCCGCGAACGCCGATGTACCCTGACGCCGCCAGCCACCCCCTCAACTTCGATACCGCACGCATCGTGTCCAGTTCCCAGCAGCCGAGCAGCGAGCCGACGAACTGGGCCGGTGACATGGACGGCGTGGCGCGTCTTCGCGACCGCGACTGTTTCATGCGCATCTATGATTACTTCATGCCGCGGCTGTGCGTGTATCTGCGTGGCCTGGGCGTGCCTGACGCGGTAGCCGAGGAGCTGGCGCAGGAAAGCCTGTTGCGCCTGTGGCTGCGGGCGGCCGATTTCGATCCGGCGCAGGGCGCGCTGAGCACATGGCTGTATCGCATCGCCCGTAACCTGCACATTGACCGCATCCGCCGCGAGCGCAGCTGGATGCAGGTGCAGGCAGCCGTGGAGGACGCAGCAACCCTGGATGTGGTCGAACGCAGCAGCGCCGAACAGTTTGCCGACCAGGCCCGGCTGCGCCAGCGCATCAACGAACTGCCCGCCGTGCAGGCGCGCCTGGTGCGCATGTCCTATTTCGAGGCCAAGAGCCACAGCGAGATCGCCGAGGCGATCGGCATGCCCTTGGGCACGGTCAAGTCGCATCTGCGACGCGCGTTCCTGCAGCTGCAGGCCAAGGTGG
Organism: Stenotrophomonas sp. PI_27; assembly: GCF_027854495.1. NCBI lineage: Bacteria > Pseudomonadati > Pseudomonadota > Gammaproteobacteria > Lysobacterales > Lysobacteraceae > Stenotrophomonas > Stenotrophomonas sp. PI_27. The sequence continues at coordinate 69,234 of NZ_JAJNOF010000002.1, forward strand.
GAGGTGCGCTGTGAACCCGCACCACCACCTGCACGAATCGACGTTGATGAGCTATGCCGCAGGCGCGCTGCCCGCGCCACTGAGCGTGGTCGCGGGTGCGCATCTGGAGCAATGCCCGCACTGCCGCCAGCGCCTGCGCGAGGCCGAGGCGATCGGCTCGGTGCTGCTCGAGCAGACCCAGCCGCCCGCGCCTGATCCGCGCCGCGAACAGCTGCGCGAGGCCATGCTGATGCGACTGGCCACGGAAACGCCGATCACCCTGGCGGCAGCTGCTCGCCCGGCGCCGAGCGAGCGGCCCGAGGCCGATCCGGACCACCTGCCTGCCTCGCTGCACCCCTATTTCGGTGCGTCGCTCAGTGGGCTGCGCTGGCGCTGGATGGCGCCGGGCGTGCATTGCATCCGTGCCGAGCAGATGCCTTCGCTGATCATGCTGAAGATCGCCCCGGGCAAATGCCTGCCGATGCACAGCCACGGGCGCAGCGAGCTGACCCAGATCCTGCGTGGCTCCTACAACGACGCGCTGGGACTGTTCGCCCCCGGCGACGTGGCGGACCTGGATGAAGACGTGGAGCATCAGCCGGTGACCGCGCCGGGGGTGCCGTGCATCTGCGTGTCGGCGCTGGATGCACCGCTGGTGTTCAGCGGGTGGCTGGCGCGCAAGATCCAGCGGTTCGTGAAACTCTAGCGCGGCCCTGGCCATGGCTCAGGCACGGACATTGCGGATTCTCCTGACCGGCGCTGCAGGCCTGGTGGGGCAGGGCGTTGCCCTGGCCTGCCAGCGCTCGCCGCAGGTTGCCGGCCTGACCGCGCTGGTGCGGCGCCCGGGCAGCCTGCGCGGGCCCGGCAGCGAACGGGTCGTCCCGGATTTCCTGCACATCGACGCGCAGCGTGATGAACTGGCCGGGTACGACGCATGCTTCTACTGTGCCGGTGCGCCACCGGTCGGCACTGCCGAGGCCGAGTACCGGCGCGTGACCCTGGACACCACACTGGCAGTGGCCCGCGCCTGGGCTGCGGTGAATCCGCAGGGGTGCTTCCTGTATGTTTCCGGCGCAGGCGCGGACCCGCAGAGCCGGCTGATGCCGCTGCGGGTCAAGGGCGAGACCGAGGTGGCGTTGCAGGCGCTGCCGCTGCGCGCGGTGATGCTGCGTCCGGGTGGGGTCAGGCCGGTGCCGGGGACCGGTACCCGGCACGCCATGCTGAAACCCCTGTACTGGGGCGGCGCACCGTTGATGAAACTGGCCGGTGCGCTCGCGCCCTCGCTGATGACCAGCAACCTGGCGCTGGGCATGGCCATGATCGCCCTGGCCGGAAGAGAAAACCCGCCGGCCACGATCGAGTGCGCGGATATCAACCGGATCGCGGCGGGCGTGCGCGATCCGTCGGCCTGACCTCAGCGCGGCGCAGCCTCCAGCGCGGTGCGCACTGCCAGCGCCAGGTCACTGCGGGTGAACGGCTTCGGCAGCAGGGCGGCTGCACGCCCCTGCGCGCCAACCGCATCGTGGTCGCGTGGATAGCCTGACGTGAACAGGACCGCGATTGCCGGCCAGCGCTCACGCACTTCACGCACCAGCTCCCAGCCGGACATGCCCGGCATCACCACGTCCGAGAACAGCAGGTCGACCCTGGTGTCCGGCCGTTCCAGCAGCCGCAACGCCGAGGGGCCGTCGTGCGCTTCCAGCACGCGGTACCCCAGCAGGCGCAGCGCATCGACCGTATGCGCACGGACATCGTCGTTGTCCTCGGCCACCAGCACGGTTTCCTCGCGTGGCGAGTAGCCGGCCAGGCCCGTCTGCGGGACGCGAGCCTCGCTAGGCAGCGCCAGCGGCGAGCGCGGGAACATCATGGTGATGCTGGTGCCGCCGCCTTCCACTGAATCGATCAGCACGTGGCCGCCGGACTGCTTGACGAAGCCGTGCACCATCGACAGGCCGAGCCCGGTGCCGCGGCCGACCTGCTTGGTGGTGAAGAACGGCTCGAACACGCGCGCCAGGGTGGCCGCGTCCATGCCGTGGCCGTTGTCGCGCACCCGCAGCATCACGTACTCGCCGGGGGACGCATCCGGGAACAATGCGGCGTAGTCGTGGTCGAGGTGGCTGTTGTCGACTTCGATCACCAGGCGGCCGCCGTGAGGCATCGCGTCGCGCGCATTGACCGCCAGGTTCAGCACCGAGGCTTCCAGTTGGCTGATGTCGATCTCCACGCACCAGATGTCCTCGGCGGTGCGGATGTCCAGTTGCACCAGTTCGCCCAGTGCCCGCTGCAGCATGTCCTGCATGTCCAGCAGGCACTCGTTGAGGTTGGCTGCCTGGCTGCGCAGCGGCTGGCGCCGGGCAAAGGCGAGCAGGCGCTGGGTGAGGCTGGCGGCACGGCCAACCCCCTTCAGGGCATTGTCCAGGGCGCGGCTGGCCATCGCGCCGGGCTCGCCGGCCCGTTCGCTGAGCAGCATGGCGTGCTCGATGTTGCCGGAGATCACCGTCAGGATGTTGTTGAAATCATGTGCGATGCCGCCGGTGAGCTGGCCGACCGCCTCGATCTTCTGCGACTGGCGAAGCGCATGCTCGGCCTGCCGCCGCGCAGTGGTTTCCACCGCCTCCGATACCACGGCGGTGGCCACGCCGTCGGCGTCCAGCAGCGGGCGCAGCGAGACATCGAAGCTGCGCCGGCCGGTGGGCAGCTCCAGCTCGAGGGAATGCAGCGAGCTGCGACCCTGTGCCGCCGCGGCGACGGCCTGGTCAACCACCGCGCCGACGCCGTCGGTGTTGGCGAACCACAGGGATTCGCCGAAACGCTGGCCGACAATGTCCTTCTTGTCGGCCAGCACGGCGGCCAATGAGGCGTCATTGGCATCGACCACGCGCCCGGACAGATCCAGCAGCACCTGATGCTGGAAGCTGGATTCGAAGATCGCCTGCAGCCGCCGCTTGCTGGCCCGCAGTTCGGCGGTGCGCGCCTGCACCTGCTGCTCCAGGGCCTGGTTGTCCTCACGCAGGGCCAGTTCGGCCTGCTTCAACACCGATACGTCGCTGCCCATGCAGATGTAGCCGACCACGCTGCCATCGGCGGCATGCTCCGGCACGCAGTCCATCTGCACGAATCGTGACTCGCCGCTGCGATGCACGAGCTCGACCTGGAAGCTGGCGCGCTCGCCCTGCAGCACGCGTTCCAGGCTGGGGAGGGCATGTTCGAAGGCGCTGATGCCGCTGACATCGCGGGCAAGGCGGCCCAGCAGTTCGGCCTGGCTCACGCCATGCCAATCCAGGAACGCCTTGTTCGCGAAGCGGTAGCGGTGGTCCTTGTCGAGCCGGGCGATCAGCGCCGGAACGGCGTCGGTCACCTGCTGCAGCTGCGCCTGGCTTTCATTCAGCGCAGCCTGCGCCTGCACCAGCTGGTTGCGCTCGTGGGCTTCCTGCCGCGCGCGACGGATGGCATCCGGCAAGCGCTGCAGGCGCTGCTTCACCACATAGTCGCGTGCGCCGCGGGTCAAGGCCTGCACGGCGAGCTCTTCGGTCAGTGTGCCGGAGACGAAGATGAAAGGCGTGTGCGGGATGCGCTCGCGCGCCAGCGCGAGGGCGGCATCTCCATCGAATCCGGGCAGCACGTGGTCGGCCAGGATGATGTCGAAGGGGCGATTGTCGATCGCCTCGATGAACGCATTGCGGGTCCACAGCCGCTCGGCCTCGAAGTCGAGGCCTGCACGCTGCAGCTGTGCGCTGATCAGCTCCGCGTCAAGCGCGCTGTCCTCCAGCATGAGGATGCGCAGGCGCTCGCTGCGGCGCGATCCATCACGCATGGTGCTGCCCCGAACCGTTGGGCCGGTGCGGCGGTGGCTGGTTGGTGATGCCCCAGAACATGCCCAGCCCTTGGATGGCATCGAAGAATTCCTTGAAATCGACCGGCTTGACCACGAATGCATTGACGCCCAGTTCGTAGCTCCGCACCAGATCCTGCTCCTCGCGCGAGGAGGTCAGCATCACGATCGGGGTGCTGCTCAGCTGCGCGTCGCCACGGACCTGCTCGAGCACCTCCAGGCCGTTGACCTTGGGCAGCTTCAGGTCCAGCAGCACCACGACCGGGCCGCCGTGCATGGCGCCGGCGAACTTGCCTTCGCAGCGCAGGTAGTCCAGCGCCTCGGCGCCATCGCGCACGTGGACGACGTCGTTCAGCAGCTGGCAGCGTGACAACGCGGCCATCGTCAGCTCGGCGTCTTTGGGGCTGTCCTCGACCAGGAGGATCGGCCGCAGGTCCCTCATGGGTGATCTCCTGTGGAACGGGGTAGGGTGAAATGGATCGTGGCGCCCTTGCCGGGCTCGCCCTCGGCCCAGGTGCGGCCGCCGTGGCGGCCGATGATGCGGCGCACATTGGCCAGGCCGATGCCGGTGCCTTCGAATTCCTCGACGTGATGCAGGCGCTGGAATACGCCGAACAGCTTGTCCACGTAGCGCATGTCGAAGCCGCAGCCATTGTCGCGCACGAAGAAATGGTCTTCGTCGTCGTTGCGCTCGTGGCCGATCTCGATGACCGCCTGCTCGCGCTCGCGGGTGAACTTGATCGCGTTGCCCAGCAGGTTCTGCCAGACCAGGCGCAGCATGGTCGGATCGGCCTCGACTTCCGGCAGCGGCGCCAGCGTCCACTGCACGTCGCGGCCGGCATAGTCCAAGGCGAAGGACCTGCGCACGTCCTCGGCCAGCGCAGCCATGTCCAGTCGCACCCGGCCCACCGTCGAGCGGCCCATCTGCGAGAAGCTCAGCAGGTCGTCCACCAACGTGCCGGCCGATTTCGCCGATTCCACGATGGTGTCGAGGAAGCGGCGTTCGGTGTCGTTGAGGCGCTCGCCCGCAGAGCTGCCCAGCAGCTCCGAGTAGCCGACGATGTGGCGGAAGGGAGCGCGCAGGTCGTGGCTGACCGAATAGGAGAACGCTTCCAGTTCCTTGTTGCTGCGCACCAGCTGTTCGTTCAGCTCCGCCATTTCCTCGGCCTTGCGCAGCACGATGTCGACAATGGCGGTGCGCATTTCGTGCGCGGCATCGCAGTCGGCGTCACTCCACGGCAGGCTGCGCTGCTGCACGGTCTCCTTCCACGCCTCGAACGAGTTGCGCGGCGACAGGGCCACGCCGGGTGCCTCGGTCTTGCGCGGGTCGCCTCCCCAGCGCACGGTGCGCACGACCTCCGGCCGGAACCACATCAGGTAGCTGTGATGGAGCTGCGAGATCGACACCGCCAGCAGGCCGCTGGCCACGTCGGTCAGGCGCGCGGCAGGCGACCAGTCGGCGGCCAGATGATCGGTGCAGTACATCTCCTGCCCGGCGTGCTGGTTGGCCAGCCAGTCGGCCAGGGCCAGCACCTCGCTGGTGGGCGGGCACTGCCCCACGCGCATGCAGTCCCCCTTGTGCACGATGGCCGCGCCGGCCGCGCCGGTCAGGGACAGCAGGCTGGCCTCATCGTGGCGCAGCGCAGCCATGAACTCTTCGTCCCCGGCCATCCGTGCCAGCAGCTTGACCAGCACCGAGCGACGGGCCACGCGTTCCTCGATCGCGCGCGCGCGCTCCTTCAGCGCGATCTGCAGCGACAGGATCTGGCCCATGAACTCACAGGCCGTACGCACGTGGTACGGCAGGCGGCGCGGCTGCACCGTGTGGCAGGACACCAGGCCCCACAGCCGCCCTTCGTGCACCAGCGACACCGACATTGATGCCCCGGTGCCCATGTTGCGCATGTACTGCAGGTGCACCGGCGAGACGCTGCGCAGCACGGCCAGGCTCAGGTCGGTGGGAGGCGCGTCGCGATGCGCTTCCGCGCGCAGCAGCGGCGCAGGGGTGTAATCGTTGTCTGCAATCAGCCGCACCCGGTTGCGGCGGTACAGCTCACGCGCCTGGGCGGGGATGTCCGATTCGGGGAAGCGCAGGTCCAGATAGGAGGGCAGCAGGCCGTTGCCATCCTCGGCCACCACCGTGCCATTCCAGCCTGCATCGAACTGGTAGACCAGGGTGCGGTCGAAGCCGGTGAGGCGTCGCACATGCGCGGCGGCCAGCCTGCACAGGTCTTCCACCGTCGCGGCGGCCTCGATGCCGGACATCAGCTCGCGGATCGCCGGGTACAGCTCTTCCAGCGAACCGGGCTGGCCCGGAACCGGCGCTTCCAGTTCAACCAGAAGGTCGGTCGCAGACCGGTGCACAAGCAGCTGGTGGCGGCCATGGCCATCCAGATGCACCGCGCCCACGTGCGCGCTGCTGCCAACCGTGGCCTGCTGCAACACCGCCTGGAACGGTGCCAGCACGCCACCCAGCACCTCGGCGACGTGGTGCATCAACGGCTCGCCGAACTGCCGCAGCAGGCCGGGGTGGCTGATGGCGCGCTCACGCACCTGCAGCGAGTGCGGTTCCACCACCAGAAGCACACCGTACGGCTGGATCGCGCCGGGGGTATGGATCGGTTCGCGCGCGCAACGCGACAGGGCAGCGTCGTGCGTGGGCTCAGCAGAAGGCATCAAGGGCGGGACTCATGATTCGTGAAGGGCAGGAACGACCCAGCGGTGTATCCGGTAACCATGGATGGTGAAGCAAAAGAGCGTATCCGCCTACCTCCCTGTGCATGTGGCGCGTCCTCCATCTGAATCTGAATCCTTCATACAAGCAGCGATGCACGTGCGGCAGGCGTCTCTGCCGGTTTCGCGGCCAGTGCATCTGCGCTGCACGCCAGCTCGACAGCGGCTGCCCTAGGGTGGCTCGACTTCCGTCGGATACCACGCCCGTGAACCTGCAGACCCTGCCTTCTACGCCGTACCGCATGCTGGCTGACAGCTGCCAGTTCGAACTGCTGGATGTGGATGCACTGCAGGACCCCGCCAGTGGCCGGTTGCTGCACCTGTATTCGCTGGTGGCCCGCTGCCTGTCCTGCGAGACGGTGTTCAAGGCCGAAGAAGGACAAGGCCTGGTCAGCCATTCGTCGGCGCGCGTGGTGCGTTGCCCCACCGGCTGCGGGCAGCAGGCGTTCAAGCCGGCGCTGCTGAGGAACTGGCGCCCCCAGGTCGTGGCCCAGGCGTAAGCGATGCGACGCGCTGTCACAGCAGCCCGGGGTTGGCACGCCAGACTGCGAAGTTGAGCGCCGAGGCGAACGCAATCCAGGCCAGGTAGGGCAGCAGCAGTACGGCTGCCATTGGGCGGGCGCGCACGAACGCGAGCATGGTCGCGCACACCAGCGCCACCAGCACCAGGATGTCGACGAAGGCCAGGGCGCCCAGCTTCCAGCCGAAGAACAGCCAGCTCCACAGTGCATTGATGGCCAGCTGCACCAGATAGAGCCACAGCGCAGGCCGCGCGCCGCGCCAGCCGCGCTCCCGCCAAACCAGCCACGCCGCAATCGCCATCATGGCGTACAGCAGGGTCCATACCGGGCCAAACAGACGGGCAGGCGGCGCCCATGCCGGCAGGACGAGCGTGGCATAGAAGCTGGCGGCGGACGTCGAGGCCCACGCGCCCAGTGCGGCGGCGGCGAAGGTGATCGCCCCCCATCCCAGAAGGCCATAGGCCTGTGTGCGCTTGTTCATTGCGTGCAACTCGTCGATTGGGGCGTTGGTGTATACGCACCGGGGCCGCCAATGGATGCAGGCGATTGCCTTCAGTCCGAAGAGCCGACGGCGCCCGTGCCCTGGCCCGCGGGCAGCAGGGAAGGCTGCTGGTCAAACCATTCGCGTGCCTTGGCCAGATGCCATTGGCGCCGGTCACCGTCCAGCTCGATCCCTGCGCCCAGCAGCCCCCAGCGCAGGTAGAGATCGCCGCGCTTGCGCTGGTCCAGCAGATCCAGCCGCGCGCGCACCGAAAGGCGATCGTTCTCGGCCTGCAGCCCGTCGATGACCAGATGGCCCGGACGCCAGCGCAGCGTTGCCTTGGCCTGCACCTGGCCGGAATCCAGCAGGGACAAGGTCCAGCGCGGGTAATCGGTGCGCTCTGCGAACAGCGCCAGCAACGGTCGTGCATCGCTGAGATCCAGGTCCGTGGTCGCATCCACCTGGAACGGCGACTGCGCATCGATGCGCCCACGCTTGAAGTCCACGCGGCCTTTCCATGCCGTCGAGCCCTGCGTGCCCGCCACCTGCACGTTGCGCAGCTCGACCGTGGTGCCGGACAGATCGAAATGACGCTGGCTGAAGTCACCGCGGCGCAGGGTTGCGTTGACGTCGATATCGCCACCCATGTCCAGCCCTGCCACCTTTGCACTGGCGTTGCGCCCCAACAGCCGGGCCGTGCCATGGCCGACACGCCCGTCGGTATCGAGGGTCGCGTCACCGCTGACGGTGCCGGTGCCACGGAGCAGTCGCACCTGGGGCGAACCCAGGTAGCGGTTGTAGGCGGTCAGATCCGGGATGGTGGCCTGGCTGAAACGCAGCTGCGCGCGGACGCCTTTGCGTAGTTCCTGCAGGCGGCCGTCGCCGGTCAGGTCGAGGGCCAGATCCCGGCCGTCGAACAGGCGCACGTCCTTGGCATCGGTTGGTCGCGCAGTGAAGCGGGGCAAGCGGACGGCCAGCCGCGCCTGGCTGGGCGTGCCGGCCTTCAGTTCGCCGTGCGCACTGGCCGTGCCCGCCAGGCGCACACCCGCCACCTCGGCCACGGCTTCGGCCGCAGGAATGTCCACGGTGCTGCCTTCGGTCAGTTCGCCGTTGCGAAGACGCAGGTCCGCCTTCAGCGTGCCGCCACCGTCCAGTTGCAGCCACGGCTTGCGCACGAACAGGGCAGGGATCCAGTTGAGCGAGGTGAACGCCCATTCGCCGCGCACGGTACCGGAGCTGCGCTCCAGCAGCTGGGCAGGTGCCTGGAACGGGATGTCGCGGCCGCGGATATGCAGGTCGGCATCTACTTCGCTGCCCGAGCCGGGGCGCGGGGGCAGGCGCGCCTGCAGGCGCAGGTCGTTGGCTACGTTGAGCTGCAGGGCCAACAGGCCGCGATCCGGGGCGCCATCGCCCAGATAGAGGGGCACCTGCCAGAGTGCATGGTCGCCGGGCTGCAACTGCCCATCGATCAGATGGAGTGCGGCCTGCAGCCTTCCGGGCACTGGTGCGCTGGAGATCTTCGGCGTTGTGGCATGGGTGTCCATGCGCAGGCCCTGGCTGCGGGCATCCACCTCGAGCTGGGCATGCAGCAGCTTCAACTTGGCCAGGCCCGGCGCCTGGTCCCGATAGTGGCGCGGGTAACTGAAACGCGCGGTCAGATTCATGGCGCCCAACAGCTGCACGCCGTCGAAACTGGTGTCGGCATCGCTGAATGTCACCTCGGATTCGAACAGTTCCGACGGACCGCCGCGCAACTGCTTGAGGAAGCCCACCGTGCCCTGGCCCTGGCCGATGATCAGCAGCTTGCCGAAGCGTGCGCTGCGAATGCTGTCGCTGTGGATGGCATCGAAGCGCAGGGTCCAGCCGCGGTCGCTGCGCGGCGGTGGCGGGATGGCGTCTTCCACGCGGCTGATCTCGGCCGAGACCCCGGTTGCCTGCAGCCGGGGCACCCGCACTTCGCGCCGGAACAGGGGCAGCACCGCCAGACGAGCGCTGGCGCGGTCGGCATGCAGCACGTAGACCGTGCGGTTCACATGGCCGCGCATGTGCACGTTCCAGGCGATCACGTGGCCTGGCAGCACGGTAATGGCCGGGCCGGTGGTCATCACGAACTTGTGCGGCTTGCGGTTGGTGACCTGGTCGAACAGCGGTGTGTTGAGGAAGATGTTGCCGGCCAGCAGGTACAGCAGGTAGATGCCCAGCAGAACGTAGGCAGGGACCCTCCACCGTCGAAGCCGGTGCGGGATGTGCGCGGAAACAGGGGGCATCTACTGCTCTGAAGGCCGGGATATCTGCAACTATTGCGGAGCCGATGGCGGTGGCGCGTGAAGCAGTTACGGGGCAGGGGCTGGATTCTGGTAGTGTCCGGCCTGGTCATGGCCACAGATCTGCAGGAGTCGCATGGATATCCGGCCCGCCCGTGCAGGCGATTTCGACGTGATGTGGGGCATGTTCAAGCACGCCATTGCGACGCAGGATGCGCTGCCTTTTGCTGGCACGTTTGAGGTCGAGACCTTTCGCGCGCATTGGTTCCAGGCCCAGACGCCCTATGTGGCCGTGCTGGAGGGCCGGGTTGTGGGCATGTACAAGATGGGTCCGAATTTCCCTGACCTTGGGGCGCATGTGGCCAGCGCTACGTATGTGGTCGACGGTGCGGCACGGGGGCGAGGCGTGGGTCGGGCACTGGTGGAGCACAGCCTGGAGCGGGCGAGGGCGGAAGGGTTCCTGGCCATGCAGTTCAATTACGTGGTCAGCACCAACGGCCCGGCGGTGGCGCTGTACCGGAAGCTGGGGTTTGCGGTGGTTGGGACGCTGCCAGAGGCCTTCCGGCACCGGGAATCGGGACTGGTGGATGTCTTTGTGATGCACCGGTTCCTGTAATGCGCACAGGACGGCGTCACTGAAGAGTGCGGTTGGCGTGGCCAACGTCGCCCGTTGAGGTTCAATGATCCGTCGCTGACGCCGGCATCACGTCAGGTGCCTCAATAATTCGGCCCTGCGCGACACGCGCTGGCAGCGCCAGCGACTTTCGAAGGGGGTGACTGCCTTCATCGAACGCTCATCACTCGGCCAGCATCAATCGAAGGAACGCAAAGATGAACAACGGTGCGCGCATGCCTCGTGGACATGTCCTGGGCATCCTGGTGGCTCTCACGCTGCTCGACTCCGGCACTGCACTGGGTTCCAGTACTGCTGCTTCGCAGCGCACCCCGCCAGCGAGCGCGAGCAGGACTACCGAGGACCTCAACCGTCGCGTTCTCTCCGAACTCGATTTCAGTGATCGTGCAGACTTCGACTCGGCCAATCGCGGATTGATCGCTCCGTTTGACGGGATCATCCGTGGCGACAAGGGCCAAGTCGTATGGGACATGCACTCCTACGCTTTCCTGCGTGAAGAAACAGCGCCGGCCACAGTGAACCCCAGCCTGTGGCGGCAGGAGCGCCTGAACCGCATTGCGGGACTCTTCAAGGTGACAGATCATGTCTACCAGGTGCGCGGGCTGGACCTGTCGAACATGACCATTATTGAGACGCCCAACGGGCTGGTCATCATCGACCCCCTCGTCTCAACGGAAACGGCCAAGGCTGCGCTGGATCTCTATCGAGCCCATGTAGGGCAGCTGCCCGTAAAGGCGGTGATCTACTCGCACTCCCATGTTGATCACTACGGTGGCGTAAAGGGCATCGTCGACGAGCGTGACGTCCAGCGGGGAAGCGTTCGGATCTATGCGCCGGCAGGCTTCATGGAGCACGCAGTTTCCGAAAACGTCTATGCGGGCAATGCCATGACTCGCCGCGCACAGTACATGTACGGCGCGTTGCTGCCCAAGGGCGTTCAAGGCCAGGTAGGTGCGGGACTGGGCAAAACGACGTCGCGCGGGACTGTAAGTCTGATCGCGCCGACCGATACCATCGGCTCCGGCGGGCAAGCGGTGGAAAGCGTGACCATTGATGGCCTGCAGCTCGAGTTCCAGCTGACGCCAGGTACGGAGGCGCCAGCGGAGATGAATGTCTACGTGCCGCAGTATCGCGCCCTTGGCATCGCAGAAAACGCAACGAGAACGCAGCACAACGTGCTGACCATTCGTGGCGCCCAGGTCCGGGACCCAAAGGTCTGGTCGGAGTATCTGGACCAGACCATCAGCCGCTATGCGGGACGTTCGGACGTGGTATTCGCGCAGCACCATTGGCCCACATGGGGTGGGGCGGAGATCACTACCTTCCTGTCCGACCAGCGGGACATGTACCGGTACATCCACGACCAGACATTGCGGCTGGCCAACCGTGGCATGACGCCACTGGAGATTGCCGACACCCTGAAAGAACTGCCCGAGCCGCTGCGGAAACGTTGGTACAGTCGCGGATACTACGGCACGCTGTCTCACAATGTGAGAGCGGTCTACCAGCGTTATCTCGGCTACTACGACGGCAATCCCGCCAATCTCAATCCGCTGCCACCTTCGGATGTCGCGCAGCGTTACGTTGATTTCATGGGCGGCGAATCGGCAGTCTTGGAGAAGGCACGGCGTTCTTTTGAACAGGGCGACTATCGCTGGGTCGCTGAAGTAGCCAAACACGTTGTGTTCGCCAATCCGGATTCGCGCGAAGGACGCGCACTCCTGGCAGATGCGTTGGAGCAGATGGGATACCAGAGCGAGGCGGGCACATGGCGCAACGCCATGTTGATGGGAGCACTTGACCTGCGCGATGGCGTACCGAAGGGCGGTGCCACCACCGCATCACCTGACGTGCTGAAGGCAATGACCGTCGGCATGCTTTTCGACTATCTCGCGATACGCCTGGACGGACCTGCGGCGGCAGGGGCAGGGAACGCGACCATTGCCTGGATCATTCCAGATTCCAAGGACCGCTACTTGATGACGCTGCGGTCGGGCGCGCTCTCCTATCGGCCGCTCGCTAACCAGGACCAGGCAGACGCGACCGTAGAGCTTCCCCGGAGCACACTCAACCAGCTTGTCATGGGGGCACAGCCGGCGCACGAGCTGCTCGCCGGGCCGGCCGTGAAGCTGCATGGCAAGCGATCCGCAGTCGAGAACCTGTTTGCGAACGTAGAAACGTTCGACGTCATGTTCAACATCGTAACCCCATGAGCACCTGCCTCCGTCCCCTGGCCGCGCTCGCTGTTGCGCTTGCCGCAGTCGGGGCGCAGCCCGACGCGCGCGCCGATGGGGCGCGCGATTGGGAGAACGTTCCCATAGATACCAACCTGCTGTTCGTCTACTACACGTATGCGCGCAACGAAATCGCTTTCGACCCGTCGCTTCCGGTCGATGGCGCCCAGATTGAATCCCAACTGGGAATCATTCGCTATGCGCGCACCTTTGCTCTGGGCGACCGCATCGCGGGCATCCAGGTCTTGGCGCCCTATGGCAAGGTAACCGGCAGTATCGGGGGCACACCGCTGCGCACATCTGCCTCCGGCATGGGCGATGCCACGGGGATCTTCCTGGTCAACGTGTTCGGGGCGCCTGCACTCACTCCGCAGGAATTCCGGGCTTGGGACGCGGGCGCCTACCTGACCGCGTCCGTCGCCGTTACCGCGCCCACGGGCAGCTATGACCGGGATTCCATCCTGAATCTGGGGAAAAACCGCTGGTCCTACAAGCCTCAGTTGGCGTATGGGCTGCCTATGGGTGAGGGGACACTGCTGGCCATCAACGGCAACGTTCAATTCTATGGTGATGCGGAAAAGCCCGGAGAGGCTGCGTTGGAGCAGAGGCCGCTCTACGGGTTGGATCTGCATCTAAGCAGGGATGTGGGCGAACGGGTCTGGCTGTCGGTAGATGCCAATTACGCACACGGCGGCAGGACCGGCTCCGGCGGCGCATGGAAAGACAACGGCCAGCGGACCTTGAAGATGGGCGTGAGTGGCAATTACGCGTTTTCGCCTCGAGTCGGTTTGAGCGTATCGGCCAATCGCACCGCTCTCAGGCGGGATGTCACACCGGCAGCGACGACTGTGTCGGTCAACTGCAGCTTCGTGTTCTGAGGCTGCACCGGACTCATCCTGCAGATACGGGGCGCAGGATCGTCGGTATTAACGTGACGCATCACGACCATCAGGCGGCGATGGTCCCGGGGGCTCCCGAAATCCTTGGTCCTGAACGCAAGGGGCCAAGCGCATGCGCGACTGGAGCCCCCGAAGTCTCGACATCAAGCTGGTGCAAGTTGCTATTCCGGACAGGCGCAGCTTTAGCGCGTACCGGCAGGCATGCCGAACGCGTTCTCGGGTGCTCGGCGGCCAGCCCAGCAGAGGCGCAGGAGCGGTAGAGTGAGGGGAACTTCGATCAAGAGCCGTAATCGCCAGGATCGGGGCGGTTACATACCGCCGCAGGGCGGTAGCTAAGGTAAGAAAAGAAGCTCACAACGGCTTCCCGCCAGTAACATAATATACATTATGCGAAATCATGGATCGGCCGAATCCGAGCCTTCGTCTCTTCCGCATGGCAATGGCTGGGCCTCTGGCTCGGCTCTTGCCTGCGACCTCAGACTCCGGCCAAGGCCGTATTGACTTGACCGGCCCTTGGGCCGGTTTCGGATTCAAATGTGGACACTTTTCACACCCGAAGGTCATCAGCTGGAGCCGTGCGACATGCCTTGGTGGGCCCTGACTTGCAAGATTGCCCGGGAATGGCGACTGATGATGGCGGAGGCTGTCCCTCCGGGCTTCGGCCACCCGGAGAGTCTCGTCCACGGCGAAATCTAGCGTCATCTACCTTGCCGATGCCCTCAGAATCCGCAGAGAACGGCAGTTGGGCATGTGTGCGCGTCCAATGTGGTCTACATGACTCGTGGGCCGAGGTCACGCCAGCGCGTGTAAGGCGCTCTCGTGCGGCGACGCCCCTACACCCCAGGAGACGCGGCTGCAGCCCGGTTTGGCGTAATCTTTCCAAAATTTCTTTTGGGGTGCCCATGGACAGGCGGAATTTTCCATCGACGGTAAACGGATATCTGAATCAATACGTCCAGTTGATGGATGTGAAGGCAACGGCGGTGGCAGCTGCGGCGCTTGTGCTTATCGGGTTGGGTCTTTCCGATCAGGTAAAGAGCGCCGATCCAATCCTGCGGATCGTGGGGGTTTCATTCGCTGGGGTGGCATCGTTCTACGCGCTGCATACAGTGCTTCCCAGAACGCCTCATAGCGGAAATGGGCATATCTTCTGGACTGATGTCTCGGGCTTTAAGAGCGCAGAGGACTACTGGAAATCAGTTGAGAAATTGACAGACGAAGACATCGGGCGGGAGTACGCGCGCCAGAATTTTGAGGTGAGTCGGATTCTCATCAGGAAGACGCTCCATGTTCGACGAGCGATAGTCTGGTTCGGAGCCGCCTGCGCTTCAATTGCCCTCGCAGTTGCGGTGAACTGACATGAGCCCTCGCCTTTCATTTGCGGACTACAGCGGCTATGTCTCAGCCCTCGCAAATAGCGTCCCGACGACGATTGAGCGCCTGAGTGATATCACCAGCGGGCGTGTAGCGCCATCCGTAGAGGATCTCTCTATCGGTTCAGCGCGCAGTGTAACGGCTGCCGTGATCTTCTTCGACATCCGCGGCTTCACTAGAAGGACGTCCTCGTCGCAAATTGATGAGCTAAAGAAGACTCTTTTCATGCTGAACTGCGTGATTCCTTCCATGATGCGCGTCCTTTTCAGGCACGGCGCTTACGTTGAGAAGAATACTGGTGATGGCTTGATGGCGGTGTTGGGCGTTGGTGAAAACGCTGCCTCGATCGCATCTAAGGCGCTTTCCGCATGTAGCGAAATGTTGTTCGTGCTGGAGGATGTTGTGAATCCAGTCCTGAAGCAGCACGGGATCGAGCGAGTGGACGCTCGAGTCGGTGTCGATCTAGGCGACATTCTTCTCGCCCGTATTGGGGTGCCGCGAGGGGCTGCTAGTCACGATCGTAGCTCACTCACAGCAGTGGGGCCCGCGGCAAATATTGCATGCAAGCTGCAGGGCTTGGCCGGCACCAATGAGATATTCTGCGGGGACCGTCTTCGCGCAGGAGAATCATTGCTGGGTCAGGCATTCTTTGTCGATGTTACACCCCCGGACTGGACATGGGTCTATGGCGGCGGCGGACGCTACTCATGTTGGAGGTATACCCGTAAAACGGTGAGACCTACTTCACCGACAATATTGGGCGGAGGGCTTCTAAGAAATTTTGTGCCGACGGATGGGCCACGGTAATTTGAGAATGGCCGGATGCGGCGGGCCTTCTGGGAACGTGCAGAAGGGCATTTGCCAACGTACGATCAGGCCGTTCCCATTTGCCGCGGCGGCAGCCGGCCGTGTCTCGCTCGCGCTCGTCACAGACGTCCCGCTGCAGCCCTGATGCGCTCGGCGGTCGAAACAGACTGCTCATCAATCGGCCGCCGAAAGCTCATCTAGGCTATTCATTTACTCAGTACTCAAGTAGATTCATGAATGCACGCTGGGCAGCCACCTTCCGTACGAACGCGCCTAGCACCAGGGCGAAGAAAATGTCTGCGTGGTGGCGCACCTCTTCGTTCAACCTGATGGTGTCTACTGCGTGCCCTTGGTAGTAATCGCTACGCTCGCCGTCAACGCTGAATGTGCAGACGATATCCGCCTCGTTCATCTGTATCACGTGTCGTGATGACACTTCCTGCCCCCCTGTGGCGTGTGTAAAAGTCACGGACGTAACCCAAGAGTCGTTCTCTCGAAGCGGGCTGCCCGCCATCATCGACGGAACGAGTTGCTGTGATTCGCTAAGCTCTCGAATACGCTGCTCAAAGGCAACAGCGGCCCCTCGCATGGACATGAGGACGATGTGGCGCTGTGCCGTCTCGTGCTCACTCATCATTTCCTGATATCGCGCCACCGATTCCGCCATGTCGACGGGTTGAGCGGTCTGGCGAGGGTGTTGAATCTCATCAATGCGCTCGATTAGATTGTCGATTGATTGGAAGCGCAGATTTGGCGCAAGCTGGAAACCGACATCAAAGATGCTGGTTAGCCTATCCATCCTGGGGTCATCTTTAGTTGTAGTCGGAAAAGAATTGCGCAGGCGCTTATGGGGTGGTTCGCCGCCCCCGCCGAACGACAACGTTCGCGGGTATTCGTTTGTCAGAAGGTAGAAAAGTATTGCAACCACGAAGGTAACGTCCGATCTGGGGTCATTGCGCAGCTGGCCAGCGGTCATCTCCGGCAGGCGCACAAAGCGATTCCCGAGTTCCTGCCCTGCTCGCGTATGCCACCCGTCCTCGCGATCTTCGAGGGGGAGCCAGGCGATGCCGAAGTCGACCAGATGCAGCTTCCCTGCTGTGTCAACAATAATGTTCTCTGGCTTGATGTCGCGATGCAGGACGCCATTGGCATGACATCTTTCAACAATGCGCGCTAGTGACAGTGCAATTTCCAGCGATTCGTCGATAGGCATGGGCGCTGTCACGTACTGCTGCAGGTTATTACCGTCAATCCAGGCCTGGACGAGGTAAAGCTCTTCGTCATCTGCGGCTTGGCTAACGTTAGATTCAAAGATTTGGGGGACGCCGTCCCCTTGAACTTTTATTAGTCCCGCAACCTCTTGCTTCATTCGCCTCCGGCGCTCGTCACGATCTTGTGGATCTGGGAGCATTTCTTTCAGTGCGCCAAGCCGTCCACAGACGTTTCCGCGAACTTGCGTAATGGAGCCCTGTCCGCCGCCACGTTTTTTTACGCCCTCGACGGCGGTCCATCTGTCATTCCAAAGGAGAGGCTGAGCCTGAGTTTTCACGAGATTTCCAATTATTTAAAGGGTTCTTGCTGCTGAAATGCAGGTGCCTTTTTTTCCATCTAGCTAGCTGAGAGAGGTGCGGTGCTGAGTATCTCCAAGGATCAACTGACCACCCTGCGTTGATCTCGAGCATCTGCGGCCATTCACCACCTCAGATAGAAATTCCTCATCACGATTGGGTTGACTTGACAGGCATCACACGCTTTTGCGCGATCTCCAGCTTATTGACGTCCTCCGCAGGCACAAGAAGCACAACTTTCCCCGCTGGCTCCCACAGCACGTAACTATCACCTAAGCGACCCGCAAGTTCCAGGCCGCCTTGTACTTTGCCATCAATTGTCACACTCACCGTGGACGGGTTTCCGCTGGCAGTGATCTCCTTGGCGCGCCGCGATCCAAGCCAACTCGAAGAAATCGACACGTAGACAAGCATTACGAGAGCATAGATCAGCCACGGCGAGTCCTTTACGGCGGTTGGGAGCACTGGTGACAGGCGCACAGCTATTGCATATATGCCCACCGAGGCTGCACCTATCAGAAGGGACCATCCGTTCGACCACCAAAGCACTGCCACCAGACCCACAAGACAAAGCACCATCGCCAACCACGCCAGCAGGCTGGATTTAGACTTGCTCGCCGTCACCTTTCCTTCGATCCAGCCACCAAGTAGCAACGCAACCGGCAGGAACAACAACACCATGCCAATGCTCGCAAGGCCCGCCAGCGCAAGCTCGCTTACGGCGACAAACTGAAAGGGATCCAGTCCGAAATGGCCCCAGTACGCCTTCAGATAGAAGGCGCCTTGAATCAATCCAAAGGTGACGAGCGCCGAACCCCATCCAGCAACATCGGCCATCGTCAGTGTCTTTTTCGTACGCTCCATGTATCCCCCTTCCATCAATGCAGCTCGGCCACATAGTGGCATGCAGCGCTCCGCCCTGCAGAATCCACTCCATTAACGTGACGCGTCACGCCCGATCGCCCCACCCCATTGGCGCCCCACCCCTCCCCCACTATAGTCCCACCCCTCACAAGGACGAGGCGGCATACATGCCCTATATCGGAATCGGACTCCACGTGCTGGCGGCCATCTACTTCGCGGTGCACGCCATCCGCTCGGGCCAGAGCCTCTACTGGCTGATCCTGCTCTTCTCGTTCCCGCTGCTCGGTAGCGTCGTCTACTTCCTGGCGATCTACTTCCCGGAAGCCCGTAACTCGCGCGGCGCGCGGCAGGTGGTCCGCTCCGCCAAGCAGCTCATGGACCCGGGCCAGGACCTGCGCAACGCTCGCGTCGAGCTGGCGCGCACGCCCACCGTGCAGAACCGTGTTCGCCTGGGCATGACGCTGCTCGATGCCGGCCAGGCGGAGGAAGCCAGAACCCTGCTTGAGCAGGCCGCAAGCTCGCCACTGGGTGACGACCCTTACATTCTGACCGGCCTGGCCCGTGCCCGCCTCGAGTCCAGGCACGCCGCACTTGCGGTGGAGACGCTGGATGGTCTGTTTGCTCGACACCCGGACGTGCGCCGTAAGTCGGAACAGACCCTGCTCTATGCGCAGGCACTGGCAGCCTCTCAGGCGCCCGGTGCGCGCGCCGCGTTCGACCGCGCCGTCGAATGCGGAAGCGATGCGACTGCGCGCTGCCTCTACGCCGAGTGCTGATGGCACAACCGCAGCCTGCCGACCGTGAGCAGGCCCGCAGCCTGTTCGCCAGCATCATCGACGATGCCCAGCACTGGTCGCGCCACGCGCGCAGCCACAATGCCGCGTGGTTGGAGCGGAGCAAGGTTGCGCTGAAAGGCTACTGACGCCTGACGGCCCTTATTAGCAATCCTGTCGCATCCGCCCACTTACGGCCTCGCCGAATGGATGCAGACAGGCCTCGGGATCGCATCAAGTCAGTCGTGGATTGACCTAGCCTACGGGCCTAAGATCGCATACACAGGAAGGGCAGGCTGCGGTACATTCTCAGTCACTGAGACCTCCGGCGCGCATCCTGCGCCCCATGGACACTGGCCTCTGCATGCGCACCGACTTTCCCTCCAGCCATCAAGGATTGAGCGTGGCTATTCGCACTGTAACGAGTGAAACCCGAATTACCGGCGAAGGCATCAAGAAACACTTCAGGTCAACTGATCCAATTCAGGCCATCTATGAACTGGTTTGGAATGGGCTCGATGCCGGAGCTTCGAAGATCGCCGTGCGCCAGCTTCGCAATGAGCTCGGCGGTGTCACAGAGATACTAGTGCAAGACGACGGCGAAGGCATCCGCTTCGACACTCCGGAGGCTAACTTCGGTCTTTTCAATGACTCGGCGAAGAAACTCGACGTGGCACAGCACGGCTCGCACGGCCGTGGCAGGCTCGCCTTTCATCGCCTATCCCATCAGGCTGAGTGGCACACCCGCCATCAAGGCAGGGATGCGCTTATTTCAATTGACGAAAGCGATATCCGCAAGTTTTCTATCAGAGAAGGCGATGTGGGCCAATACGTAACGGGGCCGTCCGGCACGACGGTGGTGCTCAGTCGTTTGCACAGTCAGCTGCCTGGTCGGGAAGAAATGCTAGCGGCATTCAGCCAGACCTTTGGCTGGTACTTGGCGCTGCATACTGCTAAGCACTTGAATATTGATGGCGAGGTCGTGCCCATCCCCGCTCATGAGCTGAGCGGGCATCTGCTTAAGCTTGAGGGTACCCCTTTCAAGGTGGACGTTATTCGCTGGATCGACAGGCCTAACGATGAAAAATCATATGTATATCTGATCGACAGCGCCGGACGCACGGTTCACCGTCAGTTGAGCAGTTTGAACAACAAGAAGAACTTCCATCTCAGTGTATATGTCGCCTCACCCTGGGCCGACTCTTATGCGGATTCTGCCGATTTACTTAATCCCAAGGCAAACACGAGGGGCTCGCGAATTTGGGCGGAGCTGGAAAAGAACGTATCTGCAATTACGCGGGCGATCTACGAACAATTCCTGCGTGACGAGGCGGAAAAGAAGGTGGCGCAGTTTGAGGAGGATGGTCACTTTCCAAGCTATGCGGGGCTGGAGCCTCCTGAGGCAGCGTGGCGCCTGGAAAACACCAAGGAGCTCGTTAAGAACATCTACGTTGCAGATCCGACATTGTTCTCGCTCAACAAGAAACAGATCAAGGTGCTCATTCGCCTCCTTGATCGCCTGGCAATCTCCGACGAGAACGATTCTCTGTGGGAGATTTTGAATGGTGTTCTTGATCTCGACCAACAAGCTTCAAGCGCACTTGCTGCGCAGCTGCAGAGGACAACGCTGGAAAATATCGTCAACACGATTGAGGTCCTTCAGCGGAGGATCAACACCATTCAGGAGCTCAGGGTGCTGATGCAAGAGCACTACGCCGAAGTTCGGGAAACTCCTGATCTGCAAAGGATCATTGAAAATCACACGTGGCTTTTCGGCCCCCAATACGAGATCCTCGGCGCCGAAGAGGCAACCTTTACCGAGATCACGCGAAAGCACCGCAACATGGTGCCAGGCATTCATAGCGTTGATCCTGAAGATCTCGAGGGTGATGCTTCTTTCGCCGGAGCATCACGCCAGCCGGATCTGTTCTTGGCTCGAAAAGTGCCGTGCTTCGATAGCTTCGGTAAAGCGATGTACCGCTGCGTAGTTATTGAAATCAAGCGGCCAAGCGTCTCTTTGAATATCAAGCACATGCGTCAGTTGGACGACTATGCTGGAATCCTAAGGAAGCACCCGGCCTTTAGCAGCGACCACATCAAATTTGAGCTAATTTTGGTCGGACGCAAGATATCCGATGCCGACACCGAGATTGCTGACCGACTGCGTGATAAGGCAGCGAGCGGTGAGCCGGGGCTCTATCACAACGACGGAAAGTCCAAACGGTATATCCTCAACTGGTACACATTGCTCGATGGCCACGAGTTGGCCAACAAGGCGTTGATCGATAGCTTGCGACTACGTCGCAACGATCTTACAGATACCTCACAGGAGTCGCTGGTTAGACAGTTGCAAGGGGCTGAGCCGCTGCGATTCGATGGCGCGACCGTTGATGCGTGATGGCGAGCAACATAGAGGCCCATTAAATGCCAGCAGAAGTTGCTTAGTTCATCCTCTTCGCTCGAGGTGCGGCAGGTCCGCAGGCAGGTGTCGGGAGCGACTGTTGCTCGTCGTGATCAGTACGAAAGCGGGTCGCCAGGCGCGACAGCATTGGTCTGGCCCATGGCTTCCGCTCCATAATTGGAGCGGCGCAGTCGTGCGCGATGCGCGGATTTACCTGCGACGCACTTTACCTGAGCCTAGCCGGCTACCTTGGGATGAGTATCGAGAAAAACCCCGCCCAGGCGGGGTTCCATGTCAAGCTGGTGCACCAGACGAGATTCGAACTCGTATCTCCGAAGAGACACCTTTCCTTGGATCCCTCTGATGAAGAAGCCAAGGCAAAGATTGCGTGTATGCCAATTCCACCACTGGTGCGGAATTTGATTATACCAATGCAGTAGTCGGGTAGTCAAGGCACGGGGCACTGCCAAGACAGTTTGCTGGAAGCGGACAAAATCCCGGGGAAGGGATACTGACTTATGACAGCCCTTGGCAATTCTGTCGCATCCGCCTCGCTCATGGTCCCGCCAGGCCGATGCCGACAGCCCGTAGGCCCGCGCCGCCGACATCGCCAACAGCCTTGCAGCGCAACGCTCCAGCCTCATTGCGCCGCATGCAACGATTCTGAAAGTGTTGAATGTGGTGACGGCATCGGCCTTACTGCATTGGCATCGCGCACAGCCGGGCGTATTCCTTTCCGTGCCACCGAAAACAGGTGGCCGGGATTCGAAACCCCGGTTCTACGCTGAAGTAAACGCTTGCCAGCCGGCATCACCCCTCAGGTGGTGCCGGCTGGCAATCCGTCGGCCGACTATGGCGGGCGGTGCGTGGAGGCCTTGTGCCTGCCGGTTTAGCGTAGACCGGGTTTCGAACCACGCACCGTCCGCCACCTTTATCGGTGGCGGCTTCTGCATGCGCGCAAGGAGCCCTGCCATGAACCAGCCCCACTCCCCTACCCCGAACCCGATCCACGACGCGCCCGCCAACGGCCCCGCACTGGACCCGAACACCCTCATCGCCCTGCTCCACAGCATCGGCTCGGGCGCTGCCTCCGATGGCCAGCCGTGGCCGGAACGCCATCAGATGCCCGGCCGACGCATCGCCTTGGCGGACACCGACTGCTCGCTGGCGGGTCTTCGGGTGGTGCTGGAGATCTGGCTGGCCGCGCAGCGCGCCCGCGAGAACGGCGAACTGGAACAGTACGTTGGCCCTCGCGTCATGGAGGGCCTGATCATGGCCGGAATCGGCCTTACCGCACACGCCAGTACCCGACTGCATCCGGAGGGCTGAGTGGCGTGGTGCCGCTGGGCGGCCAACGCGCTCTGTCTTGTGGTGGTGGTTGCGGCACAGGCGAAGTGGCCGGCGACGCCGGTGCCCTCGCCTGTCGCGTTCCAAAGCATCAACGACGATCGATTCTCACAACTGCGCCGCCAGGCGATGCAGTTCGTGGACTCTCGGCCACGACAGGGCTTCCAGTTCGTCGAGCGGCGCCGAGATGCCGAGTTCCAGGTTCATTGCCGGGGCATACCCGTGCTGTGGATGGAGAGGCGCTCGCACCATCTGCTGTTGCAGGTCTCACTGGACGCGGAGCAGCGGGCGCCCGCCGTTGTGCAGCTTGGCACGTTGCTTCAATGGCAGCTGGAGCCGGTGGGCTATCTGGAGCAGGTGCTGGCTGACGTGCCGGAACCTGTTCTGTTGGATCGGGTGCTGCAGATGTTCGGGGGCGAGGTGCCTGAGGGCGCGCGATGTGGCCCGCACTAGTCACCTGCGCGACAGGCATTGGCCCAATGACCATGCGGGTCACCTCCCGGCATCGATCCAACCCGCATCGCGCGCACGCGCAAGATCTTCTGGCGTATCGATATCCAGGCCCAGTTCCGGTGCCTGCAGGACATGCACCGTATCGACAGGAAGTTGCCGCAGGCGCGCTCCGAAACCGCGGTCACCGGATGCACCGACAGCGGTGAACCAGGCGCGCGGCACGACTGCGGGAACGCCAAGCGCATTTCCGTGGCGGGTGCCCGCGCACGTTGACGCTGCGGCGCGGGCACCCAAAAGCAGCGCCTGCAGATGGGAGCGCTCGATTGCGGGCTGGTCGCATGCCAGGATCATCACCGCGGTCACCGTGGGCAGCAGGTGTGCGCCGGCAACCTGCAGACTGCTCGCCAGGCCACGCTCCCAGTGGTGGTTGGTTACCGGAGTGGCATCCAGCCCGTCAATGCTGGATGTCACGGCCTGTGCGTTCGCGCCCACCACGACCAGTACCTGCGCTGGCGCGACCTCCCCCGCCAATCGCACCACGCGATGTACCAGGGTCTCGCCCTGCCGGGTGAGGAGCTGCTTGGGCTGGCCAAGTCGGGTGCTCCCGCCGGCAGCAAGCACGATGACGGCAAGCGCGTCAGTCACCTGCCGTGCGCGCTTCGCCATTGCTGCAGCTGCGCGGCGATGCTGAGCGAAATCGCCTCTGGCCCTCGGCCGCCGATGTTCAGGCCGACCGGTGATTGAAGTCTCGGGGACAGGCGGTGGCGCTGATCCGGTGTCAGCAGCTTGAACAGGTCCTCGCGCCTTCGCCGCGGCCCCAGCAGTCCAACGAACGCGACGTTGGTATCAGCCAGGGCCACCAGCGCCTCCCGGTCCAGTTCGAAATCGTGATGCATCACCAGTGCCGCGTCGCACTGGTCGCCATGAAGGGCATCGGCCGGGCTGGTCTGAAGATGCGCATCCGCGCACTGCCCGGCTGAGACCCAGCGCGCTCGCCGTTCGGCCACGCTGACCCGCCATCCCAGGCCGCGCAGCAACGGAACCAGGAAGGGCGTTTCGGGGCCGCCCCCCAACACCAGGGCGCGCGGAAGCCGGGGCAACGGCAAACGCCACTCGCCCTCGCCAAAGGGCTGCGTACCCTCCATCGGATGCAGCTGCCACGCCTGCTCGCGATGGCCGGCACGGAAAATGACCTGCCCCGACGTGCGAAGGTCGCGCTGGAGTGACACACCCTCGCGCAACCAAGCTTCGATCACGTCGTCGATGCCGGCCATGGCACGCAATGGCAGGAGCGCAATCCGAAGCCGGCCGCGGCAGCCGAGCGCGGACCCGCTCAACAGGTCGTCGTCACTGCGGGTGTCGATCTCGATCCAGTCGACCTGCCCTGCCGCACTTACCTGCTCCGCGCGTCGCGCGAGCTCGGGCTCCAGGCATCCGCCGCTCAGCCAGCCGACCTGGCTGCCGTTGCAGAACAGCACCATGTCGCCGGCACCGGCGTAAGTGGAGCCATCGGTTTCCAGCACCAGCGCGAGCACGGCGTGCTCCCCCGCGCGCACGCGCGTCAAGGCCGTCTCGAGTACGCCGCGCGGGCTGCCTTCGGCGAGGAAACCTGGCGCTGCGGACAGGTCCTCGGCAAGATCGCCGGGCTCCCCTCCGCCTGCGGCGGAGGCCTCCAGAGTGGGCGAGGCTGCGGGTCGGTCCATGCGCAAGGGTCAGCCCACGTCGGGCAAGCCGGGCAACAGCTTGTCCAGGGTAATGGGATAGTTGCGCACGCGCACGCCGGTTGCGTTGTAGATCGCATTGGCGATCGCGGCGCCAACCCCGCAGATGCCCAGTTCGCCCACACCCTTGGCCTTCATCGGCGAGATCACCGGATCCAGCGTGTCGAGGAAGACCACTTCCTGGTACGGAATGTCGGCGTGCACGGGAACCTCGTAGCCGGCCAGGTCGTGGTTGATGAACAAACCAAGCCGTTTGTCGACCACCAGCTCCTCCATCAGGGTCGCGCCCGCACCCATCACCATCCCGCCGATGACCTGGCTGCGTGCAGACAGCGGATTGAGGATCCGGCCGCCGTCGCATACGGCAAGCATGCGACGAATGCGCGTTTCTCCAGTGTAGGCATGCACGGCGACCTCGCAGAAATGCCCTGCATAGGTGCCGACGTCGTAGCCTTGTTTGAAGTCGCCGAAGGCAATGCCGTCCTCCGCCGACAGGGTTCCCGCCTCCGCCAGCTTGATGGTCCGACCACCCGCTTGGATGCGGCCATTGGCGAAGTCTGCGGTGTCGCCGTCGAAGCCGAGTTTCTCGCCCACCTTGCGGCGCAGGCTGACGCACGCCGCGTACACGCCCGCGGTGGAGCTTGCCGCGCCCCACTGGCCGCCGGAACCGGCAGAGGCGGGATGACGGGAGTCACCGAGGGTGACCTGGACCTGGTCCAGCGGCACGCCCATGGTCTCGGCTGCCGTCTGCGCGATGATCGTGTAGGAGCCGGTGCCGATGTCGGTCATGTCGGTCTCGACAATCACCCCGCCCTGGCCGTCAAGCCGGACCCGCGCCGCCGACTTCATCGTCGGTGCGCCGCGATAGCCCGCGGACACGCCCATGCCGACCAGCCAATGCCCTTCCCTGACCTGCGCCGGCCTGACGTTGCGCTTGTTCCAGTTGAAGCGCTCCGCGCCTTCGCGCAGGCAGCGCACCAGGTTGCGGTCGGAGAACTTCTTGGACGGGTCGCCGGGCACGACCTCGGGCTCGTTGAGGATGCGGAACGCGATCGGATCGAGGCCCAGCTTCTCGGCCATTTCGTCCATCGCCACTTCCAGCGCCATGTGGCCCGGTGCTTCGCCCGGTGCGCGCATCGCATTGCCTTCGGGCATGTCGAGCGTGGCGATGTAGTTGGCCACCAGGCGGTTGGCGCCTGCATAGAGCTTGGGCGTCTGCAGGGTACCGTTTTCGCCATCCTCGCCGTTGATGTTGCCCGACCAGTTCTCATGGGCGATGGCGGAGATCCGGCCATCCTTTCCGCAGCCGATCCGCACGCGCTGGAGGGTGGCGTGCCGGTGCGTGGTGTTGTTGGGCATCAACGGGCGTTGCAGCGCGATCTTCACCGGTCGCCCGACCTGCTTGGCGGCCAACGCGGCCAGCACCGCGTCGGCACGGATGAACAGCTTGCCGCCGAAGCCGCCGCCGACATAGGGCGAGTCCACGCGCACCTTGGCAGGATCGATGCCGAGGATCGCCGCCATGCCCTGCCTGGCCCAGTCGATCATCTGGTTTGCCGTCCACAGCGTGAGCGTGTCACCCTCCCAAGCGGCGATGGTGGCGTGCGGCTCCATCATCGAATGACTTTCGTCGGAGGTGTGATAGGTCTCGTCGAGCTTGACCGCGGCGCTCGCGTAGGCGGTGTCGAAATCGCCCAACGCCTGCCGGTCGGGCTTGCCGTCACGCCCCTTTGCCAGCGGTGCGGACGGTGCCAGGGCCGGGAAATCGAAGCGGCCCTTGCTGCGCTCGTAGCGGGTGCGGATCAGCGCCGCGGCGGCGCGGGCCTGCTCGAAGGTCTCTGCCACCACGCACGCGATGGCCTGGTGGTAGTGGGCCACTTCGGGTCCGCCGAACAGCGGCGCATTGTTCCAGTTCGATTTGCCGACCGGCTTGGTTTCCGGTGCGGTGATGACCGCCAGTACGCCGGGCGCGGCACGTGCGCGGGAGGCATCCATCGAAATGATGCGCCCCTTGCCGATGCCCGCACCGACGATGTAGCCGTAGGCCTGGTTTGGGGCCACGTCGTGGCGCTCGTAGGCATAGGGGGCGGTGCCGGTGGTCTTGCGTGGACCGTCGATGCGCGGCGTCGACTTGCCGACGACCTTGGCCCTGTCGAACAGGTTGTCGCCGGCGGGGGCGTTGAATTCAAGGGGCATCAGCGCTCTCCTTCCACCAGCACGGCTGCGAGGGTGCGCTCGGCGAGCGCGATCTTGAACGCATTCTCCCGCGTCGGACGGGCACCGGCGAACACCTGCCGGGCCGCGGCCTTTACGCCGTCGCGCAGCAGCGGTTCGGCCGCCTCGACGCGCCACGGCTTCGGCGCAACTCCACCGAAGGCGAACCGCGCCGAGCCGTCTCGCTGCACGACCGCGGCGACCGACACCAGTGCGAACGCATAGGACGCGCGGTCACGTACCTTGTGGTACACGTGCCGACCGCCCAGGGGCTTCGGCAGCGTGACGTGGGTGATCAGCTCACCGCGCTGCAGCACGTTGTCCTGCTGTGGCCTGTCGCCGGGGGAACGATGGAAATCGGCAATCGGGATGCTGCGCGTACTGCCGTCACCGCTGACGGTCTGGATCGAGGCGTCCAGCACCCGCAGGGCCACCGCCATGTCGCCCGGATAGGTCGCGATGCAGCTGTCCGAGGTGCCGATCACGCCCATCTGCCGGGAGAACCCCTCGAGTGCGCCGCAGCCCGACCCGGGCAGGCGCTTGTTGCAGGGCAGATGGGGGTCGTAGAAATACGGGCAGCGCGTGCGCTGCAGGAGGTTGCCGCCGGTGGTGGCCTTGTTGCGCAGCTGCCCGGAAGCGCCTGCCACGATCGCGCGGGTCAGCACCGCGTAGTCGCGGCGCACGCGCTCATGCGAGGCCAGCGCGGTATTGGTGACCAGCGTGCCGATGCGCAGGCCGCCCTCGTCGGTGGGTTCGATCCTGTCCAGGCCGATGTCCTGCACATCGACCAGGTGCGATGGCGTCTCGACCTCCAGCTTCATCAGGTCGAGCAGATTGGTCCCTCCGGCCAGGAACTTCGCGCCCTCGGTACCGGCGACGGCCTTGGCGGCCTCGGCCGGGGATCTGGCGCGTTCGTAACTGAAGGCCCTCATGAGCGCCTCCCTGCAGAGGTTACGCCAGCGACTTCTTCCATCGCTTCGGCAATGTTGGAATAGGCCCCGCAGCGGCAGAGGTTGCCGCTCATGCGTTCGCGCATTTCCATGTTGGTGGCCCGGGGCCGTGCACTGACGTCCGCCTGTACATGGCTGGGGACACCCCGCTTGATCTCGTCCAGTACCGCCACCGCCGAGCAGATCTGCCCTGGCGTGCAGTACCCGCACTGGTAGCCGTCATGCTTGATGAAGGCGGCCTGCATCGGATGCAGGTCATCGGGGGTTCCGAGGCCTTCGATGGTGGTGATGGCATCGCCCTGGTGCTGCACCGCCAGGCTGAGGCAGGCATTGATGCGCTCACCGTTGACCAGCACGGTGCAGGCACCGCATTGACCGTGGTCGCAGCCCTTCTTGGTCCCGGTCAGCTTCAGATGTTCGCGCAGCGCATCGAGCAGCGTGGTCCGGGTGTCGAGCTCAAGCTCCCGCCGCTTGCCGTTGACGGTCAACGCCACCGTGCTGATGACCGGCGGCCTGGGCGGCGGGGGCGTTGCCAGTTCGGCGGCGAGCGATGACGCCCCCGGTGCGGCGGACATTGCCACGGTCGTGACGCCGCCGGCGATCACCTGGCGACGCGTCAACTTCATTCCTTCATCACAACTTGGCACAGTGACCTCCTGGCGTTCGGGAAAATCCCGTGGCTGGATGGACGCGCTCACACTACCCAAGGGGCACTATGCCCATCTGCGGGGTACAGATCTGTGAAACCGGCCCGAGACGTGCCGGCATCATCGGCCGAGCCTGCTGGCCGGTCATCCTCAACGCCGCCTCTGGCAAGAGTGCGCCACTGACACTGATCCGCGCCACTTCCTCACTGATGCATGCACATCCGGCATCGCCCGGACGGAGCGATCCATGCCTGGGAGTTCGAAGAAAAGGGCAAGGAATTCACCGTGCGCGGCGACGAGCCGTTGGTCTTCAACAGCATGACCCACGTCATCAATGCCGCACTGGATGGCTTGGGCTTGGCATACGCACCGGAACCGCTGGTGGCCGAGCACATCGCGCAAGGCAGGCCGAAGGAGCACTTTCCCGACCATCATTCTTTTCGAACCTCAAGCTGACGTTGAATCGCGACGCGAACACGTTCGGCAGCATCGAGGCTGACGCGCTCCTCAAGCACATCGGCCAGATCGTACAGCTGCTCCGGCCGCAGGCCGATGTTCATGCTGATTCCAATGTGGGACTGCAATTGGGGCTCCACCCCGTACATGGCGGCCAGCATGCTGACCGTAGCCAATTCGCGCCTTTGCCAATCAAGATTGTCGCGCTCGAAGATGTCGCCGAAGAGGTGCGTACGGAGGTATTGATTTGCTTGCGGGGCAAAATCGAACAAAGGCCCTGAGACAGGAGCGCCGGCCAGCCTGGTCTGGTTTGCCGTGCCTGCAGCGAGCAAGGCATCGCCTGTGGGAATCGGCTTGCGGGGCTCGCGGCCGGCGTCATCCTGGATGCCCTGCTGTCTACGCGCATCCGCCACCTTCATCAGTTCGCTCAACGCGTTCAGGCTCCGAGGAAACCCCGCATAAGCGTAGAGCTGCATCAGGACCTCTCGCGTTTCGGCCAGACTCAATCCCGCGTCCAGGCCCTGGTTCAACGCCTGATGAAGGCCATCCAAGTCGCCGGCCGCTGCGAAGGCGCCGATCGGAATGATGGCTTTCCGGCGCGGATCCAGTTCAGTTGTGGGGGCTTGATTTGATTTGGTGTGCATCGCTATTCCTTCGTGTGCGAAAGCCATCTGACCTGGAACGGCAGCAAGCGTCGCCGCGCCCAGCAGATTGGCAAGAAGGCTGGGCCCCAAGATAGGCAGCCAGCCTCTAGAACGACTCAATGCGGACCTCCACGGCCCCGGTCTTGCGAAGGAGCTGCAGCCCTCCTTCGATGCGACCCAGCCTTACGAGACCCTTTGAATAGCCAAAAGGCCTGTGAAAAATCGCCAGGTTTCCCCAAGGCGCATAGAAGGCCATATCACCTGCCACGGGCGTGATTCCCTTCGGCTCGCCCTCCACGTTCAGACTGCGCGGCAGCTGCGCAATCTTCTCAGTCGCGGCGTAGTCTTCAAGTTGCAGGGTCAGCGGCAACTGAGCAATGAACTCGCGTGCAGGAAGCCTGTCCTCCAGGGTGGCTGACAGCACTTGATCATTGATGATCAGTCGAATTTTCATGGGATGACTCTCCTGATTGGCCTCAGTTCTGGCGGCAGCGACGGCTGGATGATCGGGCGCGGCTGAGCAAGCTGCTACCACCCCAAAAGCAGCGAGGAGCACGAGCAGCTTCGCCGTTATCGAAGTGAGGCGTGTCATCGCTTCGGAGCCCCTGTGGCAATCGCCGCAGCTGACGTGTGCACCTCTTCAGCCGCAGTGGCGTAGGCAAGCAGCGCGGCAAACAACAGGATGCCCGCACTCGCCATGAACGTGCTGGCAAAGCCAAGGCTGTCGAACAGCAGCCCGCCGAGGGTGGCACCCAGCGCAATGGAGCACTGAACCACCGCAACCATCAGCCCGCCGCCGGCCTCGGCGTTGTCGGTGAAGGTGCGCGCCAGCCAGCTCCACCAGCCGACCGGTGCGGACGTGGCCAGCAGACCCCACGCCGAGAGCAGTGCGGCGGTCGGCCAAAGATGGGGCCCGAGTGGAACCAGAGTGACGGCAATCAGCGCCATGAGCGCGGGAACAATCACCAGCGTGCGGTAGAGCCCGCGCCTGATGAATGCCCCGATGGCAAGTGTGCCCACGAAACCACTCACTCCGATCGCCAGCAGAACCCACGGAACAGCAGGTACCCCAGCATGCGTGACCCGCTCCAGGAACGGCCGCACGTAGGTGAACAGGGCAAACTGCCCCATGAAGAACGCAGCGCAGGCCATCATGCCCAGTGCCACCACGCGTCGTCGCAGCAACACGACGACCCCGCCGTGTGATCGGCCCTCCTCCGCTTCCATGGACGGCAGACAAACCCACTGCCAGGCCAGGGCGACAGCTGCCACCGGCAGAAGACAGAGGAATGCGCCGCGCCATCCGATCATGCTGCCGAGATAGCTGCCCAGTGGTGCCGCAATGACCGTTGCAAGGGCGTTGCCACTGTTGAATATCGCCAAGGCTCGCGGGACCTCGGCCTCCGGTACCAGCCGCATCGCGGTTGCGGCGGACAATGACCAGAAACCGCCGATCACTACGCCGATCAGCGCACGGCCTGTCATGTAGACCGGATAGTTCTGGGCCAGCGCTACCACCAGTCCCGACACCGCCATCAACGCCGTGAGGGACAACAGCAACGTTCTGCGGTTCACGCTACCCGCCAATCGCGAGATCGACAGGCTGGTCAACACCGCAAATACACCCGAAATGGCAATGCCGTAGCCGGCAAGGCCCTCACTCACGCCCAGGTCTGCTGCCAAGGGAGTGAGCAGGCTCACGGGCATGAATTCCGAGGCGATCAACGCGAAGACGCACAGCGTCATTGCGAGCACGCCGCCCCAGTTGGCGCGATGTGCGGGGGCGTCGGTGCGGCTCATTTCCCGGCCAGGCCGCGCTGGAAGAACGTGGCCAGCTTGTCAAAGGGAATCAGCTGGATGCGGTCGTACAGATCCACGTGGCCGGCACCCTTTACCCAGTAGATCTCCTTCGGCTGCCCTGCCCTTCGGTAGGCGTCCTCGCTGAACTCGCGGGAATGCGCGACGTCGCCGGAGACGAAGAGCATTGGTCGGGGCGAGATCGTCTCGATGTCGTTGAAGGGATAGAAGTTCATGAATTTGACCAGGCTGCTGAAGAGCGGCTGGGTTGTCAGTTCGGCCTTGTCACCCTTTGGCGTATAGGCGCCGCGCGGGGTGCGGTAGAAGTCGAAGAACTCACGCTGGATGGCGGGCGTGTCAGCATCGAGGTGGTTCACGGTGCCAGGCACGAACACCTGCGCCCCGCCATTGAATTCGGCCAGACGCTGATCTGCCGCGGACTGGATCACCGCCTTGCGCTGCTCCAGCGACTGGCCACTGTTCAGCCCCTGCCGTGCCGCCGCACCCATGTCGTACATGCTGACCGTGGCGATGGCCTTGATGCGTGGGTCGATCTTGGCGGCACTGATTACAAAGCTGCCGCTGCCACAGATGCCCAAGCCGCCGATGCGGTCCGGGTCCACAAATGACTGCGTGCTCAGGAAATCCACGGCCGCACTGATGTCGTCCGAATAGATTTCCGGCGCCACCAGGTGTCGCGGTGCGCCGCCACTCTCGCCCCAGAAGGAAAGATCGATCGCCAGCGTGACGAAGCCCTGCTCGGCCAGCTTCTGCGCATAGAGCTGGGAACTCTGCTCCTTCACTGCGCCCATCGGGTGGCCAACGACCACTGCGGGGGCGCGGCTGCCGTCGGGCAGGCCTCGAGGGCGGTAAAGCGTACCCACCACCTGCATCTCGTACTGGTTGTGGAAGCTCACGCGCTCCCCCTTGACCGTGGGGCTGCGGTAGAAGTTGTCGGATCCATGGGGCGGGGCCGGCACCGGTGCGTCAGCGGCCATGGCCGAAGCTGGAACGTAGAGGCTGGCGAGCAGCGCCAGTAACAGCGTGGTGCGTTTCATGGGCGTATGGCCTCGGTTGGGGACACGGGTCGCCACGATAGGCCCCAGCCCCTATATCGATAAGCCGGTTGAAAGTTGATGCATTACTGAGTTGCGCTCACAATTGACCCATGAGCACCGTGAAAACCCATGACCTGCAAGCGTTCCTGGTAGTGGCGCAGGAGCAGAGTTTCACCAAGGCGGCGGTTCGTCTTGGGGTAACGCCCTCTGCGCTGAGCCATTCGATGCGCCTGCTGGAAGAGCGCCTGGGAATTCGCCTGCTCGCGCGGACCACGCGCAATGTCTCTCCTACTGAAGCGGGCGAGCGCCTGATGCGCTCCATCGCACCACATTTCGAGGCCATCGGTGCCAGCGTGGAGGCGCTGGGCGACCTGCGCGACCGCCCAGCTGGAACGCTACGAATCTCCTGCACGGATGACTCCATGGAGACCATCATCCGTCCGCGGCTTGCCGGATTCCTGGACGCATACCCGGACATTACGCTTGAGTTCTACGTAGATTACGGCTTTACCAATGTGGTGGAGCAGCGCTTCGATGCGGGCATCCGGCTCGGAGAGGCACTGAGCAAGGACATGGTTGCTGTCAGGGTCGGCCCCGATTGGCGTCTGGTCGTGGTGGGCTCACCCGACTACTTCGAGAAGTATCCGAAGCCGAAGAAGCCTGCCGACATTACGCGCCACCGCTGCATCCATATCCGACATCGCCCAAACGGTGCCATCTATGCGTGGGAGTTCGAAGAGAAGGGCAAGGAATTCACCGTGCGCGGCGACGGGCCGTTGGTCTTCAACAGCATGACCCACGTTATCAATGCCGCACTGGATGGCTTGGGCTTGGCATATGCACCGGAACCGCTGGTGGCCGAGCACATCGCGCAAGGCAGGTTGGTGGCAGTGCTGGACAGGTGGTGCGTCCCCTTCCCCGGCTATCACCTTTACTACCCGAACCGTCGGCAGCCGTCGCCGGCATTTGCAGCGCTGGTTTCGTGGTGGAAGCTGGATAGGTGATGTTGGGCGCAGTGCAGCTCCCCTAAATTGTCCTGCATGCGCTGGAAATGGGCACCCGCGGCACCCCCGATGAACATCCCGAATCCTCGCACTATTTGAGATTGTCGAGCGATGTCTCACTTTCCAGGGAGGATTTGGCGAATTGCGCCAAACGATCCGATACGACGTCGCCTCGATATCTCAATCTACAGTGAGTTGCGGCAGACGCTTGCGTCCTACGTGCCATCCCCGCACAACAAGCTTGCGTAACGAGCACAGGCCGCCCACTGTGCGGCGGAACTACTGCGCTCCTACTGCAGCTTGCGCTGCGGCTTCCGCTGCGGCCTTCTTGAGATTCAGCTTGGCTATCCGGGCCCTAACCCCACCTTCCCGATCACCAAGACGTTCAAGGACCTGGCGTTCGCTGAGCGTAAAGTGCTTCTTCCTTGTGAATGCTACGTGCGCCAGCGTCGGATGATCCACAAGGGAAGTCATGTCGCCATCGAGCACGTCCGTTTCCAGGAAAACAAAGCTCTGCAAAGAACACAAGCGACCGACGAACCGCACGTGATCGAGAGGTGAGCATTTCATGTACGTCAGGTTGAGCAGGTGCTCACCCCTCACCAGATCCGCAAAACCGCGGACGATATTGCAGTGTTCGAAACGCAGGTCACGAAGTTCCTTAAGGTCACCGATCGGATCGATGCATTCGAGCTTCGGCGCGTAACTGACGGAGAGTTCGCGTAGGCCCCGCATCGTCTCGAGCCCTTTCAGACTCTGCAGCCGATTGGAATAGAGCGAGAGCTTCTCCAGTGCGGGCAGGACGGACAACTCCGAGACGTCACCTGATGCTGATCTGAACCCGCCCAGTGCCAAGCCCTTCAAACGGTCAAGGCCTGCGTCGACGCGAAATTCTCTGGTCCACGGTTGCCCCAGCGATTCGAGCCTCGTGAAGGGCCTAATGTCGTCGATGGCGTTTGGCCCAGCGTTGGTGAAGAAGTGCTCCAGCCACTCAGCGTTCCCGCGCAGGACAGACAAATCGACTCTGTCAAACAGCATCAAGTGGAGATCGGCTACAGGAAAGAAGGCCTCAATGAAATCGATGCTCTTGAGGCCAGGGTTCTCACGATCCGAAATGCCGAGTTGCGTGTACCGCCCAGTTCGCCACAGCTCTACGCATTGGGATACGTGCTCCGCGTCCACGTAAAGCGTTCGGCCTTGCAGTTCGAATTCGAACACTGAATCAACCACTCGTGTCCGTCCGGGCATGGCAGCTTGATCGCTTTTCATCGCGGCTAGTCTGCCACGACCCGCGACTCACCGAATAGCGCGACCCTCGGGAGGTCGAGCGCCTAAGATGTAAGTACCCGTGAGACTTCGAAGGCTTCGCCCCTCGACGGGATTGAAGGCTGTTAATGTGATGCGTCACGATCGGGCGCCACTACCTATTGGCACACCATCAACACTTGCGTTCCAGCCGTCACATGGATGATCAGGCATTCGCGGCAGCCCAGTCGCCCAGCGCCCGCGCCGGGATCGAGCGCGGGTGAACGAGGAAACGACGCAGCCGCTCGCCGCCCGCAAGTCGAACGACTGGTGGCGCAGCAACTGGTCACTGAACGCGAGCCTGGCGACCTTTGGTAGTCCTGTCGCATCTGCCTCGCTCACGACCCCGCCGGGCGAATGCCGACACCCGCCAGGCGTGCACCCACGACATCGACAACAGCCTTGCGGCGCAAGGCCCCAGCCTCATTGCGCCGCATGCAACGATTCTGAAAATGTTGAAAGTGGTGTCGGCATCAGCCCTACTGCGTTGGCATCGTGCACAGCCAGGGGTATTCCTGTTCATGCCACCGAAAACGGGTGGCCGAGGCCTCGAAATCCTCGGTTGTGCAAGAGAAGTATGCGCTTGCCAGCCGGCACCACGTTCTGTGGTGCCGGCTGGCAATCCGTCGGCCGGCTATGGCGGGCGGTGCGTGGGGGCCTTGTGCCCGCCGGGAAGATTGCACACCGGATTTCGAGCCCCGCACCGTCCGCCACCTTTATCGGTGGCGGCTTCTGCATGCACGCAAGGAGCCAGTCATGAACCCGCCCCACTCCCCTGCCCCGCACCCGATCCACGACGCCTCCGCGAATGGCTCTGCGTTGGACCCGAACACGCTCATCGCCCTGCTGCACAGCATCGGCTCTGGCGCCGCCTCGGATGGCCAGCCCTGGCCTGAACGCCATCAGATGCCCGGCCGACGCATCGCGCTGGCGGATACCGATTGCTCGCTGGCTGGGCTACGCGTGGTGCTGGAGATCCTGCTGGCCGCGCAGCGTGCCCGCGAGAACGGCGAACTGGAACAGTACGTCGG
Source organism: Stenotrophomonas sp. PI_27 (assembly GCF_027854495.1). Classification (NCBI taxonomy): domain Bacteria; kingdom Pseudomonadati; phylum Pseudomonadota; class Gammaproteobacteria; order Lysobacterales; family Lysobacteraceae; genus Stenotrophomonas; species Stenotrophomonas sp. PI_27. Next base: position 105,225 of record NZ_JAJNOF010000002.1, read on the forward strand.
TCCGCGGGTGATGGAGGGCCTGATCATGGCCGGACTCGGCCTCGCCGCACACGCCAGTACGCGCCTCCATCCGGAAGGGTGAGTGGCAGGGTGCCGATGGGCGGCCACGGCGCTGTGCCTCCTGGCGCTAGTCGCGTCGCCAACGCAGTGGCTTGCCCCGCCCGTGCCTTCGCCCATCGGGTTCCAGAACATCCCCGACGATCGCTTCCTGCAACTGCGCCGCCAAGCGATGCAGTTCGTGGAAGCTCGGTCACGACAGGGCTATCAATTCGTCGATCAGCGTGAGGGCGCCGCTTTGCAAATCTATTGCCGCGACGTTCCGGTGCTGTGGCTGGAGAGGCACCCGAATTATCTGCTGTTGCGGGTATCACTGGATGCCCGGCAGCGGGCGCCGGCCGTTGTGCAGTTGCGGGCCCTTCTTCAATGGCAGATGGAACCTTTGGGCGTTCTGCAGCAGGCGCTGGCCGGGGTGCCTGAGCCTGTTCTGATGGAGCGGGCGCTGCGGGTTGTTGCTGCTGAGGTACCTGATGGGGCGCGATGTCGCCCGCAGTAGCCGAGCGTGGCTCGGCTCTACAGGGACGTTGGTTGCGAGGGTTCGAGTTCGTGGATGGAGCCTTCAAGCAGGGCGACGTAGGTGTCCAGGCGCGAACGCAGCCCGATCAATAGCCATCCTGTGAGGTATAGCAGTACGAGGGCGTAGATGATGAAAGCACCCAGCGCGCCAACATCAAAGGCGCTGCTCCAGTCACCCCATCTCCATTGGCGGAACTGCAGATAGAGGGCAATCAAGAGTGGGAATGGCCCAAGGCGCTGCAGCCCTCCGTACATTAATCCCATGCGCTCGATCATGCTGGATCGCAAGTGGCTGACATACTTGAGGCGGCGCTCACGCTCGACTCTGGGAAACTTCCGAAGCTCGCCGATCACCGCTTGCCACTGTGTAAATTCGCCATCCATTTCCTGCGCGTGCGACAGCCGTGGCTGTACGAACTGCCGGAGTCCGCGGCGGGCTGCGAGAAACCCGCCGATGACAAAACCTCCGATTTCCACCGCCAGGCAGACCCTGACCAAAACCAGTGCAGCCGTAAGCGGAAGCCATCGATCAGGCAGCTGGCTACCGAGAATGCCGATGGCGGCCGCCAGTGCGCCCACCCGGAACGCCCACGTCTCCACCCTGCCCGCTTTCGGGTAGATGCTGTGCTCAACCAGCCCCTGCACCCGCTGGTAGAGCCAGTGGAATGTCAGTTCCTGCGAATCGGTCGTTGCCGGCGGATCGACGCCGCCCCCTGCCTGCATGTCCATTGCACCCCTGCCCCGGCCGGCGCAGATGCCGGCCGCCCCATCGTACCTGAGCACGCTTCGGAAGGCGCCCCAGCGGGAATCACATACCCAGCTCCGACAACCCCGGGTGATCATCCGGGCGACGCCCCAGCGGCCAATGGAACTTGCGGTCGCTTTCCTTGATCGGCAGGTCGTTGATGCACGAGAAGCGGCGCTGCATCAGGCCGTCCTCGCCGAATTCCCAGTTTTCGTTGCCATAGGAACGGAACCAGTTGCCGGAGTCGTCGTGCCATTCGTACGCGTAGCGGACCGCAATGCGGTTTTCACTAAAGGCCCAGAGCTCCTTGATCAGGCGGTACTCGAGTTCCTTGTTCCATTTGCGTGCCAGGAACTGCCGGGCTTCCTCCCGGCCGTTGGTGAATTCGACACGGTTACGCCACTGGGTGTCGAGCGAATAGGCAAGCGCCACCTTGTCGGCATCGCGGGAATTCCAGCCATCCTCGGCAAGACGCACCTTCTGCGTGGCCGATTCGAGGGTGAACGGAGGAAGCGGCGGACGGGGTTGTTCTGCGGACACGGGGAGACCTCCAATCGAAATGGATATACGGGTTGCTTCAAAGGATCTGGCGTACCCAGGCGCTAACGCTTGGCCTGTTCCAACAACAGCTTCGCGACATCCTTCGCGGTGTCTGCGGCGTCGAGATCACCCATCACGCGCGACAGGGTGATGGCGCCTTCCATCAGGATCAGTAGCTGGCGGGCCAGGTCCGCCGGCTGCTCCACATCCAGTTGTTCGGTAAGTTCCAGCGTGTAATCGAGCAGCTTCTGCTTGTGATTCCGCGCGATCTGCCGGATCGGATCGGCCGGATCGCCGACCTCCCCCGCGGTATTGATGAACGCACACCCGCGATAGCCCTCGGACTGGAACCAGCTCTTGAGCGCGGTGAACATTCCGAGGATGCGCGCTTCCGGGCTGTCGGCCTTATCGCACTCCTGCCGGAACCAGGCCAACCAGCGCACGTCGCGCGCCTTCAACGCGGCGGCGGCCACGTCGTCCTTGCTCTCGAAGTGGCGGTAGATGCTCTTCCGCGCCACGCCCGAGGTCTTCACCAGCAGGTCCATGCCGGTGGCATGGATCCCGTTCTGATAGATCAGCGCCTCGGCCGTGGCCAGGATCTTCTGTTGCGTGTCGGTGCTGCCGTTGCTCATGGCTGCAAGGTAGAACGAGCGTTCTACCCTGTCAACAGGCAATCGCGAGCGATGGGGGCGCGCACATCCATGCAAGACGATCTATCAAGAAATCCGGACACTTCATCACCCGGGCGCCTGATCACAGGCGCAAAGTACGTCTCACCACCCACCCATGAGAGTTCCCGCATGAACACCTTCGCCCGTACGCTGGCGGTTGCCGCCCTCGCCCTCTCGGTCCAGGCCGGCCTGTCCGCGCAGGCCGCCGAACCGGCCAAGCCGGCCCCGGTCACCGCCATCGCGCGCACCGCCAGCTACATCACCACCGCCGACGGCGTGCAGCTGTACTACAAGGATTGGGGCCCGAAGGACGGCCCGGTCGTGACCTTCAGCCATGGCTGGCCGTTGAATTCGGACAGCTGGGAATCGCAGATGATCTTCCTGGCCAACCATGGCTACCGCGTCATCGCGCATGACCGTCGCGGCCACGGGCGCTCCAGCCAGCCATGGGACGGCAACGACATGGATCACTACGCCGATGACCTGGCCACGGTGATCAATACGCTGGACCTGCACGATGTGACCCTGGTGGGCTTCTCCACCGGTGGCGGCGAAGTGGCGCGCTACATCGGCCGGCACGGCACCGGGCGGGTGAAGAAGGCCGTGCTGATCAGCTCGGTGCCGCCGTTCATGCTGAAGACCGCCGACAACCCGAACGGCCTGCCGATCGAAGTATTCGACGGCATCCGCAAGGCACAGATGGAGAACCGCGCGCAGCTGTACCGCGACATTCCGTCGGGCCCGTTCTATGGCTTCAACCGCCCGGGCGCGAAGGTGTCGCAGGGGCTGATCGATGCATGGTGGGCGCAGGGCATGCAGGGCGGCCACAAGAACACCTACGATTCGATCGCCGCATTCTCGGCCACCGATTTCCGCGCCGACCTGAAGAAGTTCGATGTTCCTACCCTGGTGATCCACGGTGACGACGATCAGATCGTGCCGATCGATATCTCTGGCCGTCAGTCAGCGAAACTGATCAAGGGTGCCAGGCTGATTGTCTACCCGGGTGCGCCGCACGGCCTGACCGACACCCACAAGGACAAGGTCAACCAGGACCTGCTGACGTTCCTGCAGGAAAAGTGACTGGCCAGGGCTCCGGCGCCGTGCCGGAGCCCTCCTGTTGCCTGGCGCCCACCTTCATGTGCGCGCCGCGGTCGGCATCTGGAATGTGAACAAAGTGCCGTCGCTCTCACTCGACCGCACGTCCAGTGTTCCGCCGTGGGACTTGGCAATTTCCGATGCAATGTAGATGCCCAGGCCAAGCCCTGGCCTGGGCAGTTCGCCCTGCTCACGCGAAAACGGGCTGAAAATCGTCCCCAGCCGCTCAGGCGCAATGCAGCCGGCGTTATGCACATCCAGCGTGAGGCGATGGGATGCGGCCTGGACTCTCAGCGTGACAGGCGCGGAGCGCTCGCCGTGCTGGGCTGCGTTGGTCAGGAGGTTGGCCAGCAGCTGCGACAGCCTGCCGGGATCGCAGACCACGCTGCCCTCGATCCGCATCTGGACGTTGATGTCCTGCCGACCGGTAGCGATCGCCACTTCTTCTGCAACCTGTTCAAGCTCCGCCTGCAAGGTGTGGCTTTCCTGGAGCGAGACCGGAATGCCTCCTCCCAGCCGCCCCCTGGCGAAATCAAGCACATCACCGATGAGGCCATCCATCCGGGTGACGCCGGCAGCGATGTGCGCGAGCATCCGCTGCTGGCGCTCGGATGTCGCCTCACGTTCCAGCGAATCGGCGGCCACGCTGATGGCCTGCAGCGGGCTGCGAAGGTCATGGCCCAGTACCGCGATGAACTGATCGCGCAGATCGGAAACACGCTGTGCCGTTGAAAGTGCTGTCTCTGCCTCCAGCAGCTGATCCTCTTTGTCGAGGTAGTTGCCAACGAGGTCGGCAAGCAGCTCCATGGATCGCTGGACGTGCGCCTCATCGAAGTTGCCCGGCGACGAATCAATGGCACACAGGGTGCCGAAGAAGCTGCCATCCGGCCGATGGATCGGCACGGAGGCGTAACTCTCCAGCCCGTAGATCCTGGGCGTATGGTGTTCGGAATACAGCGGGTGTGCACTGGCGCGCGCGAACACCACGGAGGTCGATGACTGCCTGATCTCGTCACAGAGGGTGGTTTCGAGGACCAGTTGCCCGCCCGGAACGAGCCCGAACCCCAGGGTGTCGAGGGTGGCGCAGGCGGTCCACGTGGTTTCTGTCACCCGGGCAATCGCGGTGAATCTTGAGCCTGTGATATGGGCGACGGTCTCAAGGATGCGCGGCACTGCTTCAATACGACCGATCTCAGCGATGTCATTCAGCAGGTGGGGATCGGTCAGTGTGTGCATGTAGTGGCAGTCGGGCGCAGTGGTGCATCATCCCACGAATCAGCCCGGGCAGCAGGCACGCCCCTGGATGCCTGCTCGACTGCGGTGCTCGCTGGCGCGCCATCAGATGCGGGGTCGCCGCATCTGATGGCGGACACCGGCGGCTCGCCCTTACCAGCGCACCTGCAGGCCGAGGTTGCCGAACGCGCCTTCCCGGCTGGCACCACTGCCGTTGCCCATGGAGCGCTCGCGCCCACCAGAGATCTGCAGGTTGAAGCGCTCATTCAACCGGACGTTGACGCCAGCGCTCAACGACGCTCGGTTTCCACCCGCCTCCAGGGGAATCTGGTCCTTGCCGGCGTACGTCACTGCCGAGCGCGCATCCGATTCATGCCACACATCGGCGGCGAGGTACGGCGCCCACTGCACGCCGCCCGCGCTCTGGAACTGCCAGCTGCCGTTGATGCCCAGTCGCCCGCTCAGCCCCTGGGTGCTGCCAAGCGACACCTGCCCTGCAGCGTCCTGCCCTGCATCGAAACGCACCTTCTGCCAGACCAGCTGGACTTCAGGCTGCAGCGTGAACTGCCCGGTGCTGGCCTGCATGACAAACGGATAGCCGGCCTCGAGCGATGCCAGGTAGCCGTCGCCACGGGTGTTGAGGCGAACCGGGCCCGCGTTGGCGGAACCGCCGTAGCGGGTTAGCTGGACGACGGCATCCAGATAGCCGCCTCGGCTGCCAACGCCGGTCAGGGTCAAGCCAGCGCTGGTGGCCTGCAGCTCGACGTTGCCGGTCGCCCCGCGCACATAGCGGGTCCGCTCATCATTGGTATAGATGCCGTCGACCTGCACATTGCTGCTCGCGTGCGACAGGTAGCCGCCCGCCTGCCAGCGGGCGTCTGCCGACGGGGCGGTCTGCCAGAAATCACTTCCAACCTGCAGCGCGTTGAGCCTGCCCTTGGCTTCCGGCGCAACCATGGATTCGTACCGGTTGTGCAGGTCGCGGGTTGCCACACGCACCCAGGCAGCATGCGGCCTGTCGCCCGCAGCGGCGGCCTGCGCCCTGTCGCGCCGGTTACCCATCGCCAGTGCACCCAGTTCGCGCGCCAGCGGCTGGACCGTACCGTAGGTCGCCAGCTCGCGGCCGAAGATGGGCAGGGCCACCGGAGGCACCGGGTTGGTCGGATTGACCGGGTTGATCGGGTCGACCGGCTTGACCGGGTCGGTCGGATTGACCGGATCAGTCGGATCGATCGGCTTGATCGGGTCAGTCGGATTGACCGGGTCCGTCGGATCGACCGGCGGCTGCACGACGAAGGCGTTGCGCAGGTACCAGTTTTCGGCCGACTTGCCTTCCAGGTCGCCGCGGAAGAGTCCATACCCGAATGCGCCGTTTCGTGCGTAGTTTCCGAGCTTGAAGGCATCGGCCGCCGTGGTGGCGCCATTGATGGCGGCAACCACCAGGATGCCGTCCCCGACGGTGTGGCCTTCGGTGCCGCTGGTGTTGTGAACGCGCACGGTGGTGCTGCCGCTGGCGCTGCCGCCATCGATCACCAGCTGGCTGCTGGGCGATGCGTCGTCGCCCAGCCAGGTGTTCAGTTCCAGCTGCCCCTGCTGGCCCACGTAGTTGCCCTGGATGGTCAGGCGACCGTAGTCATTCCCGCTGCCCGGGCGGATCACGCCGGCGTTGACCACGTCACCGTGAATGGTGCCGTTGCCGCTCAGCATGGCATTGCTGGCCACTTCGGTTGCCGACCGGATGCTGCCATCGACCTGAAGTGCACCGGCAAGCACGCGGGTGGCACCGGTGTAGGCCTGGTCATCGGCGATGCGCAGGGTACCCGTGCCCATCTGCACCAGGCCGCCCGTTCCGCTCACCGCATTGTCCAGCAGCACGTCGTCGCTGCGGTTGAATTCCAGCCAGCCCTGATTGTCGATTGCACCGGTCACGCTGCCGCTGGTGCCACCGTTGCCCAGGCGCAACGCACCGGCCGCGATGAACGTGCCGCCGGCGTAGCGGTGGTCAGCGTCCAGCACGGTGGTGCCCGATCCGATCTGGCGCAGCGCACCATCGCCGGCGACACGCGCCGAGAGCAGGAACGTATCGTTGCGGTCCACGTCCAGGTAGGTGCCACCGGCCAGGCTGACATCGCCGCCCAGCGTGCCGCGCGAGCCGCCGTCACCGATCTGCAGGGTGCCGGCCGCCACCCGGGTGCCGCCGCTGTGCGCGACGTGGCCGGACAGCACGACAGTGCCGCCACCTGCCTGCAGCAGCTCGCCGCTGCCGGCGATGTTGGCGGACAGGGACATGCGGTCACCGCGGTTGAGGGTCAGCCGCGCGTTGTTGACGATGTCGCCCGCCACGTTGCCGGCTGCGCCGCCATCGCCCAGCACCAGTTCACCCTGTTCGATGCGGGTCATGCCGGTGTGGGTGTTGTCTGCGGTCAGGGTGAGCGCGCCGTCGCCGCGCTTGATCAGCTGACCGCCTTCGCCGTGCAGCGCCGTGGCCAGGGTGACAGCGTTGCCGTTGGTGTCCAGCACCGCGCCCTCAGCCCCCAGCGCCTCCAGTCGCGCGGAGATGTCTTCGTCGCTGCCTGCGGCCCACTGCAGGCCGCCCCCATCCAGGACAATGCGGCCGGTGCCCAGGTTGCTGCCGGACTGGAATCGGATCAGGCCCTGATCGACGCGCGTCGAGCCGCTGTAGGTGTTGGCACCGGTCAGCGCCAGCACGCCCTCGCCGGTCTTGGTCAGGGTGCCTGCATTGCCGCTGACCTGCCCACTGACGGTCATCACGGCATCATTGCCATCGACGCGGAACGCATGCTCGCCGCTCGCGGCCAGCACCACCGGAACATCAACCTGCATGTCCTGGCCTGCGGCACGGTTGCCCAGCACGCCATCGTTGAAGGTGATCACGCGCGTGCCGGCGCCGGCGCCCGCCAGGATGCTGCCAGCATGCAGCGCACCCCCGTCGAGGGAGATGTTCGAGGACACGGTCCCTCGGGTGCCGGTGCGGTTGCCCAGGGTGATGGCATTGGCAAGCACGGTGCCGCCCTCGCCAATGGAGAGGCGACCGTTCGAACCGCCGTTGCCTGCGGTGCTGCTGCGTTCGCCGATCATGATGGTGTTGGCTTCGAGCACGCCCCGGCCCAGGCTGAGGGTGCCCGTTGCGGTGGCATCGCCATAGGGCGCGCCCGCGATGTTCAGCGCGTCCACCTTTGCATCAAGCACGCCTCGGCGCAGGTCGACAGTGCCGGTGGCACCGGTGTAATTGCTGCTGTTTCCCGTACCAATGTTCCAGGTGCCTACGGCGCTCTCCCCGTCGGAGCCACGCAGGGTGAGGGTTCCGTCCGTGACCGAGTCCTGGAAGACCAGGGTGCCGCCGCTCTGGTTGCCGCCGAGCGTGATGCTGTCGGCGTTGATCGTGTTGTTCTGGCCCAGGCGCACGGTGCCTTGATTGGTCGCCGCTGCACTGATGTTGCGGCCGACATCGCCAATGCCAAGGTGCGATGCGCGGATGAGGTTGGTATCCGAAGCCAGCACGACCGTACCGGTGGTAGCCCCGGTCTGATCCCGTGAGCCGCCCATGACGCGGCCACCGACGTTGAAGTCGAGGCTGGCATTGTCGAACACGTAATGAGAGAGCCCGCTGAGGTCCAGGTTCTGGGCGGCGCGGTTCGCGGTGCCGCCGATGTAGAAGGCATTTCCCTGCTGGACCAGCGTACCGCCGTTGCCAACGACGACGCCCGTGGCGCCATTGGCAACAATGATGTCCTCGACGACCCGCGTGCCATCGGCAACATCAACCGGGGCGCCGGGGAACTGCAGCGTCTCTGCACCTGCGGCACCGCCCCATGCCAGCGCGACAGCAACGGCCAGCTGCAGCGGGCGAAGCACGGTACGGCTGCCCGCGTGGGCGCGACCGCGACGGGTGGCGAATTCGGAGGCGACGACCCATCGACCGGCGGCCGCATTCCAGACGATTGAATGAATCTTGTTCATGAGGCTCTCCTCGAAGTGAAATGAAGGCTGGAGGGCTTCCTGGAGCGTTCGGAGGAACCGAAGGGGAAGCACTCAGCGGACACTTGCGAGGTTAGTGAGGGCCACCCGGGAGTCGAATCGGACTCGTCCCAAAAGCAGGGGGACGCGGCGTTTCAGGCCTGCCCGAGGCGCTGTGGGCGTGCGCCGCCCGCCCCGGCAGATGCCACCAGGATGCGTTGCAGCGGCCATGCGTGATGGCAGACGTCAGGAATCGTGTTGAGAAGCGTTCTGCTTTGCAGGGCCCCGTGCCGGGCCCGAAGCTTGGCCCGCTTCGCTGTCACTGCAGCGGTCCTGCCATTGGCGGCGCAGCGCTCGGCGCAACTGCGGCGAGGCAAACAGGTACTGATTGAGGCAGTCCAGGAAGCTCGCCTGCGAGCTGGCCGAAAGCTCGCTGAATCGAAGCAGCAGCAGCGTTACCAGAAAATTGGGGTCGGGCACGTGGTCACCGGTTACAGGGGTGTGCCCCACCGAGAATACGAACGCTGCAGCGCAAGACCATCGGACAATGCCTGAATCAGTCCGATTCTCCACCGGCGCCTGCACGGGCGCTCTGCGATGCCTGGACCAGCCCATGCGCCAGCGCGTACTCGAACACGTCCGCGTCCCGCTCCAGGCCAAGCTTGCGCATGGCCGCCATTTTCTGCGTGCTGACGGTCTTGCTGCTGCGCCCTACCCGCTCGGCGATTTCCCGGATGGTCAATCCTTCGGCGAACATGCGCAGCACTTCTGTTTCCCGCTTTGACAGTGCGGACGCACCACTGCCAAGTGCCTCGGCCACGTGGGCGAGCAAACGCTCAATGGCCGGAGAGACGAACGGCTGGCCGGACCGGGCCGCATGCACCGCAGGAACCACGTGCTCCAGCGAATCGCTCTTGCTCACGATGCACGTCACCCCGGCGGCCTGGATGGAGCGCAGGACCAGCGGACTCTCCATGCCGGTGAGCACCACCAGCTTCAGGTTGGGAAATCGCCGCTGCAGGAATCTGAGCAGGGTCACGCCATCGCCGTAGCGCCCGTTCGGCATCGAAAAGTCACAGACGGCCACGTCCACCGGTGCGGCGCTCAGCAGCGCAACCAGTCCGGTCGAGTCGCTGGCCAGGCCAGCGACCGCGATGCCGGGTTCGGAGCGCAGCAGCATTTCCATGCCGGCCAGCATCACGGGATGGTCGTCGGCAACGACCAGGTTCAAGGCCATACAGTCATCCTCTTGGTTGCAGGTATCGCCAGGCATGCCAACACGCGGTTGCCTGGCCTATAGTTGCGGCGGCGGGTCGCCGGTGTGGCGGGCCAACTTCAGCGCGGGGCTGTTGCATGTCTCATCCGATCATTCGTGTAGCCATTGCAGACGACCACCCGGTCATCCGCATGGGAATCGGGGCCGCAATCGATGCGGTTCCCACGCTGCAGTGCATTGGAACGGCGTCCGACTCCTCGGAGCTGGTGGCGCTGCTGGACAGTACCGCATGTGATGTCGTGGTGACCGACTACGCCATGCCGGGCGGCACGCACGGCGACGGCCTCGCCCTGCTGGATACACTCCGCGAACGCTACCCCGACCTGCGTGTGATCGTGATGACGGGCATGGACCAGCCGGTGGTCATCCAGTCACTTTATCAGCGCGGCATCACCCATATCCTCAGCAAGGCCGATGACACCAGCCATGTTCCGGCGGCCATCGCTGCGGCCTGGGCCAACCGGCGCTACCTCTCGCCGTCGGTCGCGCAGATCTTGCCACACCATGCCGCAGCGTCAAGGAAGACAGCGCTCTCGCCACGGGAACGTGAAGTGCTGACGCTGTTCGTGTCGGGGCTTGGCATCAACGAAATTGCCGAGCGCCTGGACAGGCGCAAGCAGACCATCAGCACGCAGAAGCGGATCGGGATGGCCAAGCTGGGCATCGACAAGGAAGCCGATCTCTTCAAGTTCGCGACGGAACTCGGCCTGCGTTCAAACGGCCCCGACCCGGACTGATCGGCGTTCGCTCACGAGCCGTCCGGCAGGCCCTCCCGATAGCTGTCGATGAGCGCGGACAGGGACGCGAGCAGCGCCTGCAGCTCGGCTTCATCCACCGTGTCGTGCTCGCGCAGGCGGTGCTCCACGGCCCCGAAGCGCTCGCCGAGCGGACGTTCCCCCATCATCAACAGCACGCCCTTCAGGGAATGGACCTTGTCCAGCAGCGCGGCCTGCCGCCCTTCCCGCAGCGCGGCGGCAAGGACGTCAAGATCACGCGCGCCGCTTTCCACGAACAGGGCTCGAAGTTTCAGCGGCAGCCCCTGCCCCGCGGCCGGCGCGGGTGCCTTGTGGTTGCTGGCAGGAACGTAGCGGTCCAACGCCGCTGACAGCCGTTCCAGATCCAGGGGCTTGAGCAACAGCCCATCGATGCCCGCCTGCCGGCAGCGCTCCCGCTCGCTGGCCAGCGCGGTTGCGGTGATCGCCAGGATCGGCACCTTTTCCCCGCGTGCACGCAGCGTCTGGGCCAGCTCGTAACCGTCCATCACCGGCATGTTGATGTCGGTCAGCACGACGTCCCAGCTATCCGACGGCCACAGGCTCAGTGCGGCCTGGCCATCCTCGGCGGTGCCCACATGCCAGCCGAGCTCCTCCAGCTGCTGCTGGATCAGCTCGCGGTTCACCGGATTGTCCTCCACCAGCAGCACCCTTCCCCGTCCCGCCGGCGGCCGCGCCTGCGCGGCGACCGGCGATGGCGCGTCCGCTCCCATCGCATCCTGCAATAACGCGCGCAGCAGCGCCGGGCTGGAATAGCTGGTGACGTGCACGCCATCAGGACGGCGTTCGGGGGCCAGGGGGCCGCTCGGGTACGCGCGCACCAGCCGGGCGTGGAGGCTGCACAGCGCCTGCTCATCCTCCTCCGGCCACGCGCGGCGCTCGCCGAAAATCAGCAACGTTGTCGTTGCGGCATCGGTGGGCAGCGCGGCCGGACGATCAAGAACGGTCAACCCTGCGCCCCAGCGCTGCAGGACCTGCCCGATTTCCTGCCGCCACTCCGGCGCTGCGGAAAGCAGCGTCACCGTGGTGCCCGACAGCGGCTGGTCAGCGCCCTGCGGCGCATCGACAGGGTGAACCGGCACCTCCAGGGTGAACACGGTGCCGACGCCCAGCGTACTTTCGGCCTGGATGCTGCCGCCCAGCAGATGCGCAAGTTGCCTGCACAGCGCCAACCCCAGCCCGCTGCCACCGTAGCGTCGGGACACGCTGGCATCGCCCTGCTCGAAGGGACGGAACAGATGCGCAAGCTGCTCGTCGGACATGCCGATGCCGGAATCCACGACCCGCAGCCGCAGCACGCTCTGGTTCGGCTGCAGGCAGTTCCCGAGCCCGGCGTGCAGCGTGATGCGCCCGGACTCGGTGAACTTCACCGCGTTGCTCAGCAGGTTGTTGATGATCTGCCGGATGCGATGCGCATCTGCCCGGTAGGCATCCTCAAGCTCGGCGTCGATCATGTAGAACAGCTTCACGCCCTTCTTGTGCGCCTCGGGCGCATACAGCAGCGTGGCCTGCTCGATCAGTTCACGAACGTTGAAGTGCGCCGGGTCGATATCCAACTGCCCGGCCTCGATCTTCGAGAAGTCGAGCACATCACTGATGATCGCCATCAGGGAGTCCGCCGACAGCCGGATGCGCTGCAGGCGTTCCTGCTGCGCAGGCTGCAACGGTGAGCGTGCCAGCAGTTCCAGATGGCCGAGGATGCCGTTGAGCGGCGTGCGGATTTCGTGACTCATGGTGGCGACGAAGGCGCTCTTCGCCCGGTTGGCCGCCTCCGCAGCGGCGCGGGCATCCTCGGAATCGCGACGGGCGCGCTCCAGGGTCTGCTGCAGTTCCATCTGCGCCGTGACATCACGCAGCGCGCAGACCCACACGGTCTGGTCGCGATAGCGTGCGATGGCCAACGCCACCTGAAGCTGGATCGGCGCTGCACCCGCGTCGTGCAGCGTCCAGTTGAACTCCTTGCGCGCTCCGGGCAAGGCATGCGCCTGCTGTACCAGCGCGGCATAGAGCGCCGGGGTCGTCGAATCGCCCGCCAGCTGCGTCGCCAGTTCGCGTGCGACCTGGTTCTGCAGAAGGGGAGCACCATCATCGCAGCTGAGCAGTGCCAAGCCCACCGGCGCCGTGCCGATGATGGTCTGGCTGAGCGCTTCGCTTTCGTAGACGCGCGATGCCTCGGCCAGGGCCGGCGCCATGACCTTGCGCTCCACCCGCCAGAGCAGCAGCCAGAGTGCTGCGATGATCGACAGTGCCGTCAGCAGCCGCGCAACGATGGCCATCCCCTGGTCGCGCCACAGCGCGCTCCAGTCGTAAAGACGCGTGAAGCGCCAGTCCGTCCCTGACAACCCCCCGCTTACCGCAAACAGATGCTGGAACGACAGCCGTGTCACGTTGCGTGTGTCCTGCTGCGCCAGCAGCGGGCCAAGCGCATTGGCCTCCCGGCTGAGGGGGCCCTTTGCCAGCACCACTTCACCGGTGGGCCCGGTCAGCAGATAGCTGCCGGCGGCGGTCGCTTCCAGGCGCGAGCCGATGCTGCTGATCGGCTCGAAGGTGACCCGCCGGAAATAGGGCGTGGTGCCCTCGGCGAGGGTGAGAATACCCACCAGCGAGGGCCGGCCATCCAGCGGGTTCCGCCCGAACAGCGAGGCCAGGCGATGGCCCTTGGCGGCGCTTTCCATCGGACCGGGATCTGGAGATTGCAGCGGCGCGTGGCGCTCGATGCCCTTCAACAGTGCGAACGCCTGTGCCCGCGAATCTGCGCGCAGCCCCCGCAGCAGCTGCGCCTCGTCAACCACGCCGGGCAGTGCCATCAGCCGCGCCTGCGGGTCATAGCCATACACCATGGCCGGGCTGTTCCCCTGCATCGAACTGATCGCCGCAGTCGTGTACAGCGAGTACTGATAGATCATGCCCAGATAGGCTTCCAGATCAGGCTGTGGCATCGGCCGCTCGGGATCGCCCAGCACCAGCCACGGCACCGATGCCGGACCTTCTGCCCGGACCACCGTCCGCATGCCCTGCGACAGGTAGTTGGCCACCATCGGCCGACCCAGGCGCCGCAGTTCTTCCCGCTGCCCGCTCCACATCACGTCGTTGGCGTTCACGCTTCCTGCATACGCACGGTCACGTTGCACCAGGAAGTAATCGATCGCGCCGCGGGCCTCGAAGAACTTCTGGCGCTCGCGGTCATGGAATTCGCCTACGCCGGCAAAGATGCTCACCGCTGTGGTCAACAGCACCAGCAGCGTGATCAGCCCCCCTCCCCCCAACAGCAGCCGGCGCTGTGAACGGTGGAGTGCCTGCAACGGGGCGGAAGGCAAGTCAGGCGAGGCCGGAGGCATGGCATTCCCGCGCACGGGCAAGGGGGTGGCCATGAATCTAGTGCATGCCCCTTTCCACCGCCAGTGTCGGCACGCCCCGCTGCGAGGAAACCAGCAGAGCCTGCAGCAGGCCATCACTGGAATAGCAGGACACGCGCCACGCATTTCCCCGCACCTGCGGCTTCAGCGGACCGTCGGCAGATACCAGGATCACCCGCCGCCGTCCCGCCCGCGACGCCACTTCCGTCCGCGCAGGACTTCTCTCGAATGCAACGAGCGGAACGTGCGCCTCCCAGTGTTCGGCGGGCCAGGCGTCGGCCTCGCTCACGATGATCACGGTGGCGCCCCAGCGTTCAAGCCGGCGCCGCAGCTCGTCCCGCCAACCACTGGCCGAGGAACTCAGGAGCACCGAGCGGTCAGCCAAGGGCAGCGTCCCGGCAGCCGGAACCGCCTGGACCGGTATGCAGAAGGTGAAGACACTGCCGACGCCGGGCGTGCTGCTGGCATGGATGATGCCCCCCATGCAGCTGCTCAGTTCACGGCACAGTGAAAGCCCCAGCCCAGACCCGCCGAAACGGGTGATGATGCTGGCGTCCGCCTGCACATATGGCTGGAAGAGCCTTGCCATCTGCGTCTCCGTCATGCCGATGCCGGAATCGATGACCTGCAGCTGCAGCTGGGAGCCGTCCGCATCGGGCACCCAGTCAGCCCTCAGTTCCACACGTCCGGACGGGGTGAACTTCACTGCATTGCTGACCAGGTTGCGCAGGACCTGCTCGATGCGTGCCTGCGGCCCGACCAGCCTGGCCGGCACTGCATCATCGACCATGACGTCCAGTACCAAGCCCTTTGCTTCGGCCAATGGCGAGAAGAGCAGCGCGACCCGCTCCAGCAGCGTCACCGGTTCGAAGGTCTCCGCAACCAGGTCCAGGTGCCCGGATTCCGCGCGGGAGAAATCCAGCACGTCGTTGATGATCTGCAGCAGCGAGTCCGCAGCCTGGGTAATCCGCCGAAGCCGTGCCTGTTGGTTGTCGTCCAGCGCAGAGCGGCCGAGCAACTCCAGGTGACCCAGGATGCCATGCAACGGCGTGCGGATCTCGTGGCTCATGGCGGCCAGGAAGCGGCTCTTTGCGCGGCTGGCGGCCTCGGCCGACTCGCGCGCCTGCTTCTGCTGCTGCTCCAGTTCGATCCGCGCGCTCAGGTCGCGCACGGCGCACAGCAGTACCATGCGCCCTTGATAGCTGGCACTGGTCGCCCCCACCAGCAGCACGACAGGCGCCTGGCCGTGGGGATCCGGCACCGACACTTCGAACTCGGCGATGGTGGTATCAGGCAGCAGCAGGATCGCCGAGGCCTGGTCGACCATGCGGGCGTAGAGCATGGCGCCGCGTCGCTCGGCGGCGGCGGCGAGCTGACGCATCATGTCGTTCTGCACCACCGGGTCACCGCTGTGGCGATCGAGCAGGCACAGTCCCACTGGTGACAGCTGGATCAACGCGCGGCTGAGCTGTTCGCCCTGGTAAACGCGCGCGGCGCGTGCCAGCGCGGGCCCGAAGGCGCGCCAATGCAGCCAGGCCAGCAGCGTCCAAAGACCCAACAACAGGCCGAACGCCAACGACGCGGCGGCGATGTACAGGCGTTGCCCATCGGCAATGACATCGTCGATGCAGTACGTGCTGACCAGTGCCCAGTCGGCTTCCTCGATACGGACCACCTGGAAGAAACGCAGCCCTTGGCGGAAGGTGGCCAGCGTCCGCCCCTTGTGCTCCGCGTCCAGAAGATGCCGGGTCACCTCGCCCAGATCCAGCGCTTTGGGGCTGCCGGTGCCCGCCACCACGCGGCCGTCGCCGGTCAGCACGAACGACACGCCACCATCGGCGATGCGCATTGCCCGGGACAGCGGTGTCGTTGATTCCAGCGTGACGAACGTGCCGATCACGGTGGCACCGTCACGCGCCACCAGGGCACTGGCGATCGCCGGAGCCCCCGACACCGGATGGCGCACCAGTTCCATCCGCGTGGCGTGCGTGCCATACGCCTCCGCGCCGTCGACGCCGGTGCGGGACAGCGCCGCGAGCCGACCGATGAGCTGCGCACGGTCCTTTTCTCCCGTGGCCGACAGCAGATGCTGTTCGCTCATGCCCTCGCCCAGTACCAGCAACTGGCCGCGCGGATCAAGAAAGAAGCTCGACTCCGATTCGCTGGACCGGCCGCCGGCCCCGCCCAGCCGGCGGATGATCGACAGTGAGTGCGCCAGCATGAGATAGCGATCCAGGCGGTCAACGGGCCAGGCATCGGTGCCGGCACCCAGCACCGTCTGCGGCACGCTCTCGGTGCCAGCGGTCATGACGGCCCGCTGTCCGGCACGCAGATAGTTGGCACGGTCCACTTCCAGCGTCCGCGCATCATTGTCCGGGCGATGCCGCCAGGCGTACTCGGCCATGCTCAACAGCCGAAGGTGGGCAGCATCCGACGCCGCCAGGTGGGCCTCGACGATGGCACGGCTGCGCTGCAGCGCTTCCGACCGCCGCGCCGCAAAGCCATCTGCGTGGAACAGCGCCAGCGCGATCAGCCCGGCAACGATGGCGATGCTGAGCAGGCAGCCGCCGCCCAGCAGCACGCCGCGCTGGTACTTGCGGAGCGCCGCGAGGTCGCAATCGTCGGTGGCATCAGGCGAGGCGTCCTGGCGCAGGTGTGCGGAGCGGAAGAAACGGAACATTGTCGCTGTGGATGCGCCCGCCAAGGAACATGCGGGCCATCCCGGAGGAAGTGAAAGGGAGCGGCCACCCTATCGGCCCCTGGCAGACAGCCACATAGGACGCGGCTGACTTTCAGCCGCGCTGCGGCGCAACGCGGCCGCACGGCTGGCGTGGGTGCGTGGACGTCCATTCCGCGTCGGATCCCCCGCGGAATGGGCGTCGTCCGATGGGCTGCTGCAACACGCTGGTTGACGATAGGTGTTCGACCCTCTTTGTTCCCAGGCATCTCCATGGCAGATCTTTCCCGACACACCCTCATCTACACCGAGTACGGCCACTGGAATGTCATGCGCGGCCGTCAGCTGCTTGGCGGCCGTACCTGCCTCGCAGAGGCGCTGGCCCTTCTGGACTACTTCCACCGGCTGCAACGGGCCGAAGCGCTGCATTCACCCGCGCAGCCGGGAGCGGATCGATGAGTGCCGTGCCAACGCTGCTGGTGAGTGTCCTGGCATCCGCCCACCATGGCTGGAGCCGGTGGCGCAACCGCATGCTGGCCGCCGTCGACCACGATGCCGTCATCGCCAACGTGAGTGACGGTGGCGGGCTCAGCCCGCGCTTCACGTTCATGGCAGTGATGTCCTGCGGTATCGCGATCCTGGGGCTGCTTCAGTCCTCCGGGGCCGTCGTGATCGGTGCGATGCTGATCTCGCCGCTGATGGGCCCCATCGTGCAGCTGGGTTTTTCGCTGTGCGTGGTCGATTTCCGGATGATGGGCCGCGCACTGCTTGCGCTGCTTGTGGGCATGGCGCTGGCGCTGCTGACCGCTATCTGCATCGTATGGCTGTCGCCGCTACGCGAGGCGACCAGTGAGATCCTTGCACGCACGCAACCCACCCTGTTCGACCTGCTGGTGGCGCTGCTGTCAGGGCTGGCCGGCGGCTACGCAGTGATTACCCGGAAGGGAGAGGCCATTGTGGGCGTTGCAATTGCTACCGCCTTGATGCCGCCGTTGGCAGTGGTCGCGTTTGGGCTGGCGACGGGCGACATGCGCGTGGCTGGGGGCGCGATGTTCCTTTTCATGACCAACCTGCTGGCGATTGCCCTGAGCGTGACACTGATTGCCAAGTGGTACGGGTTCGGGATGGAGAACTCACCTCGCCACACCGCCTGGCAAGCAGGGGTGATCGCCACCACGTTCATTCTGCTGGCGCTGCCGCTGGGACTGGCCCTGCGCGAGATCGGGCAGCAGACCTGGGCCGCAAACCAGGCCCGCGCCGTGGTTACCCGGTACCTGGGCGATCGCCGTGCGTCGATTGAACACATGTCCGTGGTGCGTGCCGAGCATCGCTATGTCATCGACGTGGTGGCGCTGGTCCCGGCGTATATCAACAATGCCCAGGGCAATCTGGCAGGGCGGCTGTCCGCGCGGCTGGCGGCCCCGGTATCCCTGCGCGTCAGGCAGACCCTGGAGGCCAACGAGGACGGACTGCGCAACCGGGCCGATATCGATGGCCTGCGGCTCAACGTTGCCAGCCTGTCTGCCGAGACCCGGGCACTTCGTGTCGCGATGGATGAGATCGTGGCGGAACGCTCACGCGTGCTGCGTGAGGAAAGCGCTGCACAGGAGCAGGGCGATGGATCGCACAGCGCGGACAGCCTCCGCTAGCGAGGCGCCGCTGCGCGCAGCAGCCCTGTCCTGCGCCTGAAACGCGAGGGGGACGGCCCCGGGTGCCCTCCCCCGCCCGCGTGATCAGTTGTACGTCATGGTTACCGTGATCGGTCGGCTGACCGTACCGGCCGATACCGTTGCGCGGCTCTGCACGAAGCGTGCGCGGAATGCGTGCGTCGCCGCGGCCGTGGTCATCTGGGCCGTTCCGCCAGGGGCGACGCGGGCCCCGCTGCTGGTGTACTGCAGCTCGACGCCGATGCCAGGCACACCCTGGAACAGCTGGGCATTGCTGGTGTCGGCGGTACCATCGAAACGCAGGGCAACCCGGGTCACCAGCGGGTCACACTGGCTGACCACAACATTCACCGGCTGGAACGGCGAGGTATACGCGCCGGTGAACAGTGTTGCCTGATAGGTGCCGAGATTGACGTCGGCCACGGCGATGCGGCAGACGCCCGGCAGAATGGTGCCGGTGACGTTGAACGTGGTGGTCGTCTGCGCGGCCGCGTGGCCCGCAGCGAACAGCGAGGCCAGCGCCAGCAGGATGGAAGGCAGGCGGAGGGCGACAGTGCACATCAGCTGCAGCCTCAGTTGTAGGTGAGCGAAACGGTGATGGGACGCGTCACGCGGCCCGCGCCCACCGTTGCAGCGGACTGCCGGAAGCGCGCACGGTATGGATACACGCCGGCGGCGGTGGTGTACTGGGTACGGCCACCCGGTGCAATCGGCACGTTGACGGCACCGACCACGCGCACCAGTTCGATGCCTACGCCGGGAACCCCCTGGAACAGCGACGCGTTGCTGCTGTCGGCCGCACCGGTGAAGGTCATGGCGACCCGCAGCACCTGCGCGTCGCAGTCGCTGACGGTGCCACTGAAGTCCACATAGGCCGTGGCATAGCTGCCGGTGAACAAGGACGCCTGATGGGACCCCAGATCCACATCGGGGAACGCGACCTTGCAGACGCCTGGCAGGATTTCGCCGGACATGGTGAAGGCCTGGCTGTCCTGCGCGTGCACCGTGGCAGCGCAAAGCAGCAGGCTCAGGGAGAGAAGCGGACGGAACATGGGAGACCTCAGTTGTAGGTGACCTGGACAGTGATGGGGGTACGGATCGCACCGGCGGTGACATTGCCGGTGCGGACGAGTAATGCGCCGAGATCGCGCTGGCCTGCCGAACCGCCGCTGGTGGGCCAGTCAAACGCGGGTTGGTTGGGTGCATACAGCGTGCCGGTGGCACTCTGCAGTCGGATGGCCAATCCCCGCACACCGCCGGTGGCCGGGATGGCGAAGTAGCTGGCATTGCTGCTGTCGGCGGTGCCGACGAAGCGGACGTGCAGCGTTCGCAGGTCGTCGCTGCAGTTCTTGCGCTCCAGCACGAAGGCCACGGCGGGCGACTGCGTGCTGGTGGCGAAGTACGTTGCCTGGAACGTGCCCAGATCGACGTCCTGCACGCTCAGCTGGCAGGTCCCGGCCAGGAACCTGCCGGTGAAGCGGACGGTCAGGTCCGCCGCCGCCACCGGCAGGGCGGCCCCGCACAGCAGCGCCAGCAGCAGCCATCGTGCGTGCATGTCAGTAGTACTCCAGGGTAATGGTGGCGGCACCGTTCGCCTGTCCCGATGAGGCGGCAGCGGCGTAGCGGGTATAGCGCGCACGCAGCATCAGCGTGTAGGACGCGTTGTTGGTTTCGCTCAGCGCCAACCCAGAATCACGCATGCTGCCAAAGCCCACCGACTCGTCGGCCGCGGTCCCGATCTGGATGCCGATGCCGGTGGCCGTGGTATTCACGCCGTCGCTCTGCAGCATCATCACCGAGCGGGCGCTATCCGCCACGGCCGTGACCGGATCCACGCGGAAGCGGAGGGTGTTGTCGACGCGCCCATTGGCCGTCTGTACCGTTCCCGTGGTGAGGTTGCCGCGGTAGCGGCCGTAGAACGCCGGGCAATTGCTCAGCGTTACCGGGACGTTGACCCATTGTGTCCCGCTGCCGACGGTGGGAATCTCCGTCACGCGGTGATCGCCAAGATTCACCGAAACGTCTGCAGCGGTGCAGGTGCGTGCAACGATGGACAGCGAGCCCTGCACCCGCCCGTTCCAGAGCTGGAGCGCGCTGTTGGCACCGGTCATGCGGTATTCGAAGCGCGGCAGGTTCGCGCCAGTGACCGTGCCGGCCGTTATGGGTCCGGTCTTGATCAGGCTGACGTCGAAGGATTGAATAAGGTAGATCAGCGTGCCCGTGGTCACCTCCGCGGAAACCAGCATCGGAAACGGCTTGCCGCTGAACCAGACCGCCACGCCGACGCCGGGAAGATTCGTGTTGTATACGGTTCCGTAGCTCGCGTGTACGTAGCCCGAAGGCCCGTACGGCAGCGCGGTGTACTGGCGGATGCGATCGGCGCTGCCCGGTGTGCAGTAGATCTCGTTGGTGGGCCCGGCGTAATACGTGGCCCGGTAGATTTCGGTGCCGACCGGCACATCCGGACCGACAGTGATGCTGCCACTGAGGTTGGCGATGTTGGTGAGTGTGGTGGTGCCGGCGTTGAAGCGGCAGTTCTGCGCAAGCGCAGGCGCTGCGGCCATCAACAGGACAAGCGCGATCAATCGCGCGACCAGAGGCAGGCGAATCACGGTGCGTTCTCCTGGAAGGTGGTGGTAACCCGGCGCGCGGGCGGCGCGTCACCGTTGGCATGGACGACGGGGGATCGGCATTGCGCGCTGAGCACGGCGTACTGGCCGCTGACAGGGCCGTCGGGAATCTGCACGTCCACCACGCACTGGTGGTCGGCGCCCTCGCCCCATTGCACCTGCACCGGCCCGGACGACTGAAGGCCACTGAGCAGCAGGCGGCTGCCCTGCCCCACCACGCCGACCGTGGCGCCGCTGGCATCGGTGGCCTCCGCGCCGAACGGTAGCGGGCGCCCGTCTTCGGTCTGCGTGTCGACCATCAGCCCACGGCTGGCGCGCGTACTGAAATCGAGCTTCACCAGCGCGCCGGCACGCGGCGCCACCGCGCGTGCGGTTTCCTGCAGCTCCACGCTGTAGCCGGCCCCTTTGGGGTCGAGCGAAATCGTGTTCAGCTGGTACGGCGTCAGGTACGGGACCACCGCAAACCCACGCCTGTCCACGCGGGATCCGCCGCTGTTCTCCACCCGCATTCCCGCCGCGCCGGGCGCGTGCACCAGCGCGACTGTGTCGCCCAGCGGCGGCGACAGGGTCAGCCCACCCGCGTGGAGCACCAGCCCGCCCGACGCGCCAAGGCCCATCTGGGTATAGCCGGGCCCCCGGCTGAGATTGGCCGCCACCTGGCCGCGGCCGCCGCGATAGCCGCCGTTGACATCCAGGGCGTTGCCACCGCCGATACGCGCCAGTGACACGCCGTAATTGACTCGGTCGTCGCGGGCCCACAGTCCGCTGGCCGACAGCTGCGTGGAGGGATCGGCATTGTCGCTGCGGGTCTGGGTGGCATTGAGCTGTGGCGCACGGGGCGTGCGCCCCAAGGGCACCGACAGCATGAGCATCAGGCGATTGTCAGCCCGCGCCATCTGTGGACGCGGCGCCGCATCCGCGCCGGGAATGCGATCCTGCAGGAAGCCCGGCATGAAATCGATCGAATCGCGCGTGCGCTGGAAGTTCAGGCTGTAGCTCAACGACTTCCACTGGTTGCTGTAGCCCACGCTCAGGTCAAGCTGGCGGCCAGCCGTGTTCCAGAAGTCGCGCCGCGTCCCGATGACGAACAGCTGGCCACCGCGCTCCCCCAGGCGCTGGTTGACGCTCAGGTCCATGCGGTTGCGCTGGCGCGCCACCGCGTCGATGCCAAGATCACGTGCCTGTGCGTCACGCAGGCTGGCCCAGTCGCGCACGCTCACGTAGCCACGCGTTGCATAGCGGTAGGCCGCGATGGCAAACGAGGTGCCGGTGCTGGCGATGCTTCGATTGTAGGCCACGCGGAAGCTGCTGCCGGACAGCTCAGGCAGGCCGTTTACACGGGCCTGTGACAACGACGCATCCATTGCCAGCGCACCGAATCGTGTATTGACCGCACTGCCGGCCAGCACCGAGTGGTAGTTGTCGCCCACCACGGCGCCGCCGTAGGCGCTGACCACATTGGACAGGCCGCGCTGGTACTGCAGCTGCAGGACGTCCGGCGCATCGAGCAGCGAGGCCTCGGCAACACGACCGGCCGCTACCGACCACCGTGACTGGCCCGGACGCAGCAGTTGCGGCACCGCCGAATACGGCAGCGTGAACCGCCGTGAGCGGCCGTCGGCTTCGACGACTTCCACGTCGAGATCGCCGGCATAACCGGTCGGGAACAGGTCGTTGATCTCGAACGGTCCAGGTGCAACGCTGGTTTCCAGCAGGACGTTGCCACGCTGGCGCACGATCACCCGGGCGTTGGTCTCGGCGATGCCACGCACTACCGGTGCGAAACCGCGCTGTGACTGCGGCAGCATGCGGTCGTCGCTGCCCAGGCGGGCGCCACGCAGGCGCACGCTCTCGAACAGGTCGCCCGCAGTGGACGTGTCGCCGACCATCAGCTGCGCCTTCCACGGCACGATGTCGTGCATCAGGTAGGCGGCCGCTGACCGGTAGCGCTGCGGCTGGCTGCCACCGCGCGTCATCGCGCCCTGGTGCACCAGCTGCCAGCCCGCCACGCGGCCCGAGGCGTTCAGGCCAAGGAACCCGGAGTAGGTCGGGGCAGCGCCATTGCTGTAGCGATAGACGTTGGCGTTGTAGCCCAGCGACAGCGCCGCCACGCCGGCATCCCACTCACTGGGGTCGACATGGCCGCGCGCTTCGCTGCGCAGGTACAGCTGCGGCACCTGCAGATCCAGGGTCTGGCTGCCTGCATCGAAGGACGCCGTGGCACCGGGCACGCGCTCGCCCAGGTCACCACAGAAGGGTTCGTCCGGCCAGGCCAGGGCCGGCTGCCGGGCCTGGTCGGCGTGCAGGCGCTCCGGCGCGATGCCGTAGCGCTTCAGCGCGGCCGGGTCCAGGCACAGCCGCGAGACGCCGTCCACCTCGCGGTAGACAATGTCCGCACGCGCTTGCCACTGGCCGTTCAGACGCACGTCCCCCCGGTAGGTACCGGGCGCAACGTAGTCTTCCTGCGAAAACCGCTGCAGGTCCAGGCGCGAGGACGCCCCCACCGGCAGGAACGCGGCGTCGAACTCGACATCGTCCGGGCTTTCGTTGCCGGCGCTCGCGACGGCCGGGGCAAACAGGATGGCGGCCACCACACCCGGCAGGCGGGCGCGCTGGAACCGGCGGGCGCCGGCAGCCGGCGCCCGGGAACGGGCGTTCATGATGGATTCTCCGGCGGTGCGGTGCGGTGCGGTGCGCGGCTCAGGGCTGCAACACGGCCTCGGTGGGAACCAGCGCGCCGAAGTCATTGATGACCGTAACGGCAGCCTTCAGCTGGCCCGACGGGCGCGCGCGCAGATCCTTCAGCGGGAACTCGGCCTGTGAGAACGGCGCGACCATGCCGCCGCCCTGCCCGCCCTGCCCGCCCTGCTCCTGGCCGCCGACATCGAGGCTGACGTTGGCAAAGTTGACGTGGAACGGGGTCGGATTGTCGGCACGCAGAACCAGGCCGTCCTTACCGGTGTGCAGGGTCCAGCGCAGCTTCTGGTAAGCCAGCACCGGCTCCCCTGCCAGGTTCGACGGCCGGTAGAACACCTTGATGCGGGTGCGGAAGGCGAACTGCAGGATGTTGGCGCTGGCAGTGCCATTCTTCGGGGGGATTTCCAGCATGTTCAACCAGTACAGCGTTTCCCGGTCGGCCGGCAGGCCCGCGCCGGTGAACATGATGCGGGTGGTCTGCTGCTTCTTCGGGTCCAGGCGGAACACCGGTGGCGCGACCACGAAGGGGGCTTTGGCGGTATCCGGCGTGGACTGGTCATCGCCATCATCCAGCCAGACCTGGACCAGCGTCGCGCGCTCGCCTTCATTGATGAACTTGAGCGTGACTTCCTTGTCCTGCGCGGGATAGACCACGCGGGTACCGCCGATCACGACCGACGCATGGGCCGACGGCGAAGCCAGCGCGACGAGCGACAGCAATGCAGCAGCGATGATGCGATGGAGGGCGTTCATGGGTCACCTCGGAACGGGAAAGGAAGGAGGCCGCCAGCGCCTGCCGGCGACCTCCCGCGATCAGTTGTAGACAACCTTGTAGTTGACGTACGACTGCACGAAGCCCGGGGCCGCAGCGCCACCGTTGGCGACGTACTGGCTGGCCATGTCGATCGTGGCGGTGTTGTTGGTGATGGTCACCGGATCGGTCTTGAACGACGGATCGCGCAGGTCGACCACGGCGTTCTTGTACTTCACCTGGATCTGGGTGTTGGCTGCCGGCGCGTTGGCTTCCTGGTTGCGCAGGTTGCCGTTGCTGGCGTCGACCTGGCCGGCAGCCGGGTCGAAGTACAGCTCGGCGACCTTGCCATCCAGGCACGTGCCCTGGCCGGGGCCACCGATGATCAGCTGGAACGGGTGTTCACCGGCAACGTCGCCGGCTGCTGCCAGCTGGTTGGCCTGCACCGCGCTCATCGGAACGGTGACGTTGGTGGTGCCGATGGCGCCGGCGCCACCGGAAATGGTGCAGGTCAGGTCGGTGACTTCGCCGGTGAACTCGATGGTGCCAGAGCCATAGGACTGGGCGCTGGCGGCCGAAGCGGCCAGCAGCAGGCTTGCAGCGGAAGCGATCGGAATGAGCTTCATGATGGTGGTGTTCTTCTTCACAGATGTGATCCGCGCGCGGGCGGCAAGAAACCACCGCCGCCGAAGCGGCGGTGGCCGGGGACGGATCGGACACTTGGGGAGAAGGTCCTGTCCGGCCAGCCGGTGCACGGCTGGCGGAGAGAATCCTAGGTAAGGCCCCCGGAGCGCTCTATCGGACCGGGCCTAGATTTGCCTGGCGTGCGCCTTCAGCGCCGCCCGGTGCGCGCGGCGTGCCCGGAACGGCCAAACGACCGCCCCAGGCGCCCACGAAGAGACTCAGTCCGCCCCGCCGCGTGCGTTGCGCCGCAGCGATTGCGGGGGCTGGCCGAAGGCGCGCAGGAAGGCACGTCGCATGCGTTCGGTATCACCGAAGCCCGTTTCAGTCGCGACTTCATCCATCGTGTGACGGCTTTGCTCGATCAGCACACGCGCGGCCTCCACGCGCAGGCCCTCCACTGCCTTGGCGGGGGATTGCCCGGTTTCCTCGCGGAACGCGCGACTGAACTGGCGGGTGCTCAGATGCGCGGCCTGCGCCAGTTCTTCAACGGACAAGGTGGCGCGCAGGTTGCCGCGCGCGAAAGCCAGCGCGTTCTGGATGCGATCGGACCGCGCATCCAGCTCCAGCAGCACCGAATGCTGGGACTGCCCGCCTCCGCGCCGGTGGTAGATCACCAGCTTCCGGGCCACCGCCCTGCACAGATCCGCACCGAAGTCCTGCTCGATCATGCCAAGCGCCAGGTCCAGCCCCGCACTCATGCCGGCGGAGGTCCAGATCGGGCCATCGGTGATGAAGATGCGATCTTCCTCCACCTGCGCGGCGGGAAAGCGCTGCCTGAGCGTACGTGCGTGGAACCAGTGCGTGGTGGCGCGGCGCCCGTCCAGCAACCCCGCTTCGCCGAGAAGGAATGCGCCGGTGCACACCGACGCGGTCCGGCGCGTGCGTGCGGCCGCGTGGCGGATCGAATCGATCAGCGTGCCGCTGGACGGGGCTGGCTCCAGCAGGCCGGCCACGATCATGGTATCCAGCGGCTGCTGCGCAAGCGGCGCTGTCTGCATGGCCATGCCCAGCGAGCTGGGCACCAGCCCGCCCTGTTCGGACAGCATGTGCAGATCGTAAAGGCGCGCACCTTCGGTGGCATTGGCCAGTTCGAAGGCGGACGCCGCGGCGATCGCCATGGTCTGGAATCCGGCCGGCAGGACACATCCAACACTGAGCATGGGGGGTTTTCCGGCGTGACCTGAAACGAGGTATATACGACATTTACGCCCTGCACAAGCCGGCCTAGAGTCTGCCCTGAACCCGGCGACCCCCGCCGGTTTGGACCGACCCCTGTGAACGACCCTACCCATCACGGCACCGCTCTCATCACTGGCGCATCGTCCGGCATCGGGGCGATCTATGCCGATCGCCTGGCCCACGCCGGCCATGACCTGATCCTGGTCGCGCGACGCGGCGACCGCCTGCGCCAACTGGCCGAAGCGCTGGCCCGCAGTAGCGGCCGCACCGTGGACATCGTCGCCGCGGACCTGACCACCTCCGACGGGCGTGCCGAGGTTGAAAAGGTCATTCAAGGCCGAGCGGACATCCAGGTGCTGGTCAACAATGCCGGCATCGGCGCTACGGCGCCCCTGCTGCAGTCGGACATCGGCGAAATGGAGCGCCTGATCACGCTCAACGTGAACGCCGCGATGCGCCTGGCCTACGCCGCAGCACCGGTGTTTGTGGCCCGTGGCCGGGGCACGATCATCAACATCGCCTCCATCGTCGCGCTGGCACCGGAGCTGCTCAACGGGGTCTACGCGGGAAGCAAGGCGTTCGTGCTGGCGTTCTCGCAGTCGCTCCACCATGAACTGGCCGACAAGGGCGTGCGTGTCCAGGTTGTCCTGCCGGGTGCCACCGCAACGGACTTCTGGCACCTTTCCGGCCTGCCGGTGGAGCACCTGCCACACGGCATCGTGATGAGCGCCGAAGCGATGGTGGACGCGTCGCTGGCCGGTCTGGCACAGGGTGAAGTCGTGACCATTCCCGCGCTTCCGGACATCGCTGAGTGGGACGCCTTCGAGCACGCACGCAAGGCGATGGCACCGGGCCTTTCGCGCGCGCAGCCGGCGCAGCGCTATCTGGGCGGCGCCTGATCGGCGAACGCGTTGCAGCCGCCCGGCGTGGCGCAGTGCGCTGGCCGGGCATGGCGTCGCTACAGCGCCAGTTCCCTGGCGAGGAACGGCGCTGTCCTGCTGCCCTTGGCGCGGGCCACCTGGCGTGGCGTACCCTTCGCCACGATGGCGCCGCCCGCGCCGCCTGCGCCCGGACCGACGTCAATCACCCAGTCGGCCTGTGCGACGGAACGCATGTCGTGCTCGATCATCACCACGGTGTTTCCCGCGTCCACCAGCCGCTGCAACTGCACCAGCAGCCTGTCTGCGTCCAACGCATGCAGGCCGGTGGTGGGTTCGTCCAGCACATAGAGCGTGCGACCGCGTTGGCTGCGCTGCAGCTCGGTCGCCAGCTTGATGCGCTGCGCCTCGCCGCCTGAAAGCTCCGTGGCCGGCTGGCCGAGCCTGAGATAGCCCAGGCCGATCTCCTGCAGCAGCTGCAGCGGCCGGGCGATGGCGTCTTCACCGGCGAAAAATGCCTGTGCCTGGTCGACCGTCATCTGCAGGACCTCGGCGATGTTGCGGCCGTTCCAGAGCACCTTCAGCGTGGCCTCGTTGTAGCGGGCACCATGGCAGGCCGGGCACGGCGCATAGACGCTGGGCATGAACAACAGTTCGACACTGACGAATCCCTCGCCTTCGCAGGTCTCGCACCGGCCCTTGGCCACGTTGAACGAGAAGCGGCCGGCGTCGAAGCGGCGACGTCGCGCGTCGGGGGTCGCGGCGAACAGCTTGCGCACGTGATCGAACAGGCCCGTGTAGGTGGCCAGGTTGGACCGGGGCGTGCGACCGATCGGTTTCTGGTCCACCTGCACCACGCGCTGGATGGCGTCCACATCGCCGGCCAGCTGGCCCCGGGTAGCCTCGATCACCGTGGGTCCCTCGGCCGGCGCGCTGTCGGCGCTGTCGTCCACCGGCTCGTGCCCCAGGTGCAGCAGCATCAGCTCAGGCAGGGCCTGCGCCATCAGGCTGGACTTGCCCGAGCCGGAAATGCCGGTCACCGCGGTCAGCACTCCCAGCGGCACCTGCGCGTCCACGCCCTGCAGGTTGTGGCGGTGGATGCCTTTCAGCTCCAGCCAGCTGCCGGCGCTGCGTTGCCGGCTGGCAGGCGCAGGCACCTGGTCGAACAGGTAGCGCGCGGTGCGCGATGCCTCGATGCCGCGCAGGCCGTCGGGCTTGCCACTGTAGAGAACCCGCCCGCCGTGCTCGCCCGCCTGCGGCCCCACGTCCACCAGCCACTGTGCACGCCGCATCAGTTCCAGATCGTGTTCAACGACGAACACCGAGTTGCCTCCATCGCGCAGGCGGTCCAGCGCGTCGTACAGCGCCTGGCTGTCGGCAGGATGCAGGCCGGCTGAGGGCTCATCGAGCACGTACAGCACGCCGAACAGCAGGGAACTGAGCTGCGTGGCCAGCCGCAGGCGCTGCAGCTCGCCGGCCGACAGCGTGGGCGTGGCGCGGTCCAGCGAGAGGTAGCCCAGGCCCAGGTCGCGCAGCTGCCGCACACGTGCCATGACGCCGCCGGCCAGCCGCTGTGCCGCCAGGCGCTTTTCTTCGGACAGGGCCGAGGTCAACCGCACGTCGGGGGCGCCTTCGTGGGTCGCGTGGCCACGGGCTGCGCGCTTCGCGCGATCGCGGGGCGTCGCACTCCTGCGCGTGCGTGCGCCGTGGCCGTGTGTACTGAAGTCACCCTGCGCAATGGGCTCGAGCAGCCCGGCCAGTTGATCCAGCGGCAGCCGCATGAATTCACCGATGTCCAGACCGGCAAAGGTGACCGAAAGCGCTTCGGGCTTCAGGCGCTTGCCCTGGCAGGCGGGGCACAGCTTGCCTTCCATGTAGCGCGAGACACGCTTGCGCATCAGCGCGCTCTGGGTAGTGGCGAAGGTATGCAGCACGTAGCGGCGGGCGCCGGTGTAGGTGCCCATGTAACTGGGCTCCAGCTTGCGCTTGAGTGCGGCACGCGTCTCGGCAGGCGTGAAGCCGGCATAGACGGGCACGGTCGGCGTGTCCTCGGTGAACAGGATCCACTCCCGGTCCTTCTTCGGCAGCTTCTTCCACGGCACGTCGATGTCGTAGCCCAGGGTAACCAGGATGTCGCGCAGGTTCTGGCCATGCCAGGCCGGCGGCCAGGAGGCGATGGCGCGCTCGCGGATGCTCAGCGACGGGTCCGGCACCATCAGCGCTTCGGTCGCTTCGTAGACGTGGCCCAACCCATGGCAGGTGCTGCAGGCCCCCTGCGGCGTGTTGGGCGAGAAGTCCTCGGCGTACAGCATGGGCTGATGGGCCGGGTACGCGCCTGCACGCGAATACATCATGCGTACCAGGCTGGACAGCGTGGTCACGCTGCCCACCGATGAACGTGCGTTGCTGGCACCACGCTGCTGCTGCAGGGCCACCGCCGGCGGCAGGCCGTCGATGGCATCCACGTCGGGCACGCCCGCTTGGTCGATCAGGCGGCGCGCATAGGGTGCGACGGATTCAAAGTAGCGACGCTGGGCCTCGGCGAAGATCGTGCCGAATGCCAACGATGACTTGCCGGACCCGGACACCCCGGAGAACACCACCAGAGCGTTGCGCGGAATGGAAACATCGACATGCTTCAGGTTGTGCTCGCGCGCGCCGCGGACCTCGATGCAGCCGCTGGCCGCGGCCGCACATGACGATTCTCCAAAGGGGGTGTGGGACATCTTCGTGATCCTGCTGGCAGTGAGCGGCACGCGCAACGGCGCACCGAGGCCCCATTGTCGCCGCGACGGGGTGAACGGGGTGAGGATCCTTCACTCCCGTTCTGCTCGGCCGCAGCGCGCCGCGGATCCCCGACCCCGCAATGCGCCTGATTGTTAACACCTGTTGGCTGAAGGGTTGACACCACGTTGCCGCGTCGTTGATGGGGCCGCTCACGGCCCGGTTCCTATGCTTGGCGCGCCACTTCCACAGTGGCGCTCAACCTGGAGATGCATCATGCAACGCGATCAGAAAGACCTGCCCCACCCGGACCCGGAAGCACAGCGCACCGATCCGGTCAGCCCGCTTCAGGCCAAGCTGCATAACCACCGCAATCATGAAGAGGCGTTGCAGGAGACGTTCCCGGCTAGCGACCCGATCTCGCCCTTCGTCGCGGCCCCGACGCCCGATGAGCAGGCCGCGCGCCTGGGCAAGCGGGTCAAACTGCCAGACCGCCGGACGGATGAGGAGGCCGGCGGAGGTGAGCAGTGATCCGGCGCGGATTTGCACGCGTCGCGGCGGCCACGGCGCGCTTGTCCGGCAGTCTTGGGGCGTTCGTCGCGGCACTGGGGGTGATCATCGCCTGGGCCGCCAGCGGGCCGGCCTTCCACTTCAATGACACCTGGCAGCTGGTGGTCAATACGGGCACCACCATCGTGACGTTCCTGATGGTGTTCCTGATCCAGCACACGCAGAACGCTGACACCGCTGCACTGCACATCAAGCTGGATGAGCTGATCCGGGTCAGCAAGGATGCCAACCAGGAGCTGCTGAACCTGGAATCGATGGAGCCGGCCCATCTTGAAGAGATACGCCAGCGCTACGAGGCACTGGCGAAGACCGCTGCAGACATCAAGTCCAAGAAGGAGCGCTGCATGCCCTGCGAAGCGGATGCAGCCGCCGAAGCCTGAGGCGACCGCTGCGGCGGCATCGGCCTACAGCGATGCCGGCGTGAGGCCCTGCCTGGTCGCTAACGTGGCTGCATGGAGGATCAGGCAGTGAGCACGCACCTGGAAATCGACCTGATGATCGCGCAACTGGAGGAAATGCTGCCCACCTGGGCAGCGTTCTATCCCGAGCCGCAGTTCATCCTCATGCTCGCCGAGGCACTGGACTACATTGCAGCCAGTGCGGACCCGGATGCCCGCCTGTATTGCGTGATGCGCACCGGGCACCTCGACTCGTGCAGCGGCGAGATTCCCTGGGCAGCGCGCTATGGCGGGCGATAGACCGAACCTCAGGCCGCGATGGCGTAGGGCTCGACCAACCTGGCCAGGACATCCATCGCCGTCTCAGCCACCCCGTCGTCGTCGCCATGCTGCACAAATCCCAGCCAGTCTGCGCAGGCCAGGCGCTTCAACTCCGCCGGTTGTGTCGGCAGCCAGCGCATCGGCCAGAATGGCAGACGCCGGTTACCGACCCTGCCGCGCTGCAACTCGATCAGTCCTGTATGGCTGGTAGCGCCAAGCACCCGCGAGTACGCCACGCGCAAGCCGTCCTCGGGCCCCTCCATGTACTGCAGGAAACGGCTGCCATCGAACAGCAGGACCCCGGTGACGCCGGCGTTCCGGTTGAAGCGGGCGGCATCGTCGACCAGATCGTCCAGTTTGCCGCTGCGCAGGCCCAACGGGTCACCGGCCACGGCTGGGCCCGCTTCACTTACGTATGCGACTGCCCTGATAGGCATTGGCTGCTCCGGTAGCGAATCCCCCCAGATTCCGTATCGGAAGCATAGGCCAACCGCGCCGACGATATGTTCCGGCCGTGTGTATTCTGCGAATGGGTCGGCTTCTGGCAGACAAACGGTATGCAGCGCGGCCCGGCTACGGGTCTGCCTGTGCCCATCGCGCGAGATTCTGCTTCACTTCCGTGATGCCGGCCCAAGGATCCTTGCGTCGCCGCCTGAGCTTTGCGGGCACGTCCTTGATTGTGAACGCATCGGCGCGCTGGAGTTTCGACAGATCGCCCCAGGCGATCGGCAGCGCCACCGGCGCGCCCGGCCGGGCACGCAACGAATAGGACGCGACCGCCGTTGCACCGCGCCCATTGCGCAGATAGTCGACGAAGATCCGCTTGTTGCGCAGGCTCTTGGTGGCGGTTGCCAGGAACCGCTGCGGTTCGGACTGTGCCAATGCATCGGCGAAACCCTTCGCAAAACGCTTGGTCAGGTCCCAATCGCACCCTGGGTTGAGCGGCACGACCACGTGCAGGCCCTTGCCGCCGGAGACGCGCAGGAACGATTCCAGCTCCAGCTGCGCCAGCAGTTCTCGGATGTCGGTTGCCGCTTTCTTGACTTCGGCAAAGGGCACGTCCGGTCCGGGGTCCAGATCGAACACGACCCGGTCGGCCCTATCGGGCGCCTCGGCGTGGCTGCCCCAGGGGTGGAACTCCAACGCGTTGAACTGCAACAGTTCAAGCAGGCTGGCTGCGTCCCGCACCACCAGGTAATGGGCATTGATGCCGCTCTCCTCCTTCAACCTGACGGCGTCGACCAGCTCCAGCCCGGCCGTATGGTGTTTCTGGAAGAAGCAGGGTTTTGCGGTGCCACTGGGGCATCGGATGATCGACAGCGGACGATCAATCACCTCGGGCAGCAGGTGCTCCATCACTGCCGCGTAGTAATTCCATACATCCTGCTTGGTGTAACCGTCGCCGGGAAACAGGATCTTGCCGGGAGAAGACAGCCCGGGTGGCGCGCGGTCGGCTGCCGGCGCCCTTTCCACCTGGCGCCTCCGCCGCGAGGGCGCATGCGACCGCCCTGCGGCCGGGACCGTTCCGGCGCGATCGGAATCGGCGAGGTCGGCGACGTCCTTGTCCGTCCGCACCGCCTTCAGCGACGCCTGGCGCAACAGCTGCTGCCCACCGATCCCGCGGTAGAAGACCTCGACCACGAAACGTGGTTCGAACCAGGTCGCGGCGCGCAGGTCGGTGTCCTGCGTGGGCACATGCGCGGTCGGCCTGCGGCCGCCGCCGCCCTTGATGCGCTTGCTGATGTCGCCAATCAGTTCATCCGAGAACCCGGACCCGACGCGACCGGCGTAGAGCCAGCCATGCGTTGCGTCCGGCCGGGCCAGCAGCAGCGAACCAAAGCCGGTGCGGCTGCCCTTGGGTGCGGTGTAGCCCACCACCGCGAACTCGTCGCTGGCCAGCTGCTTCGTCTTGCGCCAGTCCTCGCTGCGGCCGCTGTGGTAGCTGCGATCGCCGCGCTTGGAAATGATGCCCTCGAAGTGCTGCTCACCGGCCAGGCGGTAGGCCTCCTCACCCTCTCCCTGCACATGCGAACTGAAGGCCAGGGGACTGCCCTGCCCCTCAAGCAGCGATTGCAGCAAGGCCTTGCGTTCCAGCAGGGGCGCATCGGCGACGTCCACGCCATCAAGATGCAGCAGGTCGAACAGTGCATACGTCAGGACGCCCTGCTTCTCGCCGGAAAGCGTCGCCTGGAGCAGGTTGAAGTCCTCCTTGGTGCCGGCGCCGGCGATCAGCTCGCCGTCCAGCGCCGCCGACGTCAGGCCCAGGGCCGCGATTGCGTCACGTATCTCGGGAAGCTTGTCGGTCCATTCCAGCGCGTTCCGTGACCACAGCTGCACGTTGCCCTCGACGACAGTGGCAAGGATCCGGTATCCGTCCCATTTGATCTCGTGGACCCACTGCTCGCCCTGGGGCGGCGCCTCTCCCAGCCTGGCCAACTGCGGTTCGAACGGCCCGGATGGCGCCGCTGCCCTCCTTGCCCTGCTGAGCGCAAGGGCCTTCTTCGACCAGTTCTTTCGCCGGGTGCGTGTGGCAGGCACCGCCGTCAGCCGCTTTTTCGCGGCCTTGCCGGCCCCGGCGCGCTTCAGATCCTCCGGTGGCGGCGCAGCGACATCGGCCAGCAGGTCGTCTGCCTCAAGGTCGCTGGCGAAGGCATCGTCCTCCTTGAACAGCAGCCACTGCGGCTGGCGCGCGGGCTTTCCCGACCGAACCAGATGCCAGCCGCCTTTCAGCTTGGTACCGAACAGTTCGAAGCGAAGATGGCCCTTGGCCAGTTGGGCTTCCGGATCGCCCTGCGTGGCCCATACACCATGGTCAAACTGGGCGACATGGCCGCCGCCGTACTGGCCCTTGGGAATTTCACCCTCGAACGCCGCGTAGTCCACCGGGTGGTCTTCCACTTCCACCGCCATGCGCTTGACCTTCGGGTCGTAACTGGGGCCCTTGGGCACGGCCCAGCTCTTCAGCGCATCGCCAACCTGCAGGCGGAAGTCATAGTGCCTGCGGCTGGCATGATGCAGCTGCACCACGAAAATGGCGCGCTGGCCTTTCGGCAGCGTCTTGCCCGGCTCGGGCTCCTGGGTCTGGTCAAAACGACGCTTGCGGCGATACTCGACCAGCGACATGGCCAGCTCCGCGCTATTTGCCCAGGTGCTTGCGGACAGCAACCGCCGTGGGCCCGACCGCCGCGACGGCCGCACGAAGTTCTTCGGCGGACACGCCCAGCGTCGTGGTCCAGTACCGCAGTTCGTAATCCTCATTGACGTTGATGCGGTCCCGGTCCGGGCTGCCGGCGTTGTTCTTGTCATCGCTCATTGGGAGTCTCCAGCGTGATCGGGGGTGGACTGACCGTACCGGCCATTCCATGCGCACGGAGCGATGCCACTGTGAAGCCATGGCGAAGGCCGCCGGCACGGCGCCGCACCCCTGCGCGAAAGACGCCGCTTCGTGAAGGCAGCGCGCAGGGTCCGCGGGGGCGTTCACATGCTGCCTTCACTCCTTCCCCGCCTGATCGCAACCGGCCAGACCCTACGCTGGCTACTCCACTCACTGCGGAGCCCAGCATGGCTATCAAGACGGCGGAAGACCTGTTCATCCACGAACTCTCGGACATCTACAGCGCCGAGAAGCAGCTGACCAAGGCGCTCCCGCGCCTGGCCCGTGCGGCCGAGAATCCGGATCTGGCCGCGGCGTTCGAAACGCACCTGGAGGAGACCCAGGGGCAGATCGAACGCATCGACCAGGTGGTCGAAGTGCTCGGCATCCGCCTGAAGCGCATCAAGTGCGCGGCGATGGAAGGCCTGGTCGAGGAAGGCAAGGAGGTGATCGACAGCATCGACAAGGGGCCGGTGCGCGATGCTGCCCTGATCGGTGGCGCGCAGAAGGTCGAGCATTACGAAATTGCCTCCTACGGCACCATCGCCGCGCTGGCCAAGCAGCTGGGCTACAAGGAGGCCCTGCCGTTGCTGCTGGAGACGCTGGAGGAAGAAAAGGCGACCGACGAGAAGCTGACCCTGCTGGCCAAGGGCGGCGGCAATGCCAAGGCCGCGCAGGCCGCCTGAGTCGTATCGCACGCCCCGCAGCCGCCACGGAAGGCGGCCTCAGGGTGGGTAGAGCACCTGGTCGTTTGGGCAGAAGAACGTGCGCCGCCGCGTTGTACCCATGTACAGCTTG
The DNA here is from genome assembly GCF_027854495.1 of Stenotrophomonas sp. PI_27. Lineage (NCBI taxonomy): Bacteria > Pseudomonadati > Pseudomonadota > Gammaproteobacteria > Lysobacterales > Lysobacteraceae > Stenotrophomonas > Stenotrophomonas sp. PI_27. Next base: position 140,815 of record NZ_JAJNOF010000002.1, read on the forward strand.
CTGACCGGGCCACCACAGAGCGGGCACACCTTGCGCGTGTGCACCTGCCAGTGCTTCTTCAACTCGAAGCGCCGCTTCCACTCCAGGAAGTCGAAGCTGTAGGCACGGGCCTGGGTGATCAGGGCGGTGAGCCTGCGCGGTGGCAGGTCGCCCAGTCGCGTGGCCGGATGCACGCCGATCCGGAACAGCACCTCATTCTTGATGATGTTGCCGACGCCGGCGAAGATCGTCTGGTCCAGAAGCGCATCACAGACCAGGGTGTCCGGCAGTGCCTTCAGCTTGCGCCGGGCCAGTCTTGGATCCCAGGCGTCGTTCATCACGTCCGCCCGCCAGTCGTAGACGTCGTCCAACGGCTCGTCGATCAGCCGCACCGAACACGCATAGAAATTCAGTTCGCCGTTGTCGAATGCCAGCGATACCCGTGCAGGGGTCGGCTTCCGTTCGTCGATGCGCCAGCTGCCGAACATCATCAGATGGATGCGCAGCGTGACCTGGCTGAACTCCAGCAGGAAGTGCTTGCCCCAGCTGCGAACCGCCTTGACCCTGCGTCCCTGCAGCGGTGACAGGTCGATGCGGCTGTTGCCGGAGACGCCGCGCACGACGTGACCCTTGAAGTGGCTGGCGGCCTCGCGCAGCAGGACAATGGAGGGGCCCTCAGGCATTCGCGTTCTCCTGCAGCAGTGCCTGCAGGTGCAGGGCGTTGCCGGTGGCGTGGCCCAGCGCGGTGTTGTCCAGTACGCACCAGGCACAGCGCTGTGCGGCGGCTTCGCGCTGCAGGTGCTGGGCCAGCCCCGCCAGCGCCTGTTCGCTGTAGGCGCTGCGATAGATCTGCGGCTGCCCGTGCCAGCGCCAGTAGCTCCACGTGCGATCACCGCCCGGGACCGCTGCTGCGGGTACCCGGGCCGGGTCAGCCGCGACCCGTGCGATGCCATGGTCGCTCAGCAGCGCATCGACGTCCGCAGTGAACCAACTGGGATGGCGCGGTTCGCAGGCGACATCAACCGAGGTGCGTGCGCGCAGTCCGTGCAGGAATTCGGTCACGGTTGCCGGCTCATACGCCAGGCTGGGCGGCAGCTGGAGCAGCAGCGGCCCCAGCCTGTCCCCCAGCGCCATCACGCCATCGAGGAACAGCGCCAGCGGCTGCATCGTGTCGCGCAGCCGGCGTTCATGGCTGATCACGCGTGGCAGTTTTACCGCGAAGCGGAAACCCGCGGGCACGCTGGCCGCCCAACGGGCGTAGGTCGCCGCCTGGTGCGGGCGGTAGAACGAGGAATTGATCTCCACCATCGGCAGGCGGGTGGCATAGCGCTGCAGCACGCTGTCGCCTGCGCCGAACGCCGCCTGCGCCGCCCGCGACAGCGACCAGCCTGCGCAGCCGATGCGTACCTGTCCTGGCGTGCCCGGGGCGTCGGCTGCGCTCATCGTGCCACCGGTCCGTCCGGTTCCAGCAACCGGCCATCGCCGGCACCTGCCGGCGCCTGCGCCACCGATTGCAGTCGATCAAGCGCACTGGTGCCGGGCGCGAGCGTGGAGGCGCTGCGCACGAAGCCGGTCCAGTCGGAGATCGCGATCTTTCCCAACGCCAGCTCATCCACGCGCACGCTGTGCATGCGCCAGTGCGGGAACTGCCGCCGCCCCACCCTGCCCCGGTTGAGTTCGACCAGTCCGTTGTGGCTGCTGGCCGCCAGGATGCGGGTGTACGCCGCGCCGACACCGGCCTCCGGGCCTTCGAGGTATTGCAGGAAGCGCGTGCCGTCGAACAGGAGGACGCCGGTCACATCAACCGACTCGTTGAACAGCATCGCGTCCGTGACAAGCTGCTGCAGCCGCTCTGCAGTCAGGTTTCGGGTGGCTTCACTTACATAGGCAATGGCACGAAGAGGCATGACAGCACCGGGTTGTTGCAGATGGCTCTACCTTAGCGAGGCCGATCAAACGCGTGGTGACACTGGCGTGGAGGCGGCGTTGAACCTGGACGTGCCAACGCCGCGCTGCGTTGACACCCGGCAACAGCGCCACGGCCGGCATGCCGTGTCGCCTGCTGACGGATGTCCTTTCGTGGAGAACGCATGAGGAAGCACGCGCCTGTGCATGACACGACGTTGGCGGTGGTGCCACCGCCGTCTAGCGGCGGATCTGGAAGATGGTCGCTGCCGCCAATCGGGCGGCTCACTCCAAGGAGACTTTCCATGGCCAACCAGAACCAGAACCAGGGCAGCAGCAACCGCGGCTTCGCTTCGATGGACGAAGACAAGCAGCGCGAGATCGCCGCCAAGGGCGGCCGCGCCGCGCATGAATCGGGCAACACCCATGAATTCAGCTCTGAAGAAGCGCGCGAAGCCGGTCGCAAGGGCGGCGAAGCGGTGAGCCAGGATCGCCAGCACATGGCCGACATCGGCCGCGAAGGCGGCCAGAACAGCCATGGCGGCGGCAACCAGGGCGGCAACCAGGGGGGGCGGCAGCAACAGCAGGAACGTGGCGGCAACAACAACCGCGGTGGCCAGCAGCGTTGATCGAGACTGACCGGTTGCACCCCAAGTGGGCGGACAGCGTGTCCGCCCACTTTTTTTGCGATGCGCGGGGCGGACGCCCGCCCCGGCCTGTTCTGCGTCAAGGCTCCCGTGGCGGCAGGTCGAGCGCGCCGGCGCCCGGCCCGGCGCCCAGTTCGGCACCGGTTGTCGGCCGTGCTTCGGGATCGGAAAGCGTTCGCAGGGTCATGGCCTGCACCGCCGCCTGCTCGCGTGGGTCCAGGCCCACCGTGGCGCTGCCGTCACCGCCGTCCACAGCGGCCTGTGCCTCGCGGTCGCTGACCCGCTCCCATAGCTCGCCGCTGTTCCAGCTGCCCAGCAGGTCATCAGCGCCGTCGCCCTGCGACATGTCCATGTACAGGTCGGTAAAGGCGGGGTCACCCGGCTGCTTGCCCGGTGGGAAGTTGGGCTGGATGCTGTGCAATGCCTTTTCGAAGGACTTCTGGTGGGCGATTTCGCGCGTCATCAGGAAGCGCAGTGCGTCCTTGATGCCCGGATCATCGGTCACCGTGATCAGTCGTTCGTAGACCAGCTTGGCGCGGGCTTCGGCGGCGATGTTCGAGCGCAGGTCGGCGGTGGGCTCCCCGATCGAATCGACGTAGGCCGCCGTCCAGGGAACACCGCTCGAATTGACCAGTGCCGGGCCGCCCCCGTACAGCAGCTGCTCGGTATGGCTGGTGCTGTTCTGGCCCAGCAGGCGCATGTCCTCGGCTTCGGCAAGCCCTTCGGACTGGATGGCCTTCGGGCCGCGATTGAGCATGGCGATGATGGTACCGATGATCTCCAGGTGGCTGATCTCTTCGGTGGCAATGTCCATCAGCAGGTCCTTGCGTCCGGGATCGCATTCGCCCAGCCCCTGGGTGAAGTAGCGCATCGCGGCGGCCAGTTCACCTTGTGGGCCGCCGAACTGTTCCAGCATCAGGCTGGCAAGCTGCGGGTTGGATTCGCGCACGCGCACGGTGTACATCAGTTTCTTGTGGTGGAAGAACATGGGACTGTCTCCTGTGTCTGGCAGGCGGGATCGGGATCAACGCTTGGCTTGGGCGCCAGGCGTTTCGTCACGGTTGAGGAAGGCGCCGACCAGGCTGTCCTGGTGGTCTTCCAGCCAACGTGCCATGGCGATCTCTTCCTGCAGGATCTGGCCGCACACGGCCGCGATATCCGGCGCGGCGGCCCGCTCGGCCGCGATCACCAGCGCCCGGTAGGTGGCGATCTCGGTGTTTTCGAAGCCAAAGGAGATGCCGACGCTCTTGACGACTTCGTCTTCCATCAGGGTATTGCCGGCGGCGTGGATCGCTGCGGTCATGCTCGCGAACAGCCCCTTGGCGGTGGGCACGCTGCCGCCAAGTGCTTCAATGCACTCCCGCAGGGAAGCGGCCTGCTGCTGCGTCTCCTGCACGTGCTGGCCGATACGTGCGGCAAGATGGGGATAGTTCTGGATGCGCGAAGCCATGGCCTTCATCATGGTCTCCGCCTCCTGCTCCATGGCGTAGGCGTCCTGCAGCCATTTCAGCAGGCGCTCGCTGCGGACGGTGTTCTGGTCTGCCATCACGGTCTCCGGTAGTGGGGCGACATGCCTCCGGAGACCATGGTGGCGAGGCCGCAATCACTGCCTCGTCGGCCGGCGTGAGCCACCGGGCGTGCGCACTGCACCTGGCGCTGATGCCGTCATAACATCCGCTGGTGCGTGGCAACGCCTGCCGCGCACTCAGGCCGGCATCGCGCCGGACACAACAGCACTGCCGCCGTCGCGACGGGGGCTTGCCGTGGGTGCGCGCCCGCCTGCGGACGCCTTCAACGCCTGGATCACCCGATGCTGCGCACGGTGCGCGCCACCTTCCACGCCCACGACGTAGACAAAGCGCCCATCGAACTTGGCCTGGGCACCCTCCAGCACGTCATCCTCCTGCAGGGCGCGCTTCAGCGACTTCATCCATGCCCGTTCGGGGATGCGATCCAGCTCCACGACGATCGCAGCGCCGCCGCAATCCAGGGACATGCATTCCACGCGCAATGCGCAGGGGGCGGTGGCATCGGTTGCAGATCGGGGCATGGTGGTGGCTCCAGTGCTGGGGGACGGCGGCAGTATCCATGCCCGCCGCCAACGCGCTGTCAAAAAACGCGCGGCGCCTTCCACGCCGCATCGACGGCACCGGGCGACCTGCGCAAGGCGGCTTCGCACCGGGCTGACACGGCCCACGCGCGCCGTTGATGCACTACAGCACACACTGCAGTTCCCACGGCAACACAGGCATGCGCGCATGCAATCGGAAATGAACCAGCGCAGGTGCAACCTGCTGCTGGTTGAAGACCAGCTCGACCTTGCTGCACTGATGGAACAGGCGCTGGAAGACGGCGGCGGCCGGGTGACCCACGCCTACAGCGTGTTCGATGCGCTGGGGCTGCTTGATACGCAACAGTTCGATGGCGCGGTGCTGGATGTGGAGCTTCGCGATGGCGTGGTGTTCCCGGTTGCCGATCGGCTGGCGGAACTCGGCATCCCCTACCTGTTCGTGTCTGCGGTCTATGACCAGCTGGTACCGCTGCGCCACCGCCGCGCAACGTTCGTGGCCAAACCCTTCCACATCGACCGGTTGCAGGAAGCCGTCCAGCAGGTGGTGGGTGACGCCTGCGCGCCCCCGACCACGCATTGAGCGGCAAACGCCGCGGTCACGCCAGGTGTGGAGCTACCACCTGGCCCAGCTGACGCAGCGCCCCGCCACGGGAGAGCCCGCTCCAGTTGCCGCGGGCGACGCTGCGGATGTCGGCGGGGTCGGTCCAGAGCAGCCGCATCGACCAGTACGGAAAGAACCGGCCGGACACCCTGCCCCGGCCCAGCTCAAGCAGTTCGCAATGGCTGCGGGCACCGAGGATGCGGCTGTACACCACGTTGATGCTGTCTTCCGGTCCCTCGATGTACTGGAGGAAGCGGTGCCCATCGTAAAGAAGCACTCCCGTCACGCCTGCTTCAAGGTTGAAGCGGGCAGCGGCCCTGGTGAGGTCGTCCACATGGTCCATGGAAAGCCCCGGTATCGCCTCACTTGTGTAGGCGATTGCGCGGAGGGGCACGTTGATTCCTTCTGGCGCAGGAAATGCCCTGCGCTTGCAGGATGCCGGGCGCGCTGTAGGTGGGCATGAGGCGATTCACAACCCGGCTCGCTTCACCCTCTCCCCGGCCGCACGCCGCAGTAACACCTCGCTGGATTCAGGCGGCCTTCGCGTACGGTTCGACGATCAGCAGCAGCTTGTCCATCGCCGTCGCGTCGGACTGTTCCGATGCTGCGCGCTGGATGAAGCTGGTCCAGTCAGCGCCCGCGATCACGCGAAGCTGGTCCGCGGTAACGGAAAGGCAGCGCATTGGCCAGAACGGCAGCCGCCGCTGGCCGACGCGGCCACGCGCAAGTTCGATCAGGTGGGTGTGGCTGCTGGCACCGGTGACGCGGGAATAGGCCACATCCAGCCCGTCGGCAGGGCCCTCCATGTACTGCAGGAAGCGCTTCCCGTCGAACAGCAGCACGCCGGTCACGCCTGCCCCCCGATTAAAGCGGGCGGCATCCTCCATCAGGGTGTGCAGGCGCTCCGGCGTGAATCCGTCGACGGCCTCGCTGACATAGACGATCGCTCTGTTCGGCATGGCGGCACTCCTGCTCTCTCAGCCCTTCACTCTAGGGCCCGCGGCGTCGCGGGGCCGTAAAGGACAGGCGTGCAGGCCTCACGCTATCCCCAATTCAGCACCGTTTTGACCAGCTCTTCATGCGCGTGCAGGGTTCCGCGTGGCACGTCGGCACGCGCCCCCTCGATCCCGGACAGGTAGGTCGCGAACCCTCCGGTGGCCCGCCCCACCAGGCGGGCGCTGGTCATGACCACGGGCGCACCGGCCCAGCGGACGTCGGCGCCCAGGCACTGCAGCCGGCTGACCAGCGCGACATCTTCACCGCAGCGCAGGGGCGCAAAGCCCCCCGCGGCACGATAGGCGCGGGCAGAGACACCGAGGTTGGCGCCGTGGATGCGCCCGTGATCGTCGCCCCAAGGCTGCCCTTTCCGGAACGCGCGACGCAGGCGCTTGCCGTCCCGGGAAGTGCTCGCGATGTCCACCAGTCCGCAGAAGGCGTCGCAGCGGCCCTCCAGCTGGGCGACCAGCCATTCCGGAGGCACCTCGCTGTCGGCATCGGTACTGGCCAGCCAGCGCGCTCCCTGTTGCAGCAACTGGGCCGCAGCCGCTGCCCTGGCAACACCAACGCAGCGTGCCTGCAGCTGCACTGTATCGATCCGCTGCTGCCGGCAGATGGACGCGGTCGCATCGGAGCAATCGTCCAGTGCAACCACCACCTGCACCGCCTCGCCGCGCAGCCCGGGATGCAGCGCCGCCCTTCGGATCGATTGCAGGCAGCGCGCCATGCTGGCCGCCTCGTTGTGTGCCGGCACCAGGACACCGATCACCGCAGTCCCTCGTTGCGGGCCAGCGACAGCGCGCCGCGCGTCCAGCCCTGCAGAACGAAGTCCGCGTCACGATAGTGGAAGGCCTCCTGCAGCCCCTCGCCCAGGCACCGATGTACGACTTCGGTGCGGCTCGCGCGTCCGGGGAAGGACGGCAGCCAATGGCAGGCCACCAGCAGCCCGTCATCGCGCAGTGCCTGGCCGATGCCGGCGCGCAGCGCCTGCAGTGCGCCTGTGCCGAGGTAGTAGCCCATCTCCCCGCAGACGATCAGGTCGAAGCGACCCGGTGGCCATTGCTCGGGGTGGCTGGCGCAGTGGACCTGGACATGCGGCAGGTGGGCCAGGTTGCGGCGGGCGCGGAAGGCCGCACGCGGGCTGATGTCGGTGGCCAGCAGCCGCTCGCAGCGTCCCGCGAGGGCCTCGGTCAGCACCCCGTTGGAGCACCCCAGCTCCCAGCCCCGATGGAACTGGCGCTGGCTCAGGCTGGCCAGCAGCAGCGCTCGCTTGCGCTCCTCATACCATCGGGTGCGGTAGCCGAAGGGGTCCTCCTGCTCATGCAGTTCGTCGAAGTACGGTTGCGCGCTCATGCCAGGAAAACCTCGTGGTTCCGGAAGAATCGGGTCAATACATGGGCCGGCAGCACCGGCGGGCTGTGCAGCCTCGGCACTGCGCCGGTCTGGGTGCGGAAGTGGGCGATCGCGTTGCGCTTGGCGGCCACGACGTCGGTGATGTCGAGCAGTTCGGGCGCCTCCCAGGCCATGTGCGCACAGGCCGGGTCCAGCCAGTGCCAGCCCCACACCGGATACTCCAGGCGCCGGCAGCCCACCGTACGCGCGGCCCGGCAGGCAGCACGGCCTGCCGCTTCGTGGTCGGGGTGCCCATCGAAGCGCCAGGGTGCCAGTACCAGGTCGCGCGGCTGCAGGTACTGTTGCAGCCAGTCCTCCAGGCCCTGTTCGTGCGCACTGACCGCGCCGTCGGCAATGCCAAGGTGGAACGCGGAGCCGGCCTGGATGCCGAGCTCGCCCAGCGCTGAGGCAAGCTCGGCGCGCCGTGCCGAGCGCAGGCGCTCCGGCGTCCACCAGCGCTCGTGTGGATAGCACGCCTCGCCATCGGTTACCGCGACGACGCGGACCTGCATACCCTGGCCCGCGGCGTGGCCAAGCAGGCCGCCGCAGCCAAGGATCTCGTCGTCGGGATGAGGTGCGACCACCACCACCCGCTCATGGCCGGCCAGCAGTGTGGCCGCCGAAGTGGCCGGATGCTGCCACAGCCACTGGCAGCGCAACCAGGCCTGCTCCTGTGTGCCGGTCCCCTGCAGGGGCGTGCTGGCTACAGCGCCCATGTTGCCTCCTCGGTGGCGCGCTGCTCACCCAGCCATTCCCAGTCGCGGTCGGCATGGCTCTGCCGCATGAATACCGTCAGGTCGGCCCAGCGACGGGCATGCGCCTGCTCCAGGCACATCGGCGCCGGCCCCAGCGCCCGACCTGCCAGATCGAGCACGCGCGTCGCCGCGCGCTCGACCACGCAGCGCACGCGCACCACGTCCTCCCGATGCGCTGATCCCGGCTCCGCATCGATGCGCGCCGCCAGTTCGCGCAGCAGCGCCGTGGCCGGGCCCAGGACCAGGTCCACTTCGCCCAGCAACCGCGCGCGGTGGCCCCTGCTGCAGGCCGGCCGCATGCGCTCGGCCAGGGCGACGGCCGCACCAAGCCAGACCGCGGCGATGCCCGCGCCGCCGTGCCAGAAACCGGGGCGCTGCAGATAGTCGTCGCGCGTGCCGACAAGCGCCATCTGCGCACCGTCGAACCGCACCGTGGTGGACGGAATGCCGGCCATGCCGACGGCCGGCCACGGCTCGCCCTCCAGCGTGTTCCACTGACCGGCCGACACCTGGCACAGCCATACGCCCTGCGCATTGCGGACCGTTACCAGCGCCGCGTCCACCCAGGGGCTTCCGGAGCACCACGGCTTGTCGCCGCGCAGTCTGCCCTCGCTGTCAATGCGGAGCGTGTTGGCGGGTCCCTCGGCCGCCCATACCGCCAGCAGCTTGCCTTCTGCTGCGGAAGGCGCCTTCAGTTCGGCGAGGATCGCCTGCGCGTCATGGTGCGCTTCCAGCACTTTGGCCAGGCAGAGGTCCTCTGCCCCCCAGGCGGCCAGCGCCTGCCAGCGCTGCAGCGTGCGGCCGCTTCCCGGCAACGGCAGTTCGGGCTGCTGGACCAGCACCTGGCGGGCGCGGTTGGCCAGCGGTGTAGGCGATGACACATCCTGCATGAAGGGATCTGCAGTGGGGACAGGCGATGACCGTAGGCGGCAGGCGGTCACATCACTGTCTTGGAGGTGTGGCCGGCGCATGAATACTCTGCGCGACGATCCTCACGCACCCGCCTGCCGACGGTCTCGCCGTGCGCGGATGCAGCGCAGCAACTCCCATAGCCACGGCAGGACCACCAGGCCCAGCGCCGGCACTACGAGCAGCGCCGCCACGTCGGGCGCCGCAGGTTGCGCACGGAATGCCCACTGCGGCTGCGCGTGCCAGCCGACCCAGACCAGCAGAATCCACGGCGCGGCATCCAGCACGCTGTGCACATGCTGCTCGGCCGGGCTGATCCGCCGCCGCCGGTCAGCGCTGGCCGTATCCAGGTAGCCGGCGATTGCGTGGGCCAGGACCAGCACGGCCAGCAGGGCGGCAAGTGACCAGGTGTTGGCCAGCAGCAGCCAGGCCAGTACGCCACTGCCGATCAGCACGAGCTGGACCCCGTGCAGCACGCTCTCGCGCAGCCCCGAGGTATGTGGCAGGTCGGTGCGCCGGTGGAAATGGAAGTCCAGCGCACCGGCCGCCAGCCACAGTGCGTAGACGCCGGCCATGATGGTCGCACTCATCGCCCCGGTCTCAGGGCGTCAACACGATCTTGCGGCAGTCGTCATCCTTGGCGTCGAACAGGGCATACCCCTGCGCTGCATCGGCAAGGCGCATCCGGTGCGAAATAATGTCACCCGGGTCGAGCTTTCCTTCCATGATCGCGTCAAGCAGCTCGGGCATCAGGCCCTGCACATGGGTCTGCCCCATCTTGAACGTGAGCCCCTTGTCGAACGCATCACCCAGCAGGAACCCGTGGATGAAACCGGCATAGACCCCCGGAATGCTGACCACGCCGCCGCGACGTGCTGCCGCGATGCACTGCCGGATCGCAACGCCGCTGCTCCCTTCCAGCTTCACGGCGGTCAATGCTGACTCCAGCGCACTGCCCTCGGCCTCGAAGCCTACCGCCTCGATGCAGGCATCCACGCCCCGTCCGCTGGTCTGGGTAAGGATGTAGTCGGCCGGATCCTCGATCTCCCTGAAGTCGATCGGCGTCACCCCGTAGGCACGCCGCGCGTAGTCCAGGCGGTAATGCAGGTGATCGACCATGAAGATGGTCTCGGCGCCCAGCAGGCGGCAGCAGGCGGCACTCATCAACCCGACCGGCCCTGCGCCGAAGATCGCCACGGTCGAGCCTGCCTTGACGCCCGCGTTCAGTGCAGCCTGGTAGCCGGTGGGCAGGATGTCGGACAGGAACAGTACCTGCTCGTCGGCCACGCCGTCCGGAATGCGCAGCGGGCCCACATTGGCCTTCGGTACGCGGACGAATTCCGCCTGGCCGCCGGCCACGCCCCCGTACAGGTGGCTGTAACCGAACAGTGCCGCCGGGGGCAGTATGCCCTTCTGGTTCAGCGCCGCGCCCTTGCCCGGATTGGTGGTTTCGCACGCAGCATACTCGGCCAGCCGACAGTGGAAGCACTCACCACAGGCGATCACGAACGGGATCACCACCCGATCGCCCGGCTTCACCTGGGTCACGCCGCTGCCGACCTCTTCCACGACGCCCATGAATTCGTGGCCGAGGACATCGCCGTCGTGCAGATCGGGAATCTTGCCCCGGTAGAGGTGCAGGTCCGACCCACAGATCGCGGTGGCGGTCACCCGCAGGATCAGGTCGTCTTCGGCGGCCAGTACCGGGTCGGGCACAGTCTCGACGCGCACATCCTTGCGGCCGTGGTAGGTCAATGCCTGCATCGCGCTGCTCCAGGAGGTCGGGCGTCCAGCATCGCAATGCCCTCATCCCGTGGCAGTGACATCCGGGTGTGCACGGTGTTCATTGCGCAGCGTCGTCGCGTTAACCCGGCCTGCGGCAGGCTTCAGGTTCCCGCCGCAGGAGCTGCACATGAACGACAAACTGCCTTTCAATCCAACCACAGACGTGGACGATCAGTCGAAGGCGCACACGCCGGACAAGCGGCGCAATGACCACGCCAGGTGGAAGGACCACGACATGCCTGACGATGGCGATGGCCCCAAGGCCGTGCCGGAAGACTACGAGCGGCCCCATCCCGATCCCACCGGGCGGCGTTGAGTCCGTCTCACGCGCTGGATGCGCAGGATTCACGGATGCTTGTCCGCGACCCGAGCACGCTCCATGACATGCCTTCCGGAGTGACCTGAACGAGGTGCTGCATGTGGAAACGCAATGGTCTGTCGCTGGTACTGCTTGCGCTCACTGCAGTGTTCATCATCGGGCAGGCGATAGCGGGGCACCACGTGCACAACCAGGAGCTGGTCGAGCACGGCCGCGCGCCGCTCGATCTCTGGCACTACCTGGCCACGGGTCATTTCGTCAGCGCCACGTTCGAGAACTGGGAAAGCGAATTCCTGCAGATGGGGATGTACGTGCTGCTCACGGTCAGCCTGCGCCAGCGGGGCTCGGCCGAGTCGCGGCCGTTCGATCCGGCGCAGGAACACAGCCGCGTCGCGCCAGGTCCTACGCCATGGCCGGTCAGGCGCGGTGGCGTGTGGAAGGTTCTCTACGGCCACTCGCTGGCCATTGCATTCGGGCTGCTGTTCCTGCTCAGCTTTACGCTGCATGCACTGGGGAGCTGGCGGGCCGAACAAGCCGAACAGCAGTTGCAGGGGCTGCCCGGGCCCGGCTTCCTCGAACACCTGGCCAGCAGCACGTTCTGGTTCGAATCCATGCAGAACTGGCAGAGTGAGTTCCTGGCCGTGTTGTCCCTGGTGGTGCTGACGATCTTCCTGCGCCAGAAGGATTCACCGCAGTCCAAGGCGGTCGAGGCGCCGCATGCGCAGACCGGAGATTGAGCCATGCAGAAGCACCCAGCGACCGCGTTGCTGATCATCGACATGTTCAGTCGTTTTGATTTTCCCGGGGCAGCGCAGCTGGTCCCCAGCGCGGAGGCGGCGGCCAGCCAGATCCGGCGCCTGCGCGATCGCTTCGACGCACGGCAGTGGCCGGTGATCTATGCCAACGACAACTTTTCGGAGTGGAAGCAGGATTTCCGCCAGCAGGTGGCGCAGTGCGTGCAGGATGGCGGCCCGGCCGCCCGGATTGCCACGATGCTGTCTCCCACTGCCGACCACTATTTCGTGCTCAAGCCCAAGCACTCTGCCTTCCTGGCCAGCCCCTTGCCGATCCTGCTGGCCAAACTGGGCGTGCGCCGCCTCTGGCTCAGCGGGATGACGGCGGACTCCTGTGTCCTGGCCACTGCCTTGGATGCCAACGCCAGGGAATTCGAGGTGCGGGTGGCGCCAGAGGCCGTTGCCGGGCTGCCTGCCGCGAAACGGCGTGCCATGGCCCTGCTCGCCAATTCCGGTGCGGCGCAGGTGGAGCGCTTCAGGATGCCTGCGCGCGGCTGACAGCTGCGCCGGACACGGCCGGCCGGACGCTGCACCGGCTCACTTCCCTGCCGGGCCGCACGGGAAGGCCTGCTCCAGCGCTTCCACCACCAGCACCGACGCTTCCTCATGCAGCCGGCGCTGCGGCAGCTGCCGGAGGTGCGTGGCAACGCGATCCACCAGTTCGTGCGGCAGGATCTGGCCCTGTCCACACCAGTGCCCACGACTGGCATCGGCGACACCCTGGATATACGCGCTGGCGCGGGCGCTGGACTGGGAGCGGCACTGCTCGCCGGCGCAGAATCCGTCCGCCGCGTTTCCCTGCAACAGCGACACCAGCTCGCTTCCAGTGACGAACCACGTACGTGCCTGCGGGGCCGCGGCCGCCGATGCGCTGCCTGCCCACAGGCAGGCAAGACCCAGTGCCCACATCGGGAAGAGGCGACGCGGCGGCGCGGTGGAGCGCCCGCTGTTGGCAGGATTCATGGTGGCCGGTCTGCTGCTGGAGGTCACAGAAGTATGTACCAGACCCTGCAGGACCCCGCCATATCCGTCCGTGCGCCCGGCTCAAGCGCCGTCGACCGACCACGCCAGTTCGAACGTCAACGCCAGCCGCTGCCCCGGCTCCAGCCGATGCGGCGCCAGGGTGAAGCCATCCGGCGGGCCACTCTGCGGCTCGACACAGGTTGCGTGTGACGCGCCGTCGTAGACCACCCAATGGTCGTGGTCCGACCGCAGTCGCAGTCGTTGGCCACCACGCAGCAGCGTGATGTCACTGTCGGCGATGAAACAATCGTCCCAGGGACCGGGAACAGGATCGACTGCGGGCAGCGTGGCGATGCCCTCCCCGTCCCGCGGGTACATCGCGCGGGGCGAGAACAGCAGCCGCTCTGGCTTGAGAAGCCAGGGGTGCCAGCCCAGCACCGCCGGCATCGCGCGCTCGCCTGCCTGGACCGAAAGACGCAGCTGCAGGCGGTGAGGCTGCAGAGCGACCTCCTGCGTTGCAACGCCGCCAAAGGGCCAGTACCTGTCGCACGGCAGCGCCAGCGACAGCGTGGCCGTGGCCGCCTCCATGCGCTCGACCTGCCAGGGCCGCGTGAAGCCCACGCCATGGATGGCATGCCCGCCGAAATTGAGCGGCAGCGCGTGCGGCGCGCCATCGAAGCGGAACTTTCCCCGGCGGATGCGCCCGGCCCACGGCACCATCGGGTAGCAGCCCCACGCGATTGCGGCCGGACCCGCCTGCTGCGCATCCACCAGCCACTCCATGCCGCGGTAGCGCAGGTGCGCCACGCGCCCGCCTGCCCCTGTCGCCAGCGCGACCTCCAGGTCGCCACACCTCAGCCAGTGCAGCTCACCGGCCGGCAGCGCGGCGAGCGCATCGTCCACCGCCGGCACGCGCTCACGCACCATAGGGATCGATCGTGCGGATGCTGCCGTCCGGCTCCATGTGCAGCGGCGTGCACTTGGCCGAGCGCAGGTGGGTGACGCCGCCCGACAGCAGTGCATCGTGATAGAACAGGTACCACTGCCCTTCGAACTGGCAGATGGAGTGGTGCGTGGTCCAGCCCACGACCGGCGTGAGGATCACGCCGCCATAGGTGAACGGCCCGTAGGGGCTGTCGCCCACCGCATAGCACAGCAGGTGCGTGTTACCGGTGGAATACGAGAGGTAGTACCGGCCCTGGTACTTGTGCAGCCAGGGCCCCTCGAAGAAGCGTCGCGCGTGATCATCCGCGCGCAGTGGCTGGCCATGCTCATCCAGGATCTGTACCTCGCGCGTGGCTTCGGCCAGCTCGGTCATGCCCGCGTCCAGCCGGCCCACGCGCGGGCCCAGGGCCGGTGCGCTGCCCTCGGGCTCCTGGTGGGCGTCGTCGTACTGGTTGTCACGATACTTCTGCAGCTGCCCGCCCCAGATGCCGCCGAAGTACAGGTAGTGGCTGCCGTCGTCGTCTTCGAACACGGCGGGGTCGATCGAGTAGGCCCCCTTCATCGGCTCTGCGAGGGCAACGAACGGTCCCTCGGGACGCTCACCGATGGCCACGCCGATGCGGAAGCGACCGCTGGCATCCTTGGCCGGGAAGTAGAGGTAGTAGCGGCCGTCGCGACAGGCGGCATCAGGCGCCCACATCTGCTTGCGGGCCCAGGCCACGTCGCGTACGTGCAGCGCGCAGCCGCAATCGACGGCGGCGCTGTCGGGCGTATCCATCCGCAGCACATGGTAATCCTGCATGCCGAAATGGCCGCCCTCATCGTCGAACGGCTGCCCGCCGTCGATGTCATGCGAGGGATAGATGTACACGCGCCCCTCGAACACATGTGCCGAGGGATCGGCAGTGTAGATGTGGGTCACCAGCGGTTGCGAAATGGCATGCGTGGCGAGCTGCGCCAGACGGGCTTCACGGGCCCGGCCGTCTTCACCGGCAGAGAGGTCGATCATGGTCGTCATCTTGGAGTTAAGCGGAGGCGTCGGCGGAGCGGCGACGCAGCAGGAGATCCTGTTCGATGCGGGTTTCGGCACGCTTGTCGATCTCGTAGGCGAACAGCAGCGCCACCGCGAGCAGGAAGGGAATGGCGCAGTAGACGCTGACGGTCAGCCGTATGCCTTCCACCACCGCCTCGGGCTGCTGTGCCAGGCCCGCCTGGTAGCCGTAGTGGGCAAGAATGGCGGCCACCAGTGCACCGCCCACGCTGAGGCCGATCTTCAGGCCGCACAGCATCGCCGAGAAGATGATCGCAGTGGCGCGGCGGTGGTTCTTCCACTCGGAGTAATCCGCTACGTCCGCGATCATCGCCCACAGCAGCGGGATGGTGATGCCGTAGCAGAAGCCATGCAGCATGAAGGCGCCGAAGGCCACGGCGACCGCAGTGGGCGGGAAGAAGTAGAAGGCGAGCAGGAACAACGTCGAGACGAACAGCGCGCCGCCAAAGACATCGCGCTTTCCGAAGCGGTCGGCGAGCCGTCGCGACAGGCCGATGCCCAGGATCATGCAGAGGATGCCGCAGGCATTGAACAGGCTGAAAGCCGAGGTGGCGGCATCCGTGGGCCAGGTGAATGCCGCAAAGCCGGCACGGGCCAGGCCGGCGTTCAAGCCGCCGATCAGCCCATTGAATCCCGAATCCTGCAGGAATGCGGCCAGTGCCGCTTCACTCATGTAGTACTGGAAGTAATAGATGTAGCTGCCGCCTTTCAGCGCCAGGTTGATGAACACCAGCACGGTCAGCGCGAGCATCACCTGCCACGGCCGGTTGTGCAGCAGGTCGGACAGGTCCTGCAGTACGCCGCCACTCTGCTCGCGGGTCGGCACGATGCGTTCACGGGTGGTGGCGAAGGTGATCAGGAAGAACAACGTGCCGATGATGGCGAACGCGGTCATCACCTGTTCGAAGCCGCGCACCCGGTCGCCGTCCCCCAGGATCAGCACCAGTGGCATCAACAGCACCTGGATGATGAACTGCGCGATCATCACGGCCACGAACCGGTAGGCCGAGAGGCTATTGCGCTGGGCCATGCTGCCGGTCAGTACACCGCTCAACGCGGAGTACGGCAGGTTGTTCGCAGCGTAGACGCAGACCAGCAGCGCGTAGGTGGTCAGCGCGTAGACCACCTTTCCACGTTCGCCCAGGTCCGGTGTACTGAACGCCAGCAGTGACAGCACGCCGAACGGAATGGCCGTCCACAGGATCCACGGGCGGAAGCGCCCCCAGCGCGTGGACGTGCGGTCGGCCGCGATGCCGATCAACGGGGTGAACACGAATGCGCCAAGCAGGCCGACCACGAAGATGATCGTTGCCGCCGTAGCAGCCGGCAGGCGATAGACGTCGGTGTAGAAGAACGCCAGATAGGTGATCAGGGTCTGGAAGATCAGGTTGGCCGCGAGATCGCCCAGGCTGTAGCCGAGCTTTTCGGGTACCGATAGCGCGTGTTCAGTGCTTGCCATGCAGCGGACGTCCTGGAAAAGGGATCTGAACGGATGGGAGAGGCCGGCGGTGACGATCAGTCATGCGTGGGCACCACCGTGAACCTGCCCTGCGCACGCACATCCGCACTGGACGCCCCGACCCTGACCTCGTAGGCACCCGGCCGCACCACGTACGCGGCGCGGGCGTCGTCATAGTGGCGCAGCGCCTGCGGCGCCTCCAGGGTGAATGCCACCGTGCGGCTTTCGCCCGGAGCCAGGTGGACACGCTGGAAGCCGCGCAGCTCCTGCAGGGTGTCGGCCGTGCTGCCGCGCTCGCGTCGTACATACAGCTGCACCACCTCGTCACCGGCGCGGCTGCCGGCGTTCGCCACGTCCACCTGCACGCGCAGGTGGCCGTCGGCGCGGATCGCATCCGCATCCAGGCGGAGGTCTCCGTACTCGAACCGCGTGTACGACAGCCCGTGGCCGAACGGATACAGCGGGGTACCGCGGAAGTAGCGGTAGGTGCGGCCCTCCATGGCGTAGTCGTCGAACGCCGGCATCACTTCGCCGGCCTTGTAGAAGGTGACCGGCAAGCGACCCGCCGGATTGATGTCGCCGAACAGCGCCTGGCCGACGGCAGTGCCGCCGCGCTGGCCCGGGTACCAGCTCATCAGGATCGCCGGCAGGTGTGCCTGCGCCCAGTCCACGGCGATGGCCGAACCGCCGGTGAGCACCATCACCACCGGCTTGCCGGTGCCGTGCAGGGCCTCCAGCAGGGTGCGCTGGGGCGCAGGCAGCCGCAGATCGGTGCGGTCACCGCCGGCAAAGCCGGGATAGTTGACGGTCATCTCCTCGCCTTCGACATCGCCGGTAAGGCCACCGACGAACACCACCACGTCGGCATCGCGTGCGGCATCGAGCGCTTCATCGAACGGCGCCTTGGCGCCGGGCATCCGCCAGCCCAGGCGCACGCCGGCATCGCGCTGGTCGTCGTAGTACTCCAGCTTCAGCTCATAGGCCCGCCCGGCCTGCAGGTCGAGTTCAATGCCCTCGGCATGCAGCCGGTCACTGTTTACCCAGTGATCGATCACGCGCTTGCCGTCCAGATACAGCCGGTAGCCATCGTCGCCGGCCACCTCCAGACGATAGCGGCCGGACACCGGCGGCAGCAGCTGGCCGCTCCAGCGGATGCTGAAGCGGTCGTTCGGGATCCCCTGCCCCGGTGCCGCTTCGCCGCGCGCCAGCAGGTTGTCGGTCGGCGAGCCGCGGTCCCAACGGAAGCCGATCTGCGCGTCGGTACGCACCAGGGCCGGAGTGCCGGACAGGTCTGGCGTGCGGAAGTACTCGCCGCGCAGGCCACGCTCGGGCGAGTCCGCCGATGGCCGCAGGAAGGTTGGCTCGATCAGCGGCGTGGCACCGGGATCGTCGCGCCCTTCCACCAGGTCCACGCCGCGGGCATAGCGCACCTCGACGCCCTTGGCCGCCTCGCGTATGCCCTGCAGGATCGTGACCGGCGCCGCCGGTGTGCCGAAGTAGTTGCCGAGCAGTGCCATGGTGTCGTCGGCGGTGGGTCCGACCACGGCAATGCGCTTGAGGTCGCGCGAGAGCGGCAGGATGCCGTCGTTCTTCAGCAGCACCAGCGACGCCTGCGCGGCCTTGAGAGCCAGCGCATCATGGGCCGGGGCCTGGTTCACCGACGCCGGAATGCGCGCCCAGCGCACCCGCTCCGGCGGATCGAACATGCCCAGTCGCATCCGTGCGGTGAACAGGCGCGTCACCGCATCGTCGATCTCCGCTTCGCTGGTCAGCCCCTGGCGCACTGCGGCAGGCAGCGTGGCGTACTCCTGGCCACATTCCAGCTCGGTGCCGTTCCTGACCGCCAGCGCCGCGGCGGCTTCGCGCGTGGCGACGATACGGTGGTGCTTCCAGATGTCGACGATGGCCCAGCAGTCCGAGACCACATAGCCCTTGAAGCCCCAGTCGCGCCGCAGCACATCACGCAGCAGGAAGCGGCTGGCGCTGGCGGACTCGCCGTACACGCGGTTGTAGGCGCCCATGACCGCATCCACATCGCCTTCCTTGACCAGCGCTTCGAACGCCGGCAGGTAGGTGTCGTAGAGGTCACGACGGCTAGGGCGCGCGTCGAAGTGATGGCGGTCGGCTTCCGGGCCGCTGTGCACCGCCAGATGCTTGGCGGTGGCGTCCAGCTTGCGGTAGACCGGGTCGTCGCCCTGCAGGCCGCGCACGAAGGCCACGCCCATGCGGGCGGTGAGATAGGGATCCTCGCCATAGGTTTCCTGTCCACGACCCCAGCGCGGGTCGCGGAAGATGTTGACGTTCGGCGACCAGAAGGTCAGCCCCTGGTAACGCCCGTGTGCGCCTTCGCGGAGGAACTGGTGGTGCTTCGCGCGGGCCTCCTCGCTGATGGTCGTGGCCACCTGCCCCATCAACGGCACGTCGAAGGTCGCGGCCAGGCCGATTGCCTGCGGAAAGACCGTGGCCTGCCCTGCCCGTGCCACGCCGTGCAGTCCCTCGTTCCACCAGTCGTAGGCGGGTACCCCCAGGCGTTCGATCGCCGGCGCAGCGTTCTGCATCTGCGCGGCCTTCTCTTCCAGCGTCATCTGCGCGACGAGTGCGGCGGCCCGTTGCTCGAAGCTGGCCGAAGGATCCAGCCAGGGCTGCGGCGATGCCGCCGACGCGACGGTCGCCATGCATGCCAGGACGACCAGGAGCGGCAGGCCGTGCAACCTGCTGCGACGGGCGGCGATGGACAGTGACGGCAACTTCATTTGCTCCTCCCGGTGCGCTCATCGCGCGCAAAGGGACCCAGCAGTGCGCCTACGAAGCCGCCTGCCCGGTCCGTACTCAGAACGGTGCCATCCACCTTGCCTGCGAGCAGCTGCCAGCCCTGCCCGTCGCCAGTGTCGAACGAGAACGTGTAGTCACCCTCGTTGCCGGCAATCCTCAGCAGCAACGCCTCCGGTGCCCGCACTTCGCGGGTGGCCAGTGTGCGCGTACTGCCACCGCCGTCACGGACTTCCAGGAACAGCGCAAGCCGCTCGTCCGGCAGGCTGCGAACGCCCAGGAAATACCAGTACGCCTCGCTCTGGAACGCGGCCAGGCCGGCCGCCACGCCAGGCCCGGGGCGGCTCATCGCGGTGCTCGCCTCGAACTGCAGGTGCTGCTGGCGTCGGCCAAGGAACGCCGGATTGCGCAGCGTGTCCAGGTCCTCGGCAAGCGGATGCACGGCCAGCATTCCCGGACGCGTGACCAGGTCGGCCCAGGCATGCTTGGGCACCCGCACGCGCAGCCACTGCCGATCAAGCGTCGGGCCATCAAAGTTGTCGCGCTCGACGAAGTTGCCGGTCGAGGGAGCCTGGGATGCCTCGCCCTGCATCCACGACGGCGCCTTGACCACGTAGGGGATGGCCTGGTCGGTCGGCAGGATCCGTGGCCAGCCGTCCTGCCAGCGCACCGGCAGCAGATAGGTCTCGCGCCCGGTGTTGTAGTGGCGCTTCTGATAGTTGCGGCTGGCCAGGAACACCGCCCACCACGAACCATCCGGGCCTTCGACCAGGTCGGCATGGCCGGCATTGGTGATCGGCAGCGGTCGGTCGTCGGGCAGCTCGCGCTGGGTCAGGATCGGATTGCCCGCGTAGGGGACATACGGGCCCCACACGGTGCGGCTGCGCAGCACCACCTGCGAGTGCTGCGGCCCGGTGCCGCCTTCGGCGTCGGACAGGTAATACCAGCCCTGGCGCTTGTAGATGTGGGGGCCTTCGATCCAGATCGGGTTCTTCGCTGGCTCCACGCCCGCGTCGACCAGCACCCGTCGCGGCCCCACCGGCTGGAAGGCGGCCAGATCGATCTGCTGCATCCAGATCGCGCGGTGGCCGTCATAGCGGGGTGTGCCGGGCGGTGCGTCGTTGTTGATCAGGTACACCTTGCCGTCGTCATCGAAGAACAGTGATGGATCGATGCCGTCGATGCCGGGCAGCCAGTGCGGGTCCGACCACGGCCCGGCCGGGTCGCGCGCGGTGGCAATGAAGTTGCCGCCACTGTCGGTGGCCGTGGTGACCACGTAGAAGACCCCATCGCGGTACTCGATGGTGGGGGCGAAGATGCCGCGGGAGACGCTCAACCCGTCGAAGTCCAGCTGCGTCGGCCGCTCGATCACATTGCCGATCTGCTTCCAGTGCACCAGGTCGGCACTCTCGAATACCGGAATGCCCGGGAAGTACGTGAAGCTGGAATTGACCAGGTAGAACCGGCCGTTCGCGCTCACGATGCTGGGATCGGCATGGAAGCCGGCCAGCACTGGATTGCGGTAGTGGCCGGCCGGCAGCGGCGTGTCGAACGCCGCGTCGTGGCCGCGGTATTCAAACCAGTCGAAGTACACCGGCGGTGCGTCCGGCGGCGCGCTGGCCGGGCTGGTTGCGGCCGACAGCAGGAGTACCGCCGCCAGCAGGGGGCGCACCAGTGACCTCAGGCCGGCCCTGTCGCGGGCCGGAGGGGACTGCTTGGACAACGTCATCATCGTCGCGTCTCGGCTTCGGCAATGGGAAGTTCAAAGGGGCCTGCCGGCGCCCCGCTGCGATCGCGCAGCGTGCACACCGGGCCATCGGCCCAGCAGTAGCGGACATGCGTTGCACGCCTCGACAGCGGGCCGCGCAGCAGCACCCGGTGACCCTCCAGTGCAGCGTCGCCGTACTCGCAGTGGCGGGTATCGCGCTCCGACCCGCAGAGTTCAAAGCCGATCGGACCCACCGCGCCGGTCGCGGTGAGTGCGCCGTCGACGTCCTCGAACGCAATGGCCACGCCCGCGGGCGTCCGCACCGCGGTGACCGCCCGCGGACCTGAAGGGGCCACGTCCTGCTCGCCGTATACGACGTGGCGCGCCACGCGCGCGAGGCGGCGCCCGAGCTCCTGCTTGTTCGGTGGATGGATGTCGTAGGCATCGCCGATGTCGATGGCGATGGCGAGCCCGCTCTGCGCATCTTCGGCCGCGACCCGCCGCTGCGCCTCGCGCACCTGTGCCCAGCCGCTGTCGGCCGGCGCAACCGGTGGCTGGCCATAACCGGCCAGCTGCACCAGCAACAGGGGCAGGCGTGCGCCGAACTTCCGCCGCCAGTCGTCGCGCAGCGCACGCAGGCGCAGCGCATACGTCGCGCCCTCGCCGGTGTTCGATTCCCCTTGATACCAGAGCATGCCGCGCAGCCCGACGCCGCCGAGCGGCGCGATCATCCCGTTGTACAGCGTCGACAGCCCGGTGGCGGCCTGCCAGGGGGCAAATGGCGGCGCCTGTCGGCCCGGCGCCACCCGGTACTTCCACGGCGCCTGCAGTACCACCCGCTCACCGTTGTCGAGCCGCAGGCCGTGTGCCGTCGCGGGGCCCGCCAGGCCACCTTCGCCGTAGGTGTCGAGCACGTTGACCGCAACGCTGTTCAAGCCTGCCTTCAACAGGCCGCGGGGCAACGGGTAGCGCCTCTCGCCGGCGCCGTACTGGCTGCCCACGGCAACGCCGTTCACCCAGGTCACGTCCGCCTCGTCGGCCGATCCCAGCTCCAGGGTCGCGCCGCGTGCAGCTTGTCCAGCGCTCAGCACCACCTGCGTTCGATACCAGACCATGCCGTTGTAGTCGGCAAGCGCGGGCACGTTCCACCGCTCCCACGCCCCCAACGCCGCCGGTGCGCGCGACCATCCGCGGTCATCGGTGTCCGCGCGCCAAGGTGCGTCGCCGGGCAGCGCGCCCTCACGCGTGGCCCACCAGTGCTGCCAGTAGCGGCCCCAGGCTGCGCGTGCCGCCAGCGGATCACGCGCGGAGCGCGCGAGGATATCGAGGGACTCGTCCATGCCGCCCTGCCCTCGAAGTGCATCGACACGGGTCCAGGCCTCGATCCGCGAGCCGCCCCACGCCGCCTGGATCAGCCCCATCGGCACGTCGACCGTGCGCTGCAGCTCGCGGGCGAAGTAGAAGCAGGCCGCCGAGAAGTCGCGGACCGCATCGGGCGTTGCCGGCGCCCATGCGACACGACCGTTGAAATGCGCCTGTGCCTGCACGGCCGCGGCGTGCGGCACAGTGAACAGCCGGATGCGTGGGATCGTGGCCGCGGCGATCTCGCTGGCTGCGTTGAGCGAGCGCCACACCGGAAGTTCCATGTTCGACTGGCCCGCGCACAACCAGACGTCGCCGACCAGCACATCGCGCACTGACTCACGCCGGGGCCCGGCGGCGGCCTCCAGGGTGTATGGCCCGCCTGCGCCGGTGGCAGGCAGCGTCGCCTGCCACCGGCCCGTGGCGTCGGCGTGGGTGGTCACCGCCTGGCCGGCGAAGGTCACCGACACCACCTCCCCGGCCCGGGCCTGGCCCCAGACGGCGATCGGCTGGTCACGCTGCAGGACCGCGTGGTCCTGGAACAGCGGGTGCAGCAACCCTGCCGTTTCAGCGGCCGCGACCGGCACGGCAGGCCACGCCAGCACCATCAACGCCGCCGCACGCGCGGCCCATCCGATCCGGCTCATCGCCCATCCCCGGGTGCGAAAGGAAACTGCAACGCCTGGTAGTACGCCAACGGATGCGGCGGTGGCCGTTCGCCGGCTGGCAGCGGCCGTCCGCTGAGTGACTGGAAGTACGCCACGCTGGCATCACGCCACCATTGCGCTTCGTCGCGCTGGATCTGCAGGAACGCAGCAACGTGCCGGTGCCGCTGCGGATCGATCCGGTCGCGCAGGCCTGCCCAGGTCGCCTGCATCGACTGCACCTGGCGCACGCCGCGCGAATAGCGCCCGACCAGTTCGTCCCAGAGCGTCCTGCCCGAGCGCATGCGGTGATCCCACGGCACATGATGGAACCACAGCAGCAGCGACTCGGGCACCCGCGCCGGGTCGCCATAGACCTCGGCCACCTGCGGCGCATACTGGCCCACCGCGTTGCTTCCGCGGGCGCTGCGGTCGAAACCAATGCCGTCGCGGCCTGCGCGGTGGTAGTACACCGACGTCCAGTCCGCGCGCGGGCCCCCGTCCACCCAGGGGCCAGGGCCGTAGTGATGGCCGCGCGCCATCAGGTGATGCAGGCCCAGCGGCGTCATGTAATCCACCGCCGCCTCGCGCGAGTCCATCATCATCCGCACGATCGGGCCGGTCACCTGCGGGTCGGGCGAGAAGGTCAGCGCGGCCCAGTCCTCGGCGATGCCGCGCGCGGACTGCCGTGGATCCCAGGCCAGTCGCCCGAACGCATACCAGTTGGCCTGGTCGAAATGCGAGCCGCTCCAGGTGCGGTCCACGCCGATGTTGGCGACGCCGGCGATGCCGGTCAGCGCATGCCCCTCCAGCGAGCCATCAACCACGCGGGCGACCGTGGAGCCTTCGCCGCGGGCATGGGTGTCGGCCTGCAGCACTTCCTGGTAGAGCGTTCCCAGATACACCAGGTGTGTCGCGAAGCCCAGGTACTCCTTGGTGATCTGCAGTTCCAGCATCAGCGGCGTGCGTGGCATGGCGCCGAACAGCGGATGGAACGGCTCGCGCGGCTGGAAGTCGATGGGGCCGTTCTTCACCTGCACGATCACGTTGGGGCGGAAGGCACCGTCGAGCCCGACGAATTCGCTGTACGCCTGCTTGGCGCGATCGTCGGGCACTTCGTGCGAGTACACGAAGGCCCGCCACATCACCACGCCGTTGTACGGCGCCAGTGCGTCGGCCAGCAGGTTGGCACCGTCGGCGTGGGAACGACCGTAGTCCTGCGGGCCGGGTTGCCCCTCCGAGTTTGCCTTGACCAGGAAGCCGCCGAAATCCGGAATGAGCGCATGGATCTCATCGACCTTGTCGCGCCACCAGCGCTGTACACCCGGGTCGAACGGATCGGCGGTCGCCAGCCCGCCCAACTCGATGGGCGCACTGAAACGCGCGCTCAGGTACACCCGGATGCCGTAGGGACGGAACAGGTCGGCCAACGCGGCCGCCTTGGCCAGATAGGCCGGCGACAGGCTGAGGGCGCTGGCATTGACGTTGTTCAGGACGGTGCCGTTGATGCCGAGCGAGGCGTTGGCCCGCGCGTAATCGGTGTAGCGCGGATCCTGCCAGTGCGGCAGGGTCTGCCAGTCCCACAGCGAGCTGCCCGCATAGCCGCGCTCGACGTAGCGATCCAGGTTGTCCCAATGGTCGAGCACACGCAGGGCGACCCGTGGCGACTCACGCACCTCCAGCCCCAGCAGCGACGTGCCACGCTGCAGCAGGCGCAGCAGATGGAACGTGCCATACAACACGCCGACGTCCCCGCGCGCCGCCACCAGCAGCACATCGCGTCCGTCGATCCGGACCCGCCGGATCAGGAACCCGTCGTCGCCCAGCGTGGCGATCTCCTTGCCAAACCCGGCGACCAGGGCCGAGGACTGCGGCGTACCCAGCACCAGGGCATGGCCGGCGCTGATCGCCGTCCGCATCGGCGGGGTCGATCCCAGCAAGCCTGGCAGGCTGCGCGCCAGCTCATCGCGGGTGGCACGCTGGACCGGCGTGCGGTCCGGCGCAACCACCTCCGACAGTTGCAGCCGGTACTCGGCGGCGACCGCCGGGGCAACCGGCACGTAACGCATCCACAATGCGTAGCCGTCCTCCGCGTGCACGCCGCCGGCGCACGCCAGCAGCGCCAGGAGGGCGCACAGCCGCTTGCCGACAGCGCGGAACAACGGCGTTAACATGCGCCTTTGTAGACTACGGCCGGGCCCGCGACGGTTCATCATCGTCCCGCGCACCGGCGCGGCAGCGCCACCAAGACCAAAGGGATCGTGCATTGGACAAGCCGAAGAAGTCGGTTCGCCGCAGAACCGCAGGCGTGACCATCGACGAGGTTGCGGCCCTTGCCGGCGTTTCGCCGATGACCGTGTCGCGGGTGATCAACCAGGGCAAGGTGCGTGACGTCACCCGCGAGCGCGTGCTGCGCGCCGTGCGCGAGCTGGGCTATACGCCCAATCTTGCCGCCAGTTCGCTGGCCGCCGCGCAGCACACGCGCATTGCCCTGATCTATACCAACCCCAGCGGCGCCTACCTGCGCGAGCTGCTGGTGGGGCTGCTGCGCGTCGCGTCCAGTTCCGCGCTCCAGCTGGTCATCGACTACTGGGACAACCTGGATGCCGAGTCCGAGCGCAAGGCGGCGCGTGCGCTTGCCGGGCGCGTCGACGGGGTGATCCTGCCGCCGCCCCTGTGCGAATCGCAGGCCGCGGTAAGCGAACTGGTCAAGGCAGGCATTCCGGTGGTGGCCATCGCATCGGGTCGCCTGAGCGACGCCCTGTCCTGTGTCCGCATCGACGATTTCAGCGCCGGCAGGGAAATGACCGAGCACCTGCTCCGCCAGGGGCACACCCGTATCGGCTTCATCCGCGGACGCACTGACCTGAGCGCGAGTGCGCTGCGCTACGACGGCTTCGTCACGGCGCTGCGCGAGGCGGGGCTGGCGGTGGAACCCGGCCTGGTCCAGCACGGCGACTATACCTACCGGTCCGGCCTGGCCGCAGCCGAAAAACTGCTGTCCCAGCGCCGGCCGCCGACGGCGATCTTCGCCAGCAACGACGACATGGGCGCCGCCGCCATTTCGGTGGCGCATCGGCGCGGACTGGACGTCCCGCGCGACCTGTCGGTGGTCGGCTTCGATGACACCTCGGCCGCAACCACCGTGTGGCCGGAACTGACCACGATCCACCAGCCGATCGCCTTCATGGCCAACGCGGCGATCGACATCCTGCTGCGCACCATCCGCCGTCCCAGTGGCGATACGCCCGTGCTGCGCGACCACGTGGTGCCGCACCGGCTGATCGCACGTGATTCGGTCGCCGCGCCGCCCAAGCCCCGATAGCGCTCGCGGCTGGCTCACGCGCGTGGCCCCGCGGTGCATGTACCGGCAGCGATGGCTGCGGTGCGGATGATCATCGCGCATCGCAGCGCACCGTGACCTGCGCCTCGTTCAATGCCCCCAGGGCGACGCGGGACACCGAGAGCGTCATGGTGCCGGCCGTGGCCAGCGCCCAGGGCCGGTCGAGCGCATCCAGCTTCGCACCGGCCGCGGCCAGGCATTTCAGCGGAACACCTACCCGCGTCCACTGGCCCGCCGGCATGGCGGCCAAGGTGGGCGCGATGGCGATCCGCGCCGAACAGCCGGCACCACAGCCTACCGACAGCCATGCCTGGCCACGCGGTGCCGCATCAACGCGCAACGTGGTCAACAGCATCAGGTCACCGTTGGCCTCGCGCTGCAGGTCCAGTGGCGTGTGCGACTGCAGCGCGACGACAGCCTCGCCGTTGCCCGACCACGCCAGCCGCCGCCCGTCTTCCTGGGCCAGGTGATCCACGCCGGTGATCTTCAACCGGTCGCCGGGCAAGGCATCCGGCACGCGGGTCACGTTCAACCCCTGCCCTGCCGCATCCTCGATCCGCAGCGCCATGCCGGGGCCCGCGTCACCGCGCGCGAAGAACACGCCGGACGCGCCTTCGTTGTCGGTGAGGCCCGACGCCTCGGGCAGCACGGGCAGGTCGCCCTTGTCGGCATAGGTCAGGCCGAAGCCGAATGCGAACAACGGGTCGTAGTCCTTCTGGCCCACGTTGTTGGCGTACTGCGTAGCGGTACGCGGCCAGCTGAAACCGAGCCTGCCCTTGAAATCGTGCTGCACGCGGCCATCGGCCCCGCGCAGCAGCACATCGGCGATGCCGCCGCCTTCCGAGCCCGGCAGCCAGGCGGCCACGAAGGCATCGGCGGCGTTGAGTTCCCGGTTCACCCACAGCGGCCGCCCGCTCAGGAAGACCGCAACGACCGGGATGCCCTCGGCCTTGAGCCGCCTGAGCAGCGCCAGGTCCGTCTCGTCGCCCGGCTTGTAGGCCAAGGTGGGCCGGTCCCCTTGGAACTCGGCATAGGGGTCTTCGCCAAACACCACCACGGCCACGTCGGGCTTCACCGCGTAGCGGCCGTCAACGGCAAGCACGGCCTCACCGCCGGCCGCCGTGGCCTGCCGCGCGATGCCCTCGTAGATCGAGTCCGCGTTGGGAAAGTCCTTGCGGGTGGTACCGGTGCCCTGCCAGTTGAGCGTCCAGCCGCCGGCCTGCTTGCCGACATCGTCGGCGCCGTCGCCGGCCACCAGGATCCGCTGCTTCGGCGACAGCGGCAGCAGGCCGTTCTGGTTCTTCAGCAGCACCAGCGATTCGCGTACCGCCTGGCGGGCCACCGCGCGATGCTCGGGCGCGCCGATCAGTGCGAACTGGCCGCCAACGGCCCGCGACGACGGCCGGCCCGCTTCGAACAGGCCGAGGCGGAACTTGACGCGCAGGATGCGGCGCACCGCGTCATCCAGGCGCTGCGACGAAATCCCCCCGTCCTTCGCCGCCGCCAGCGTGGTCTCGTAGAAGCCCTTCCAGCTGTCCGACGCCATCGCCATGTCCAGGCCAGCGTTGATGGTGGCCGGGCAGTCCGTGGTGGTGCAGCCTTTGACCTGGCCATGGCCGTTCCAGTCACCGACCACGAAGCCACCGAACTGCATGCGCCCCTTGAGCACGTCGGTGAGGTAATGCCGGTGCCCGTGCATCTTTTCACCGTTGACGCTGTTGAAGGAGGCCATGGCCGTCTGCGCGCCGGCGGCGATCGCCGGGGGATATCCGGCCGCATGGATGCGCACCAGGTCGGGCTCGCTGATGCGCGTGTCACCCTGGTCCTTGCCGCCGGTGGTGCCACCATCGCCGAGGAAGTGCTTCACCGACGCGATCACATGACGGCCATCGAGAAACTCGGGCGTCCCTACCCTGCCCTGCAATCCCTCCACCATGGCCCCCGCGTAGCTGGCCACCACCTCGGGCGATTCCGAATAGCCCTCGTAGGTGCGGCCCCAGCGATCATCCTGGGGTACCGCAACGGTCGGCGCGAACGTCCACTCCATGCCGGTGACGCGGGTCTCGAGGGCGGTGATGCCACCGATCTGCCGCAGCAGCTCCGGATTGCGCGTGGCACCCAGCCCGATGTTGTGCGGGAACAACGTGGCGCCAATGATGTTGCTCTGCCCATGCACGGCATCGATGCCGAACAGCACTGGAATGGCTTTGCCGCCGTTGGAGGTATCCATGGACGCGTCATAGAACGCATCGGCCAGCGCCAGCCATTCGGCCGGTGACGCGTCGTAGCGGCCACCCGGGTCGGAATTGCCACCGGCCAGGATCGAACCGAGGCGGTAGCGCCGCACGTCATCGGGAGTGAGGCTGGCGATGTCGCCCTGCACGAGCTGGCCGACCTTTTCCTCCACCGTCATGCCGGCCATCAGGTCGGTGATCCGCTTCTCCAGGGCAGGATCCTCGGCCAGTGGCCAGGTGACCTGCGGCCACGGGTCGCTGCCGGTTGCCGCAGTGGCGGCGGGCCGGTCCTGGCCGTGGCAGCCCAGCAATGCCAGCGCCAGCACGGCGACCAGCACGCCGGTGCGGGATACGGAGGTCTGCAATGCCATGGTGCTCATCCTTCCATCTGCTCCAGTTCCTTGCCCTTGGTCTCGTGCACATGCCGCACCACGAAAATCACCGAGATGATCGCCGCCACCAGGTAGATGCCGTAGGTGGCCGCCAGCCCGGCCGCAGCCAGCAGCATCGGGAACGTCACCGTCACCACGAAGTTGGACGTCCATTGCGCCGCGCCGGCGACCGCCAGGGCCGAACCGCGGATCTGGTTCGGGAACATCTCGCCCAGCATCACCCACATCACCGGCCCCCAGGACAGGTTGAAGAACACGACGTAGGCATTGGCCGCCACCAGTGCCAGCGTGCCCATGCGACCGGGCAGCTGCAGGTGCCCGTCGGCCAGCGAACCGCTGGCAAAGGCCACCACCACCAGTGCCAGTGACAGCGACATCCCGGCCGAGCCGAACCACAGCAACGGCTTGCGGCCGATCCGGTCGATCAGCAGCACCGTGACCACGCAGGCACCGATGCTCAGCGCGCCGGACAGCACGTTGATCAGCAGTGCGTCGTTCTCGGAGAACCCGACCGCCTGCCACAGCACCGCGCCGTAATAGAACACCACGTTGATGCCGACCAGCTGCTGGAAGCAGGCCAGGCCGACGCCGACCCACACGATCGGGCGGATCCGCCCGGTCGCCCGGCTCTTCAGGTCGGACAGGCGCGGGCGATGGTGGTCGTTGGACAGCGAGGCATCGATCTCTTCGAGCGTGGCGCGGGCCTTGTCGCTGCCGAGCAGCCGGGTGAGCACGCGCAGCGCGTCGTCCTTGCGCCGCTTCACCACCAGGTAGCGCGGGCTCTCAGGAATGGTCAGCAACAGCAGCAGGAACACCAGCGACGGCGCGGCCTGCATCCAGAACATCCAGCGCCAGGCGGCCTGCCCGGCCCACAGCGGCTCGGTCGACGCGCCCGCTGCGGCCGCCAGCAGGTAGTTGGACAGGAAGGCAGCGGTGAGCCCGGTGATGATGGCGATCTGCTGCACCGTGGCCAGGCGGCCGCGATAGCGGGCCGGAGCGACCTCGGCAATGTAGGCCGGCGAGATCACGCTCGCCGCGCCGACCGCGAATCCGCCCACCACTCGCGCCGCAATGAACCAGCCCGACGAGACCGCCGCCCCGGCACCGAGTGCCGACAGCAGGAACATCACCGCCGACAGGATCAGCACGTTGCGGCGGCCGAGGCGGTCGGCCAGGCGGCCGGCACTGAACGCGCCCACCGCACAGCCCAGCAGCATCGACGCGATCTCGAACCCCTGCATCCATTCACCGGACCGGAACGCCTGGTGCAGGCCATCCTGGGTGCCATTGATCACACCGCTGTCGAAGCCGAACAGAAAACCGCCAATCGTCGCTACCACGCTGATCAGTACGATCAGCCGGGTGTTCTCCCCGCTGCCTGCTGCCTGGTTCATCCCCGTCCCCTTGAGTGCACCGTTGCCGCCGTTGGCCTGCCTGCCGCGCTCAGCGCAGCAGGTACTGGTTGAGCAGGTTTTCGTAACGCTCCTGCTTGCCGCTGGCCTGGCGCGGTTCGCCGAGGCGGGCGGCCAGGCCCGCCAGGTCCGGCAGGCTGAGCGTGCCGCGCTCGAACTCCTGGCCGGCGCCGCTGTCAAAACTCGCGTAGCGCTCCTTGCGCCATTGCTCCCACGGCGATTCGGTCAGCAGTGCATGGGCGACCTCCAGCCCGCGTGCGAAGGCGTCCATGCCGCCGATATGGGCAATGAACAGATCCTCCAGGTCGGTCGACTCGCGGCGCACCTTGGCATCGAAGTTCAACCCGCCCTCCAGCCCACCCTGGCGCAGCACGACCAGCATCGCGCCCACGGTGTCGTACAGATCACTGGGGAACTGGTCGGTGTCCCAGCCGTTCTGCGCGTTGCCGCGGTTGGCATCAATGCTGCCGAGCAGGCCATGATCCGAGGCGACCTGCAGATCGTGCTCGAAGGTGTGCCCGGACAACGTGGCGTGGTTGGCCTCGATGTTGAGCTTGAAGTCCTTGTCCAGCCCATGCTCCTTCAGGAAGCCCACCACCGTGGCGCTGTCGAAGTCGTACTGGTGCTTCATCGGCTCCATCGGCTTGGGCTCGATGAGGAAGTTGCCCTTCAGGCCGATGCTGCGACCGTAGTCGCGGGCCAGGGTGAGGAAACGCGCGAAGTGCTCGATCTCGCGCTTCATCTGGGTATTGGCGAGCGATGCATAGCCCTCGCGTCCGCCCCAGAACACGTAATGCTCGCCGCCCAGCTCGACCGTCGCTTCCAGTGCAGCCTTGACCTGCACCGCGGCGCGCGCGACCACGGCGAAATCGGGATTGGTCGATGCACCGTTCATGTAGCGCGGGTGCGAGAACAGGTTGGCCGTGCCCCACAGCAGCTTGACGCCGGTGGCGTCCTGGCGCGCCTTGGCCAGGCCCACCATGTGCGTGAGGTTCTTCTGGTACTGGCCGATGTCATCGGCATCCGGCGCCAGGTCGATGTCGTGGAAGCACCAGTACGGCACGCCCAGCTTGGTGAAGAACTCGAACGCCGCGTCCACTTTCGCTTCGGCCGTGGCCAGCGGCGAGCCCGCCTCCCACGGGAACTGCCGGGTACCCGGGCCGAACGGGTCGTGCCCGGCATTGCAGAAGGTGTGCCAGTAGCACACGGCGAAGCGCAGGTGCTCCTGCATGGTCTTGCCGCCGATGACCCGGTGGGCATCGTAGACCTTGAAGGCAAGCGGATTGTCCGAGCCCTTGCCCTCGAACGGAATGCGGTCGATGCCGGGGAAGTACTCCTTGGCGCCGATGAAGGGCTGCGTGCTCATGGTGCGTGCTCCTGTCGTTGTACGGGGTGTCGTGGAGGAGCCATCAGCCGCGCTGCAGCGGCGTGATGGCATCAAGGTGACTGAGGAAGCGTGCGTAGGCCCGTGCATAGGCATCGCTGCGATCCGGATCCGGGCGCGCGGACAGCGCGGGATCGACGGTGACGTGCCGTACGGTGATGTCGCTGATCGAAGTGGCGTTGCCCTGCGATCGGGCGAGCGCCCACAGCGCCTGCAATGCCGCGCCAAACGCCGCGCCTTCGGCCTGCACCGGAACGTCCACGGGCAGGCCGAACACATCGGCCACCAGTTGACGCCAGGCCGCGCTGTTGCTGCCGCCGCCGGTGAGCACGATGCGATCGAACTGCATGCCGGCGCGGACGAAGGCGTCGTAGCCGTACTTCAGGCTGTAGGTCGCGCCCTCCATGGCGGCGCGGTAGAGGTGCGCCGGGGTGAAATTGGCAGTGTCCAGGCCGGCCAGCACGCCCTTGCCGAGCGGCAGGTCCGGCGTACGTTCGCCATTGAGGAAGGGCAGCATCAACAGCCCGCCTGCTCCCGGTGGCGTCGCGCGCAGGTGCGCATCGCCGTCGCGCGTGCTGAAGCCGAAGGCACGGGCGACCTGTTCGGTCGCCACGGTGCAGTTCATGGTGCAGATCAGCGGCAGCCATCCCCCCGTGGACGAGCAGAACGCGGCCCAGGCGCCGTCGGCATCGATCACCGGCGATCCGGAGTAGGCAAACAGCGTTCCAGACGTTCCCAGGCTCATCGCCAGGCGTCCTTCGGTGACGCAGCCCGTGCCGATCGCGGCCATCATGTTGTCGCCGCCGCCAACGGCAACCTTCACCGTCGCTGGCAGCCCCAGCGCGGCTGCCGCAGCAGGCGCGATATCGAACAGCGCATCGGGTGATGCGATGGGCGGCAGGCAGGCGGCCAGGTCGCGATCAGGATCGGTCGCGCGCAGCAGCGCCTGCGACCACGTGCGTGTGCGCACGTCCAGCCAGCCGGTTCCGGACGCATCGCCATGCTCGCAGAACCGCTGGCCGGTCAACACGAAATTGAGGTAATCATGCGGCAGCAGGATGGTCGCCAGCCGTGCGTAGGCGTCGGCACGGTGGGTCCGGGTCCAGGGCAGCTTGGATGCGGTATAGCCGGCCAGGATCGGGTTGCCCGCGAGCGCGATGGTGCGGCGTACCCCACCCACGGCGTCCATGATCTGCGCGCATTCGGCCGAGGTGCTGGTGTCGCACCACAGCTTGGCCGGCGCCAGCACCTCGCCTGCCGCATCCACCGGCACGAACCCATGCTGCTGGCCGGAGACCGCCATCGCGACGATGCGTGCGCGCAGCGCGGGATCGATCCGGGCAAAACAATCATGGAGGGCCGCTACCCAATCGGCGGGCGCCTGCTCGCGGCTGCCGTCGGCCGCGCTGTCCAGCGTGAGCAGCGCGCTGGTGGCGGCGGCCACCGTTTGCGCCTGCGGGTCGTAGACCAGCACCTTCAGGCTCTGCGTCCCTGCATCGATCCCTGCAACCAGACCCATCGAAACCGCCTCCGATCAGCAAAAAGGTAGCGCTAACATTCCGTGGACTCAAAAAGGGGGCGTGCTGTCCGGCCCCCGCGTTGCCACCGCATGCGTCATCGCCTGCGGTGTTTCCGCACTGTAACCAGCTGCAGCGGAAAAAGCGTGCTGCAACGCAAAAGCCTGCTACGCGGGCGTCGCCATCGAACGCCACACGTCTGCGCCGGACCTGCAGTACTGCGCGATGAACTCTGCCTGGGTCGGCATCTGCGCCGCGGCGTGCTGCACCGGCTGCTGGATGCCCTTCAACAGGGTGCGCAGATCGGCGTCACTCACCGCCCGCGCCAGCGGATGCGGCGGGCCTGGCGGAATGCCCTGCCCGAGCAGCACGCTGGTCCAGGACTCGACGCGGAACAGCTCGCCGGGGTCCTGCCAGGCGTGCGCACGCTCGCGCCACGCCTGCAACCGCTGCTGCAGCGATTCGGGCACGCGCATCTCGCGGCATGCCTTCCACATCGGCTCGGTGCGCTGCGTGGCGTGGTAGTGCAGGATGATGAAGTCGCGCACGTGCTCCATTTCCTGCCGGCTGACATCGTTGTACAGCTGCACCAGCGACGCGCGGATCCCATCGAACGGGAACAACTGGATCAGGCGCACCACCGCGCTGATCGTCAGGTGGATGCTGGTCGATTCCAGGGGCTCGATGAAACCGCTCGCCAGCCCCAGGGCCACCACGTTCCTGTTCCAGGCCTTCAGCCGACGCCCGCTGCGGAACGGCACCTGCCACGGGTCGCGCAAGGGAGGTGCCCCCACATCGCGCAGCAGCTTCGCCGTGGCCTCGTCATCGGACAGGTGGCGGCTGGAATACACCAGCCCGCAGCCGACCCGGTGCTGCAGCGCGATGTGCCAGCGCCATCCCGCTTCGTGGGCGATCGCCCGGGTATAGGGCACAGGGGGCGCAACCGCTTCGGTCTGCACGGCCACGGCCCGGTCGCACGGCAGCCACTCGTGCCAGTCCTCGTAGCCGGTGCCCAGCGTCTGCTCGATCAGCAGGCCACGGAAGCCGGTGCAGTCGATGAACAGATCCCCCTCGATCACCTGCCCGTCCTCCAGCACCAGCGCCTGCACCGATCCGTCATGCGCATGCTGCCGGACCTGGGCGATCCTGCCTTCGATCCGGCGCAGGCCGTGGCCCTCGGCCCTGCGGCGCAGGAACCGCGCATACAGCCCGGCATCGAAGTGGTAGGCGTAGCTGGCCTGCGGCTGGGTCTGCAACGAGAAACGGTCGCCCCGCGAGGCAATGCTCTCCAGGCAGAAGTCGCCCAGGTCCGAGGGCATGCCGCGGCGCAGGCTGTCCAGCCAGAAGTGATGGAACGGTGCCGCCCAGGTGCCGTGGCCGATGGTGCCGAACGGGTGGAAGAAGCGGTCGCCCGGCAGGCGCCAGTTCTCGAATGAAATCGACAGCTTGAAGGTGCCGGCCACCGCGCGCAGGAAGTCCTGCTCGTCGATCTGCAGGAAGCGGTGGAACGTGCGGATGGGCGGCACGGTGGACTCGCCGACGCCGACGGTGCCGATCTGCTCGGACTCGACCAGGGTGATCTCCAGCTGGTCACGAAACTGGTGCGCCAGCGCACAGCCGGCCAGCCATCCCGCGGTGCCGCCGCCGGCAATGACCACCTTGCGGATGCGTCCTGCGGGGGTGCTCTCGGTATCCACTACGGCGCTCCTTCTCAACGGTTGAGCCTGCCCAGCAGCATCGCGCGCATGCGGCGCGCGCGCGGCTCGTCGAACGGTGCCAGATCCCCGCGCGCGGCGTCAGGCAGGTGCTGCCCGGCGCGCGCGCCGGGGCCGAATACGTAGTACTGGAAGAGCCCTTGCCAGGCCTGCTTTTCGCGCGCCGGCAGGTCGCGCACGGCCCACATCGCGTGGTGCAGCGCCGACAGTGGAGATCCCAGCCAGGCCGGCGAACGGCGCCACCAGTAGTTCACCAGCACGTTGAACGGCGCCAGGCTGCGCACATGGTGCCACCACATCCCCGGAATGAAGATCGCATCGCCGGGCCCAAGCACGGCGCTGCGTGCGTTCGCCAGCGCTTCCCGGAAACGCGGGTACCGATCGAAGTCGGGGCGCTCGAAGTCCACCACGCTCACCACCTGGCCACCGGGCGTGGGATCGAGCGGGCCCGGATACAGATTGTCGATCTGCTCGGGCGGGAACAGGGTGAACTCGCGCTGCCCCACTGCACAGCAGGCGAGATTGTCGGGCATGTCGTAGTGGCACGAGGCCGTCACCCGGTTGCCGATCCAGATGCTGGCCGTGGCATCGATGCCCTGCTTCGCCAGCCCGGCGTCGTTGGCCTGCGCGAATGCCGGCCGCAGTGCCCGCTCGATCGGCAGCGAGGCCACGTAGTAGGTCGGCGGCCGCGGGGACTGCAGCGTGGTGGCGATCTCCTCCAGCACCTGCGCCAGCACGCCGCGCCGCACGTCGAAGTTCAGCCGGGTGTAGTCCGCGCTGTAGAACGGGCGGCCCTCGATCTCGGCGCCGCCGAACGAATACTGGATGGGCCCGCCCGCATCGACGCTGCGCAGGTAGGCCATCGCGTCCTGCGCCGAGCGCACGCCCGCCTGCACCAGTGGCCAACCGCTGGCGATGCCCCGCAGCACGACCGGTTCACCCGCCTCCGCCAGGGCAGCCAGCGGCAGCTCGGCAGGATCGACGCCTTCCAGAACCGGCAGCGGCAGGTTCGCGCGCACCGGTCAGTTCCTGGCCGGTTGCGCCGCGCCGTCCTGGGCGCGGAGGCGGCGCTGCTTCTCGGCAATCAGGCGGCGCATGTTGTGCAACGACGCAAGCATCAGGTACGCGCCTTCCAGGTAGCCGGCGCGGTTCAGTTCAGCCAGGCGTGCGCTGTCCAGCGTCACCAGGCGCTCCCGGTCGATGCCATGCAGTCCGCTCACGCTCACCCGGTGATGCGGCGCGACCTGCACGTCGAGCGTGACCGGCTGGATCAGGCCGCTGTCGTCGAGCATCGCGAACATTGTGGCCGCGTACGCGCTGCCCTCGTGGATGCCGCGCAGTACCCCGGCGATGTGGTCCAGGTAAGGCGTGTTTCCACCCTGTGGCAGGAACACCGGCTCACCGCCGCCGGAGGTGACACGCGGATGGTCCAGGTCGACGTGCATCACCGCGTCCTGGGTGAGCAGGCCGTCCACGTAGTGCTCCTGGAAGCCGATCAGGAACGGCCCTTTTGCGGCCGCGCCCGGCAGGTAGGAGGCATTCCAGCGTCCGTCCTGCAGGTACAGGTTTTCGTGCTGCTCGAAGCCCAGCAGGGCGACGGACTGCCACGCCCCGGTCCCGGTCTCCCGGCGCAGGAAGATCGGATACTCGCGCTGCAGTTCGGCAAACTCGCTGGGATAGGCGGGCACCATGCCCACCGCATCGCCGAACTGTGGCCCGAATCCGGTAGCGACCGTCAGGTCCCGATGCGCGATGTTGTTGAGCATTTCATAGCGGGCCATCAGGGTATCCAGTCCAGTGCGGGGTGGCTGGCCGGCAGAGTAGCGCAGGCGCGACAGGTGCGGCGACACCGTCCCGGCACGGCACCGCTGGCGGGCAGCAGTGCCGTGCCGGACGCATCGGCAACCAGGCTCAGAACTTGTAGCGTACGCCCAGCATGTAGCGCGGGCTCTGGTCGGCCAGCTTGACGATCATCTGCGACGTGCGCGAGCGCCACCGCACATCCTCGCCGGTCAGGTTGATCGCCTCCAGGCTGAAGGACCAGTGGTCATCCAGCGCGTAGTTGACGCTGAGATCCCATTGCTCGTACGGCTCCATATAGTACGGATTGCGGCTGGAGCCCTGGTTGGCCAGGATCAGGTACTGGTCGCGCCAGTTCCATGCCAGGCGCACCGACCACCCGTACTTCTCGTACATCAGCATCGCGTTGGCAGTGTCGCTCAGGCCGGTGAGCGAGAACTGGTCGATACCCGGATCGCCGCCATTGTTGTAGCCGACATCACCTTTGACCACGGTGTAGTTGGCCAGCACGCCGAAGCCGGTGTCACCGAAGAAGTACTGGCCGCCCAGCTCCCAGCCATGCAGCTTGGATTTGTTCTGGTTGATCGGGCGATTGACGTTGAACTGGTAGAGCGGATCGTTGGCCTGCCCATGCAGGTCGTAGGCTGCCTCGGTGGCCAGCACCTGCGCATCGGTGCCGTTGTAGGCACCCAGGCCGGCGGGATTGTTGCGCAGCAACGCCAGTGCGGTGAACAGCGAGGTGTCGTTGGCCGAGCAGGCAGCGGCATTGGCCGGCCCGACCTGGGCGACGCAGGCGCCGCTGGTCAGGAAGTCCAGCGCCGCCCGCGCATCCGGCCCGGAGGTCGGGTCGGTGAGGCCGTACAGGCTTTCCTGGACGACGGTGTTGCCGATGAAGTTGCTGACCGACTTGTTCCAATAGGTCAATGACACATAGCTGGCGTCGGCGAAGTACCACTCCAGCCCCAGATCGAGGTTGTCCGATTCCAGCGGCTTCAGGCTCGGATTCTGCGAGTTGCCCGAGGCGCGCGACGACGGATCGATCAGCACCGAACCGAACGGCTGCTGCGCCCCGGGCCCTGCATACAGGTTGCCGTACGGCGCGCGGGCGATGCTCTTGCCGAACGAAACGCGGCCCTTCAGTTCCTCGGTGAGGTCGATGCTGAAATCGAGGTTGGGCAGGATGTAGCTGTAGCGCGCCTTCTCGGTAAAGGGCTGCTGCTCATCGGACAGCACGATGCGGAAATCGTTGTTGGCCTGCCACTCGATGGACTCGGGGACGGCAATGACCGAGGTCGACACCACATCGGTGGTTTCATAGCGCACGCCCAGGCGGGTGTTGGTGCGCATGCCACCCAGTTCCCCGTCCAGCTCCACCTGGAAGTACGCCGCCTTGGTCTTCTCTTCCACGAAGTTGTCGGCCGCGCGTTGCGGGTTCACACCCAGGCCGACGCCGTACTCGCGCGATGCCCATTGCGCCAGCTGCCCGGCATTGCCGCGCCAGGCCGGCCAGCTGTTTGCACTGTAGTCGTCGAACAGGCCGACGATGCTGACCGGCTGCAGCAGGTCCATCAGGCCGCCGGCGGTATCCCGGTCCACGTTGGCCACGCCCCAGTCGCCCAGGGTCGAATAGGCCTCGGCCGCCTGGATGCGGTGGGTGGTGGACTTGTTGGCATCCACGCCGAACTGGAAGCGCCCGTGGTCGAAGTTCCATTCGCCGTCGACGCGCGCCTGCTTGATCTCGCTGATCTGCGTCTGCGCGTTGACACGCAGCACCTGGGTGCCGATCTCGCCTTCCTGGAAGCCCGGGTTGACCACGCCATTGGTGCCGGCGATCGCATCGGCAGTACTGGGATACCAGACCTGGGTGCCGACCGGCAGGCCATTGTTGAAGTTCAGCTCCTGCACCCAGGAGCCACCGCAATGCGGGCCACGGGTGCAGTTGTTGGTGCCGGCAATGCTCATGAAGATGGAGCCGCCGCCGGTCAGCGGGTCGTTGGGGCGGCTTTCATTCTTCGAATTGTGCGCATCGAAGCTGAGCTTGAAGCGGTCGCTGACATTCCAGACCGCGTTGAAGCCCAGCGAGCCCAGCTTGTACTCCTGCATGCTGCGCTGCTGTTCCAGCCCGAAGTCCTTGGTGCCGGCGATCTCGCGGATGTAGACCGGGGTGGCGACCGCGCCGGAGGTGTCGAACTGGACATTGGTGTAGTTGCTGTTCTGCAGCCACATGCCCTGCTCGCCACGATTCTCGGTGATCTCGTTGGTCGAGTAGGTGTAGTCCATGGTCAGGGTCAGGCTGTCTGTCGGTGCGAACTGCAGCACCGCCTGGCCATTGACGCGTTCGCGCTCGAACTCGGAGAACGCATAACGCAGGTCGTTGGGACGTGCGTAGAGCTGGCCGATGGCCGGCGCATTCACCACGGCCGGGTTGCCAGGCATCGTCCCCGTCCACGGCTGCACGTTCCAGTAGTTCTCCGTGGCCTGCACCGAACCGCCCTTGCGCTTCTGCTGGCTGGCACTGAGGCTGACGCCGAAGGTCTTTTCGGGGTTGCTGTAACTGAAGATGCCCGACAGCTCCGGGGTCAGGTCATTGTCGAACGGCTGGCTGCGGTCGGACACCAGCTTCGCGCCGGCATTGGCCACGATGCCAGCGTGATCGAGCGGACGGGCGGTCAGGATGTTGATCGTCGCGCCGATGCCGCCGCTGGGCACCTGAGCCTGGCTGGTCTTGTACACCTCGATGCCATTGATCGCTTCGGCGGCCAGCTGCGCGAAATTGAAGGCGCGGGTACCGCCGTCCACACCGCCGATGGCCACCTGCCCGGACGCACCGAAGGCATCGGCCCCCGGCATCTGCCGGCCATTGAGCGTGACCATGTTGAACTGGGGACCAAAGCCACGCGCGGTGACCTGTGCGCCCTCGCCATCACGGCGCTCGATGGAGATGCCGGTGATGCGCTGCAGCGACTCTGCAAGATTGGTGTCGGGGAACTTGCCGATGTCTTCGGCACTGATCGCGTCGACCACGCCGGCCGAGTCGCGCTTGATGTCCATGGCCTGGCTCAGGCTGTTGCGTATGCCCGTGACCTGCACGGCATCGAGCTGGGTGGGCTGCGACGGGCTCTGCGGCGGCTGGCCGGTTGCCGGTGCAGCGTCCTGCGCAAAGGCGGGGTTGATGACCAGGGCGCCGCCCACGAAGGTGAACATCGCCCTGGACCGGAGCTTCGCCAACGTGCGGCTCATGAACCGATCCTCGGGCCTTGGGTGCCACGGAAACTGCAAGTGCTCATGAAAGTCCCCTCTGACATACGATCGAATGGATGTACCGCCCCCTCCCAGGGGCACGCACGGGCGTGGCCCGCATTCCAAACCGAACAGCGCGGGTGCTGGAGCACGCCGCGACTTACACTTGCTTTTCAAGCCTGCCAGGACAAACACGCGGCAAAGAAGGCAGCCCCAGGACCTTGGATCCCCGTCCTACTGGTAGCGCTACCATCGCGTTGCAGCGGAGAGTAATCACCCAGGTTCACCGTTGTCACCATGCAGCGCAGCAATTCGACCGCGCACCGATGCAATCGATGCCAGCGGTCCCGCGCCCCACCCGCTAGCCTGCCGCCAGCGCCTGCCGGAGCACGGGCAGCTGCCGCCTGCTGCACGGCACCCGTGCGCCATCGGCCATGTGCAGCACCGCGTCGCCACCATCGGCAGGCTCGATCGAGCGCAGCTGGTGGCGGTTGACGAGCCAGCTGCGGTGGCAGCGCAGGAACACCGACGGATCCAACCGCAGCGCAAGCGCCGCCAACGTGGTACGCAACGGATAGTCATGCCCGCGCACGTGCAGGTTCACGTAATTGCCGGACGCCTGCGCATATTCCACATCGTCGGTGGCCACCAGGAATTCCTTGCCCAGCTTGCGCACCAGGAAATGCCGTGGCCGCTCAACCGGCTCCACCGGCGCCGCGTCTTCCGGCGCCGCGAGCAGATGCGCCTCACCCTGTTGGCGGCGTCCGAACCAGCTCATCAGGTGTTCGAGCAGCACGATGCTGAAGAACACGCGCACGTCCTTGAGGTACTCATAGCCCAGGCGCGAGACCCAGCCGGCACCGTCCACGTAGCTGGCACCAAGACCCAGGTAGACCAGCTTGCGCAGCGCCATCATGGCCAGTACGTGCAGCAGCGACCAGCCGATGCTGGCCAGCAGATAGAGCGGAAGGCGGCGCCGCCAGGTCTCTGCATGCAGGGGCCAGCGCCTGCACCCCCACCAGATCGCCGGCAGCGTGAGCAGGATCACGCCGACACTGCTGAGCTCCCAGGTCAGCGGCTCCCAGAACGCCAGGGCGTCGCCGCGCCGCTGCGCGTCCATCACTTCCACGGCGCTGTTGGCCAGGGCCATGAACAGCAGCAGCGCCGCCCACACGGCCAGGCGGAACGTGAGCCGCCAGGGCGGCGTCGAAGCTACAGGCATGCGGTTTCCCTACCACGCGCGCAACGCGCGACGAAGGGGCCATTCTAGGGATGCCGCTGGTCCCTGATCGCCTGCCGTTGGTCACTACCGGGCCGCAGGCAGGCCCTTCCCACCCCATGGGACCATGTCGCGGTGGCACGCTGGCTGCCCCCTGTCCGCTGCTGCCCTGCCATGAACCGACGCCACGACATCGACGCGCTCCGCGTCTTCGCCTTCGCACTGCTCATCCTGTATCACACCGGCATGGCGTACGTGGGTGACTGGGGCTTCCATCTGAAAGGCAGCTTCACCACCGACGCGCTGCAGTGGCCGATGCGGCTGCTGAACGGCTGGCGCATGTCGTTGCTGTTCCTGATCTCCGGCGTCGCCATCGCGCTGGTGCGGCCGCGCCTGCAACGGGGGCGGTTCATCCTCATCCGCAGTTGGCGCTTGTTGCTGCCGCTGCTGTTCGGCATGTTTGTGGTGGTGCCGATCCAACCCTACTGCGAGGGTGTCAGCCGGGGCATGGTCGCGCCAGGCTTCTGGGACTTCCTGCTGCGCTACTGGCAGGTGCGGCCGTGGCCGGACGGTAGCTTCGCGGGGGACCGCTTCGGCATCACCTGGAACCACCTGTGGTACCTGGCCTATCTGTGGGCCTATACGGTGGTGCTGGTGGCAGCCCTGCCGCTGCTGGATTCGGCGCCGCTGCGGCGGCTGAGTGCCGGGCTGGCCGGCGCACCCGCCGCTGTGCTGATCGGCACGCCCGCGCTGGTGCTGCTGCTCTGGCTGGCCTGGCTGGCGCCCGACCACCCGCCCACCAACACCTTCGTGGAGGACCTCTACCAGCACGCCAAGTACGGCACCGTGTTCCTGGCCGGCTATCTGCTGGGCCGCGAACCACGCTTCTGGCAACGCGTGCAGGCCCTTCGCCGGGTGTCGCTGTGCATCGCTGCGGGTGCGGTGGCCTGGTACCTGCTGCTGGAAGCGCTGGGGCACTGGCTGCCCGTCGATTCGGTGCTGCGGCGCTGGCCGCCGCGGTTCTGGGGCCTGCAGTCGCAGTACTGCGAAGTGCTGTACGCATGGGCCATGCTGCTGGCCGTGCTGGGCTGGGGCAAGCACTACCTGGACAGGCCGTTCCGCTGGTTGCCGTACTGCACCGAAGCCGTCTACCCGTGGTATGTGCTGCACCAGAGCCTGCTGATCGCACTGCTGTTCTGGCTCAAGCCGCTGCAGCTGGGGCCGTGGCTGGAGCCAACGCTGCTGCTCGCAGGCACCATCGCCGGTTGCCTGCTGCTGCATGAGGCGGTCATCCGCCGCTCCCCTTGGTTACGGCCCCTGTTCGGACTGAAGCGCAGGGCAGCACGTACCACCGCGCACGCGCGTGGCGATTGATCGGCATCGCAGCGCGCAGGCGCTACCACTCCGGTCCCAGCAGCTTGTTGACTTCGGCCTCGAGCTTCTGTGCGGCTTCGTCCTGCGACGCAACCTTGATGCACAGGCCGGACTGCGCCGGCCCCGGCGTCACCTGGTAGCGGTTGATGATGCCGCCGCCGTCGCCGTCCAGTTCCACCCGCGCCACCACCGTGCGCCCGTTGGCATGGAAGGTCCAGTCCTGATAGTCAAACATCGTCGAAAAACGGCCTGCCTGGGAATGGCCCCACTTTAGGCAGGCCGGAGGTGAAGAACGCTCCAAGAAGACGTTCAGCGCGCGTGGGCACGCTGTGCTTCGCCCCGCGTCTGCCACGTCCTGCAGGCCCCCGGATGTCCGCGCGCCCGTCGCGGACCGCCGCTGTCACGGAACGTGCCGGGCAGCGGCGTTCGCTGCACCGGTCCGCACGGTATGATGCCGCGATCCCGGAACCTGCGATGACCGCAGCGGCCGTCCATCCGCTGATCGCGCGCGCCAGGACCCCTCGCGCCGGGGTCGCTGCAGGCACCGCTGAAGCCCCCACCCCCATGCTCGCCTCCCATTCCTCCCTCGTCATCTGGGCAGCGGTCGCCGTTGCCACCGTCGGCCTGCTGTTCCGCCCCTTCCGCATCCCCGAGTACGTGTGGGCGCTGGCTGCTGCCGCGCTGTTGCCGTTGCTGGGCGCGGTATCGCTGGACACCGTCTGGGGCGCCGTCGCCGAAGGTCGCGACGTCTACCTGTTCCTGGTCGGCATGATGGTGCTGGCCGAACTGGCGCGCCGCGAAGGGCTGTTCGATTGGTTGGCGCTGTATGCGGTGCGGCATGCCGGCGGATCGGGGCGACGCCTGTTCGACCTGGTGTTCCTGGTCGGCACGCTGGTGACGGTGTTCCTGTCCAACGATGCAACGGCCGTGGTGCTGACGCCGGCCGTCTACGCCGCCTGCAAGGCCGCCCGCGCCAATGCCCTGCCCTACCTGTTCGTCTGTGCGTTCATCGCCAATGCGGCCAGCTTCGTGCTGCCCATCTCCAACCCGGCCAACCTGGTGGTGTACGGCCAGCACATGCCGCCGCTGCTGCAGTGGCTGGCGCAGTTCGGATTGCCCTCCGCGGCGGCGATCGGTGCCACCTACCTGGTGCTGCGCTGGGTGCACCGGCGCGAGATCGCGCAGCCACTGGTGGCCGCGCCGGAGCATCGCCCGCTGACGGCAGGCGGGCGGCTGAGCGCACTGGGCGTGCTGTTCACCGGCAGCGTGCTGCTGGTGACCTCCGCACTGAACGGACCGCTGGGCCTGGCGACCTTCTGTGCCGGTGCGCTGAGCGTGGCGATCGTGGTGATCCGCCAGCGCCATAGCCCGCTGCCGCTGCTTCGCCATGTCTCCTGGGGCGTGCTGCCGCTGGTGGCGGGGCTGTTCGTGCTGGTGGAAGCGGTCGCGCAGACCGGTGTCATCCAGAGTGCGGCCGGCGCGCTGCAGGCGATGGCCAAAGCGTCGCCCCACCAGGCCAGCTGGCTGGCAGGCGGTGCGGCGGCTTTGCTCAGCAACGTGGCCAACAATCTGCCGGTCGGCCTGGCCGCCGGTTCGCTGGGCCAGATGGCAGACCTGCCGGCGCAGACCCGTGCTGCACTGCTGGTCGGCGTGGACCTGGGCCCGAACCTGTCGGTGACCGGCTCGCTGGCCACGATGCTGTGGCTGGTGGCGCTGCGTCGCGAGGGCGAGCATGTCAGCGCGCTCGACTTCCTGCGCGTCGGCGCGCTGGTGATGCCGCCTGCCCTGATCGGGGCACTGTTGCTGCTGTGACCCGAAGGCAGGCGGCACCCGGCGCTAGAAGGCCAGCTGCAGGCGGGTGTTGAACGTCGTGCCCTCGTCCTTGCCCGCTGCACTGCCGTTGCGGTGGCGGGTCTGCCAGCGGACCGCCTCGAACATCACCCGGCTGAAGTCGTTGAGGTACCAGTTCGCGCCCAGTGTCCA
This sequence comes from Stenotrophomonas sp. PI_27, assembly GCF_027854495.1. Taxonomy (NCBI): domain Bacteria; kingdom Pseudomonadati; phylum Pseudomonadota; class Gammaproteobacteria; order Lysobacterales; family Lysobacteraceae; genus Stenotrophomonas; species Stenotrophomonas sp. PI_27. The sequence continues at coordinate 185,482 of NZ_JAJNOF010000002.1, forward strand.
CGCGTGGCCGGTACCGCCACTGGGCAGCTCGGCATAGTCCACGTCCTCGTAGCGACCCTTCAGCTCCCACGCGCCGCTGCCGCCGCGCGTCACCGGATCGGCAACCTTCACCTTTCCCCAGGTACCCGTCTTGCCCGCGTAGGACGGTTGGGCGCCCGCCACGAACCAGCCGGCCGAGATCGCCCACGCGTCGTGATCGCGGTCATAGCGACCGCTGGCATCGCTGCCCCGCAGGCTGCGCGTACCCCATTCACCGGTCGCCCATGCCGGGCCGAAGAAGCCGGCCAGTTCCGCACCGTAGGCGGTGCTGCGCTCGGCCCCCAGCAGTGTGCCCGGCGTGATCCTGACCAGATCATTGAAATGACCGGCGATGGCCGAACTGCGCACCACGCTGCTGGCGCCGGCGGGAATCTTCTCGTGGAAGGCCCATGCACCCAGATGCAGGGTGGCGCCCGCGGTGTCCAGCGGGTTCCAGTGGACGCGCGTGGCCCAGGTCTGGCTGTCGTTGTCGGTGCCGGCGTTGTTGAGATCGTTGCCGGCCACCGACAGGCTGGCATGCCAGCCCTTTCCATACACCCGCTCGGTGAGCCCGACACCAAACAGGCCGCGCTGTGGCAGCAGCAGCGTGCCGACCACGTTGCGTTCCTGGAACGGCGTGTTGGAGGTGCTGCTCGAGCCGTCGATACCGCGATCATTCAAGCGGTTGCCGATCGTGAGGTCGGCCGGCACGCCGAACAGCGTGTGGTCCAGCGTGGCATAGACCGACTTCCACGCCACCGCGTTGTCGGCGAAGTCGCCCTCCACGACCCAGCCCAGGGTGCCGTAGCGCCCCTCGGCCCCCAGGCGCACCGAACGGATCTCGGTACCCGAAACGTTGCGGCCGGCGACCGCCGAACCGTCGGTGCTGGAGGCATCGACGAACAGGCGTCCACGGGGACGGAACACCGTCGTGCCGTCGGCGCTGCTGAACTCCGGTGCGCCCTTGCCCCAGGAGACCTTCGGCAGCCTGGACTGGCTCGATTCCAATGCGGCTACCCGCGTCTCCAGCGCAGGCGCGGGCGGCGTGGACGGTGCGGTCGCACTGCCCTGCCCGCCTTCGACAGCGCGAAGGCGTGCTTCCAGTTGCTGGATCTGCAGCGCCTGCTGCTGCACCAGGCGTGACAGCTCGGCCTGGCTCAACGGCGCGGGCAGCGAGGACGTGGACTGTGCGTCGGCCTGGCCACTGGCCAACAGCAGGCCGAGCGCGACCGACAGCGCTGCCAGCGGCAGCACGGTAGGAGGGTTCATGGGCTCTCTCCGGCCAGCCGGCCCCCTGGCCTGGCGCTGGCCCGTTGCGGTGGTGCGGGGGAAGATCGGGGAAGGAAGCACGCGCCGCCGGATCGGTCCGGCGGCGCGGCAGGCGGGCTCAGCCCGTCCGGGTCAGCTGGTGGCCTGTGCCTGCGCGTTGGGACGCCAGGTGATCAGTTTGTTCTCGACCACGTCCAGCAGCGCGTCGATGACCAGCACGAAGGCGGCCAGGATGATGATGCCGGCGAACACACCCACAGCGTTGAAGTTGCCTTCTGCCTGCGCGATCAGGTAGCCCAGGCCCGCCGAGGCGCCGAGGTACTCACCGATGATCGCGCCGACCACGGCAAAGCCGACCGAGGTACGCAGCGACGAGAGGATCCAGCTCGCCGCCGCCGGGAAATACACGTGGCGCAGCAGGTCGCTGCGGCTCGCCCCCAGGATGCGGGCATTGGCCAGCACCACCGGGTTCACCTCGCGCACGCCCTGCATGGCGTTGAAGAACGTGGTGAAGAACACCAGCGTGACCGCCAGCGCCACCTTCGACCACAGGCCCAGGCCCAGCCACAGCACGAAGATCGGCGCCAGCACCACGCGCGGAATCGCGTTGAAGCCCTTGATGAAGGGATCGAGGATGCGCGCCGAGCGCCGGCTCAGGCCCAGCCACACGCCGCCCGCCACGCCCAGGCCGGTGCCGATGATGTAGCCCAGCGCGGTTTCGGTCAGCGTGATGTACACGTGCTGGTAGAACGAGGTATCGGACAGCCAGGTCCAGGCCTGCTGCACGATCGCCGTCGGCGACGGGAAGAAGAACGGATCGATCACGCCCAGCGCGATACCGCCCTCCCAGCCCCCGAACACGGCGACCACCAGGGCCAGCTGGATGAACTTGTCAGTCTTGGCGTGCATAGCTCTTCTCCACTTCGCCGCGCAGGCAGGCCCAGATGTCGCGGTACAGGCCGGTGAAACGGTCATCCAGCTTGATTTCGGCCACGTTCCGCGGCCGTTCCAGATCCACATCGAAACTGCGCACCACACGGCTGGCCGGACCGGAGGACAGCACCACGACGCGGTCACCCAGGGCGATCGCTTCTTCCAGATCGTGGGTGATCAGGATCACCGAGCGCCGGTCCTCCTGCCACAGGCGCAGCAGCTCGTTCTGCATCAGGTGCCGGGTGTGGATGTCCAGCGCCGAGAACGGTTCATCCATCAGGATCACCTTCGGTTCGACGATCAACGCCTGCGCCATCTGCACGCGCTTGCGCTGGCCACCGGACAGCTGGTGCGGGTAGCGATGCTCGAAGCCGGCCAGGCCGACCTTGGCCAGCCACGCGTTGGCCTTGGCCTTGCGTTCGGCCTCGGGCACGCCGCGGAAGCGCAGGCCGAGTTCAACGTTCTGGTACGCCGTCTTCCACGGCAGCAGCGCGTCCTGCTGGAACAGGTAGCCGACCGACTCCTGCACGCCGCTGACGGCACGGCCATCGATGCTGACCTGGCCCGACGACGGCTTCAGCAGGCCCGCCACGGAATTGAGGATGGTGCTCTTGCCGCAGCCGGTGGGTCCGACGATGGCGAGGAATTCGCCGTCACCCACCTGGATGTCGACATCGCGAACGGCGGTGAATTCGCCGAAGGACATGGTCACCTTGTTGATGGCGACCATGGTCTGTGCAGGCTCCAGCTGCGGCGCGCCATTGAGCTGGCGCACGGTGGCATTGAGGGCCATGGGGTTACCTCCGCTTACGGTTGGGCAGCCGGCGCCGCAGCGTTGGCACGCTCGACGAAGGCATTGGTGTAGGTCCTGGACAGATCGATGTTGGCCTTGGCCACATCCGTGTTGAACTCGCGCAGCACCTTCAACGGCGTTTCCAGGTCGGCCGGCGTGAAGTGACCGTCGCGGGTGAAGATCGCGCGGGCGTTCTCCACTGCGCGCGCATAGGTGGCACGGTCGCCGGAGACGTAGCTGTCCGGCAGCGCCGCCACGATGTCTTCGGCACTGTTGTCGGCGATGAACTTCAAGGCCATCTGCTCGGCGCGGGCGATCTTCTCGGCCGCCTCGGGACGCGCGTCCAGGAAGCTCTGGTTGGCATACATCACCGAGGTCGGGTACAGGCCGCCATAGACCTGGCGGGCGCCGTCGTCGCTGCGCGCGTCGAGCAGGATCCTGCCGACCTTGCGTTCAGTGATCAGGGTGGCGGCCGGATCGTAGTTGACCAGCAGGTCGATCTTGCCCTGCTCGAGCGCGGCCACCGCTGCGGCGCCCGAGCCGACGCCGATCAGCGAGATGCTGTCGGCCGGAATATCGTGCTGGGCGAGGAAGTGACGGACGAAGAAATCCGACGATGAGCCCGGTGCGGTGATCCCGACCTTCTGGCCCTTGATGGTCTCCGGGCGGGCCGGATCGAAGGTGGCATCCTCGCGGCCGGCCATCACCAGGCCGGAGTTGCGCGAGAGCAGCACGAAGGCCACCACGTCCTTGCCCTTGGCCTGCATCTGGATGGTGTGGTCGTAGAAGCCAACGGCCACGTCGGTGGAATTGGCCACCAGCGCCTGCAATACCTTGGAGCCGCCCTGGGCGAAGTTCTCGGTCTTCACCTGCAGGCCGACGTCCTTGAAATAGCCCTTGGCGTCGGCAATGAAGAACGGCAGGTTGTTGAGGTTGTAGGAGCCGACGCTGATGCGCACCGGTGCGGTGTCAGCGCTGCCTGTGGCCGTACCTTCGGCGCGGCCGCTGTTGCTGCACCCGGCTGCGGCCAGGCCGGCCGCGCACAGCGCGGCCATCAGGAACTGCTTGTACATCATCCCTCCCAGGAGTGAAGCATCTACGTTGTGGTGGCGGGCAGGCACGCCTGTGCCGACCCGGCCGGTTTCAGATCATGCCGCTGACGTCCATTGGCGGTCTTGGGTGGTACTGGCCCGGACGGGCGCGGGCGAGGTTGCATATACCCGGCCGTCGAACAGGCGGCGCGCGGTGCGGACCACGCTGGCAATCACCGGCGCATCGCCCGAACTGCGACTGAGGCCCACCTCCAGGGCCCCGCTCGGATGTTCGAGGGTAATGCGGCCGGGAACGGACAGGCATCCGACCAAAGTGTGGGCCAGCGTGCCCGGCGTGACGGCAGCGGTGGCCAGGCCGACTGCACCGGTGATCGCCAGTGCGGTGTGGCATTGGTGCGGCATGAAGTAGCGCACCTGCAGATCGCCGCCGTGTTGCGGCGCCGACAGCAGCACCGGCTTGGGGATGACCTTGTTGCCGGCGTCGGCGATGCCCATGCGGGCGCCCGCCTCGATGCGCAGCGCTTCCAGCCGGCGCATGAACGCGGCGTCCGCGTTCAGTTCGGCGGGCGAGGCATCCCCGTGCACGCCCAGGTCTTCGGCACGCACCAGCATCATCGGCATGGCACAGTCCACCAGGCTGACCGGCACGCCATTGATGGTTTCCTGCGCGTGGCCACTGGGCAGCAGCTTGCCGGTGCGGGCACCTGCGGCATCAAGGAAGGAGAGCCTGACCGGCGCGGCCGAGCCCGGCGCGCCGGCAATGCGCGTATCACCGCGGTAGACCACATGGCCGCCCGGCGTTTCCACCGTGGCGATGATCAGCTTGCCGGTGTTGACGTTGTGGATGCGCACTTCCGTCTGCGGATCCTGCGCCTGCACCAGCCCACGCTCGATGGCATACGGGCCCACGGCCGCCAGCATGTTGCCGCAGTTGGGCGAGGTATCCACCACCTGCTGCTCCACCCGTACCTGGGCGAACAGGTAATCCACATCGGCGTCCGCCCGGCTCGAGCGGTCGATGATCGCCACCTTGCTGGTCAGCGCGTTGCCACCGCCGATGCCGTCGATCTGCAGCGGATGGCCCGAGCCCATCACTTCCAGCAGCAGGCGATCGCGTTCGGCGGTGTCGGCCGGCAGGTCGCTGGCCAGGAAGAACGGGCCCTTGGAGGTGCCGCCGCGCATGAGCACGCAGGGAATGCTGAGCAGATCGTTGGTCATACGTGTGCTAGATTGATGCGTATAGGGGATGAATGACCCCTCTGTGATTCGATACTGGCATGACCTCAATTGATCTGTGAATTGCTGATTTTTGGATGATTGATACCCAATGAGCATCAATTGCGAAATCCTGGATCTGCGCGCATTCCTGCTGGTGTCGGAGACACGCAGCTTCCATCGCGCCGCTGAAATCCTGCACGTCTCCCAGCCGGCGCTCAGCCGGCGGATACAGAAGCTGGAGCAGGCCGTGGGTTCGCCGCTGCTGGAGCGCACCACGCGCAGCGTCAGTACCACCGCTGTCGGCGAGAACCTGCTGCCATTGGTGCGCCGCATGCTGGAGGAATTCGATGGCTCGCTGTTCTCGCTGCGCGGCCGCGAAGACACCCGCGGCGCCACCGTTACCATCGCGTGCCTGCCGACGGCGGCGTTCTACTTCCTGCCCAGCGTGATGGCGCGTTTCCACGAAGCGCACCCGAACGTGCGCTTCCGCATTCTGGATATCCCGGCCACGGAGGGTCTGCAGGCAGTGGAACGTGGCGAAGTCGAGTTCGGGATCAACTTCATGGGCGCCAATGACCCGAATCTCGATTTCGACGTACTGGCGGAGGACCCCTTCGTGCTCGCCTGCCGGCGTGACCATCCGCTGGCCCGAAAGCGAAAGGTGGAGTGGGCCGACCTGGCCGAGCACCAGTTGATCACCGTGCATCGCACCAGCGGCAACCGCACGCTGCTGGACGGTGCACTGGCGCGCGAGAACCTCAAGTTGAGCTGGCACTACGAAGTGACGCACCTGTCGACGTCACTGGGCATGGTCGAGGCCGGCATCGGCGTGTCGGTGCTGCCGAAGATGGCCACGCCGGACGGGGATCATCCCACCCTGGTGACACGCGCGATCGGCAACCCGGTGGTGTCGCGCACGATCGGCATCGTCCGCCGACGCGGCGCCCTGCTCTCGCCCACGGCGGAGCGATTCCTTCAGATGCTGATGAGCCAGTGGCGTGGGAACGTCTAAGGCGCTGGACGTCTGACTGGGCTGCTGCGCAGGCTGGGCTTCCGCCATGCACCCTGCCTGGTCACCGAAGCGTCGGACAGCGACCTGTCCGACGTGCTGTTGCCCGCGGCGGTCAAACAGGACGCGGATTGCTGGCACCGCGCTGTTGCTGCAGAGCCACCGCCAGTGGCGGCCCATCGGTGGCATCGACGTCGGGCACGCCCACCTGGTCGATCACGCGGCGTGCATAGGGTGCGACGGATTCGAAGTCAGGAGGTCAATACGTTTGACGCACTTCAATCGCCCCTGGATTCAATGGCACTGCTGCGCGACGTCTCGATGCTTCATGATGATCGCCTCCAGTTCCGAGGGCTCTCCAGAAATCGGGCCGGGCTTGCCGGGCTGACCCTCCGGGATCAGTCTCGATGTCATCTGATCTTGAAGCTTGGCAATGCCTGGCGCACGTCGGTCTGCGTATCCAAAGATATCGAGGGTGAGCAGGTCATGCCCGTTCTCGACCAGGAGTAATGGAACCCTTCTGCACCGCAGTTCGAACACGCTCGATTGCGGGGGGCCTGCTTCGATGGTAATGCCTTTCGATGCGTTCGCCCGAGCGAAGGCGATCGCATCGTCACGAAGCATCTTGAATGCTTCTGGTGGAAGTGAGCGGAATGTTCTGAGCTCAGATTCGAGAGAGGTCGGATACGTTATCCAAACGATTCCTGCCGCAACCACCAAGCCCAGGAACGTGAGGGAGGAGATCAGAAACTTCATTTTGGAGCCTTCATTTGACCTGTCTGAACCTTGGCGGTACCTACTACGCTGACGTGCCAAGCTGCGAAGTACAATCCGCCCACCGCATGGTTCAACGTGACGACTGCGCAGGCCCCACACAACCCTGCATGGGGAGGGCGGCCAGCGGCCGGCACTACCAGGTCAATCAGCCTGCGGTTTCCAGTCCCTTGCCCGCCGCATCCACCCGCAGCGAGGCCAGGTACCGGGCGTACTTGCCGATGAAGATGCCAGTGAACCCGCCCGTCAGCAGCAGGTAGGCGGCACTGAAGCCGGCATGGGCGGTCAGCGACGGCGACACCGCAAATGCGACTTCGAAGCCGTACTTCACCAGGAAGGTGACAAGCAGCAGCGGCAGCAGGCTGAAGTCGGCGCTGCGCCAGAGCTTGCCGGTGCTGCGGTCCAGGGTCAGCTTCAATCGATTCAGCAGCAGCCAGGCAAGCGCCGCGCCCGTGGCGATGCCGGCCAGCCACTCGCTCCAGGCGATCAGTGACACGCCGAAGCGATGGCTGATCGACCACGCGCCCCAGAGGGCAAACAGGGCGGGCACGATCGCCAGCTTCTGCAGCGAGGTCTCGGCCGGCTTCATGGCGGCGATGCCACGGGTGATCAGGAAGGCCAGGAGCAGCCAGACCCAGATCGGCGTCTGCGAGGCGAGGTGCTGGAGCATGTTCATGAGCGGTCCCCTTGGTGAGTGGCGGCTGAGTGGTGGCGAGGTGCCCTCGCCTTGGTGCTCACTATTCGCGTCCGCCCGGGTTGCAGCCAGTGACAGCTGTCAGCCATCGCGGGTTACGCCGTGGCGCCGCGCCCCCCCTGCCTCACCCGGCCGGGCACATGCCGTTGACGGCCCGGCCCTATGCTGGGGCACTCATTGGAAACCTGCCAGGTACGAACCATGACGAAGCTGCACACCCTGATGCTGACCGGCGCCCTGCTTGCGCTCAGCCCACTGGCCTCGGCCGAGACCGTGAATCTGACCAACAGCGCCGAGGGTGCCAACCGCGATGCCGGTATCACTGCGGTCAGGAAGAAGTTGCAGGACGCGTGTACCGAGCGCAAGGGCACGCCCGATGCTGCCTCGTTCGAGGTGGTCTTCGAGAAGACCAGCCCAAACCCGAACGTACCCAAGCCGTACTACGTGGACGGCAAGATGAAGTGCGACCTGCCAGGCTGAGGCGATTCAGCCACCGGTGCCGGAAATGCGCCGCCGGTACTGCACCATCCACTCCAGCGACGGCGCAATACCGCCAAACGGGAAGAAGTGCGGGCTGACCTGGCCATGGGCGCTGGTCAGCCCCCTCACCAGGCGATCGACGAACACCTCGGGCCCTGCGGTTCCAATCAGCCTGCCGATCGAGATGCCATACCGGGCCAGCATCGATGCACTGGCGCCTACGCCGCACATCGCGGCGTAACGCAGCAACCGGGGGATGCTGGCCGGACCCGGCACGCCGACCAGCACCGGAACGCTGATGCCACGGGCGCGCAGTCCATCCAGCCAGGCCAGCACGGTATCGGCATCGAAGGCGAACTGGGTGACGACCAAAGGTGCCATGCCACGTGCTTCGATGGCCTGGCATTTACCCTCCAGCGCCTGCCAGCGTTCGTCACTGCTCATGACCGGATGCCCTTCCGGGTGCCCGCCGATACCAACGACCTTGATCCCGGAGTGCTCCAGAAGACCGGTCTGGATGATCGAAGCACTGTCGGCAAACGGTCCGGCGGGCGTGGCCAGGTCGCCCGCAATCAGCAGGCAACGCGCGACTCCGGCTTCGCCAACAGCACGTTCCAGGAAGCGTGCAAGCGCTGCGGCTGACCCGATGCGGCGGGCCGAGAGATGCGGCATCGGCTCGAAGCCGAGCGCGCGCACCGTGCGCGCGGCGGCCAGGCGGGCGTCGTCATCCTCGCTGGCCAGGTACGGAATGGAGATGACCGTACCGCGCGGGATCCGATCCGCCTCGGCACGCAGCGCCGGCATGGCTTTCGCGCTGACTTCCAGCGAAAAGGCGTTGATGAAGGCGTCCGCCCGCAGTGACAGGCCCGCCGGCATCAGCGCGCTCCGCCCACATTGCCGGCAAGCGGCGAGCTGTTGCGCGCCAGTTCGATGAAGGCCTGCAGGTAGTCGATGCCGGTATCGGCCTCGCGCGCGCCCAGGTAGATCTGCTTGGGAATGCCTTTGGCGCCCAGGCGGACGGGCACCACGTCCATGCGCGCGGCGTACTCCTCCACCAGCCAGCGCGGCATGGCGGCCACGCCGCGGCCGCTGGCCACCATCTGCATCATGATGTCGGTGGTTTCAATGGCCTTGTGGCGCCGGGGCGTGATGCCGGCCGGCAGCAGGAACTGATTGTAGATATCCAGGCGCTCGAACGGCACCGGATAGCTGATCAGTACTTCCTGGCCGAGCTGGCGTGGCTTTACGTAGTCCACCTTGGCCAGGGCATGGTTCCCGGCCACTACCAGTACCTGTTCGTAGTCGAACACCGGGATGAACTTCAGGCCCGGCTTCAGCAGCGGATCGGGGGTGACCAGCAGATCGATCTCGTAGCCGAACAATGCGCCGATGCCGCCGAACTGGAACTTCTGCTTGACGTCCACATCCACGTCCGGCCACGCCGCCAGGTAGGGCGAGACGATCTTCAGCAGCCACTGGTAGCACGGGTGGCATTCCATGCCGATGCGCAGCGCGCCGCGCTCGCCCTGGGCGAACTGGCGCAGGCGCTCCTCGGCCAGGTCCAGCTGCGGCAGCACCCGGTTGGCGACCGCCAGCAGGTACTGCCCGGCCTGGGTCAGCCGCAGGCTGCGACCCTCACGCAGCCAGACCTCGGTCCCCAGCTGCTGCTCCAGCTTCTTCATGCTGTGGCTGAGCGCCGACTGGGTCAGGTTCAGCACGCCGGCGGCGGCCGTCAGCGAGCCCTGCTGCTCGACCTGCTGCACGATGCTGAGGTGGATGCGTTCCAGCATGACGATGAATCTCATTCATGGATTGGTGAAGTAATACCATTTTACGTCATGGAACGGCATGACTAGCATCGGGTCATGCCTTCACCCCACCGCCCCCTCCGTATCGTCGCCGTTTCCGGCGGACTGCAGCGCCCCTCGCGCGCGACCACCCTCTGCGAACACCTGCTGGACCTGATCGTCGAGCAGGTGCCGGGCAGTCCGCAGCTGGTCGAACTGGGCCAGCTGGCCCCACAGCTGGCCGGTGCGCTGTGGCGTTCGCAGCTGCCCGAGACCGTGGAGCGGCAGCTGCTGGCCGTTGAACAGGCCGACGTGCTGGTCGTGGCCACGCCGGTCTACCGCGGTTCGTACACCGGTCTGTTCAAGCACTTCTTCGACTTCATCGACCAGGACGCGCTGGTCGACACCCCCATCCTGCTGGCCGCCACCGGCGGCAGCGAGCGCCACGCGCTGGTGATCGACCATCAGCTGCGGCCGCTTTTCAGTTTCTTCCAGGCCCGCACCCTGCCGCTGGGCATCTACGCCACCGACCGCGATTTCGCCGAAGGACGCGTGCACAACGAAGCACTGATCCAGCGCGCGCGCCTGGCGGTGCAGCGGGCCATGCCGTTGTTGGCGCTCTCGCACCGCGCCGCGCCGCCCGTCCCCCGCGCGGCCACCGAAGCCCTTTGAATGCCAGATGCGCCCCTCCGCATCTGGATGCCACCCGCAGACCCGGAACGCCGCCCATGACGACCGACACCTTCACCTTCAGCATCACGCGCATCCCGTTCAACGAGGACTACCAGCCGGCCGAGGGCACGCGCATCACCACCAACTTCGCCAACCTGGCCCGCGGCGCGTCCCGGCGGGAAAACCTGCGCAACACGATCCGCATGATCAACAACCGCTTCAACGACCTGGCGCACTGGGACAACCCGAACGCGGACCGTTACGCGGTCGAGCTGGACATCATCTCGGTGGAGATGCACATCGACGGCGCTGACGGCAGCGATCCGTTCCCGTTGATCGAGGTACTGCAGCCCACCCTCGTCGACACGCAGACCGGCGTGCGTACCGAAGGCATCGTCGGCAACAATTTCTCGTCCTACGTGCGTGACTATGATTTCAGCGTGGTGCTGCCGGCCAGCAACGAGGGTAAGGCCACCTTCGGGCTTCCGGAAGGCTTTGGCGACCTGCACGGCAAGCTGTTCAAGCACTTCCTGGGATCGGACGCCTACCGCGCCAACTTCAGCAAGGGCCCGGTCATCTGCATCAGCGTCTCCAGCAGCAGGACCTACCACCGCACCGAAAACCATCACCCCATCCTGGGCGTGGAGTACCGGCAGGGCGAGTTCTCTGCCACCGACCAGTACTTCGACAAGATGGGCCTGCAGGTGCGTTACTTCATGCCGCCGGGCAGCGTCGCGCCGCTGGCGTTCTACTTCCAGGGTGATCTGCTGGGCGATTACTCGAACCTGCAACTGATCGGCACCATCAGCACCATGGAAGCGTTCCAGAAGATCTACCGCCCGGAGATCTACAACGCCAATTCCGTGGCCGGCAAGGTCTACCAGCCCAGCCTGAAGCACCAGGATTACTCGTCCACCCGCATCGTCTACGACCGCGAAGAGCGCAGCCAGCTGGCGGTCAAGCAGGGCCGGTTCACCGAGGAACACTTCATCAAGCCCTACCGCGCCGTGCTTGAGCAGTGGGCTGCCCGCTGATCCATCGATTTCCCATTCGCATTCCAGGACAACCCGATAGCGATGAAGAAACTGCTCCCCACCTCCACCGCTGGCAGCCTGCCCAAACCCTCCTGGCTGGCCGAGCCGGAGAAGCTCTGGTCGCCCTGGAAGCTGCAGGACGAGGGCCTGGCTGAAGGCAAGCAGGATGCCCTGCGCCTGTCCCTGCAGGAACAGCAACACGCGGGCATCGACATCGTCAGCGACGGTGAGCAGACCCGGCAGCACTTCGTCACCACCTTCATCGAGCATCTGCACGGCGTCGACTTCGAAAAGCGCGAAACCGTGCGCATCCGCAACCGCTACGATGCCAGCGTGCCCACCGTGGTCGGCGCCGTGAGCCGGCCCAGGCCGGTATTCGTCGAGGATGCGAAATTCCTGCGTCGACAGACCACGCAGCCGATCAAGTGGGCGCTGCCCGGCCCGATGACGATGATCGACACGCTGTACGACGCCCACTACAGGAGCCGCGAGAAGCTGGCCTGGGAGTTCGCGAAGATCCTCAACGAGGAAGCGAAGGAACTGGAGGCCGCCGGCGTGGACATCATCCAGTTCGATGAGCCGGCCTTCAATGTGTTCTTCGACGAAGTGAACGACTGGGGCGTGGCCGCGCTGGAGCGCGCAGTCGAGGGGCTGAAGTGCGAGACAGCCGTGCACATCTGCTACGGCTACGGCATCAAGGCCAACACCGACTGGAAGCAGACGCTGGGATCGGAATGGCGCCAGTACGAAGAATCGTTCCCGAAACTGCAGACCTCCAGCCTCGACATCATTTCGCTGGAATGCCACAACTCGCACGTGCCGATCGACCTGATCGAGCTGGTGCGCGGCAAGAAGGTGATGGTCGGCGCCATCGACGTGGCCTCCAGCACGGTCGAGACGGCCGACGAGGTGGCCAGCACCCTGCGCAAGGCACTGCAGTTCGTCGACGCCGACAAGCTGTACCCCAGCACCAACTGCGGCATGGCGCCGCTGGCACGCGACGTGGCCAGGGGCAAGCTGCGTGCGCTCAGCGAAGGGGCGAGGATCGTGCGCGAGGAACTATCGGCGTAGCTCGCGCGGGAGCAGCGGGCGCCGTGCCGGGACTCCATCCGTTCTGGCCGCGCGCCTGCACGTCGGGCCTGGCCAGCGCCGCAGGCCGCCGCGGCGCCAGCGCCTGCTTGATCCGTGCCACCTCCCCTGCCCCGGCCTCGGCCAGGCGCCGCGCCTGCTGGCGCTGCTCGCGCGTAAGCGCAGGCTGCGGTGCAGCGCCTGCGCCGGGCGCTACGTCCACCAGGCGGGCGACCGCGTCGCGCAGCCGCAACTGCGGCCAAAGCCGAGCCGCGCACCAGCGCTCGGCGTAGCGCCTGGCCTGCCGCACGTTGGCGGCCTGGACGACCTTGGGCTGCGACGCACCGCGCGCATCCAGGCGCACCCGGAAGCCGGACACCGCGTGCGGGACGATGCAGGCCACGGAGCGGCCGTTCCACCACAGCTCGCAGCGTTCACCGCGTTGCACCCAGCCGGAGGGCGCGGTGACGGCTGGCAGATCGTGATGATCGAAGGAGGGCTGCATGGCCGGAAGGATACGAGCGGCCGTCGCAGGGAATGAGATTGCGAACGGGTCCGGATCTGCGATCGCGAAGCGTTCGACAGAGAAACAGCAGCCCCGTGCGGCCGCACGCCACGTTGGCGGGGGCAGGAATCATTACCGTGACACGTCACGGCCGATCACCGCTTCGAGCCACTCGGCTCGGTTCGCGCGACCGCTCGATCGAGCGCCGCTTCGTCGATCAGATCCGCGTCGTGGCCATGAACCGCTCGCGGTCCTGCTGCGTGCGACGGCGGATCTCTTCCAGCGCCTGGCTTTCGGTGGCCTGCAGCATGGCTTCGAACAGGCGCTGGAAGTGATGCCGCATCGCATTGCGTGCGGCCACCGGATCACGCGCGCGCAGCGCATCGAAGATCGCCATGTGCTCGTCGGCACGGCTGGCACCATCATCATGGCAGACCCGTGCATAGACCTCGGTCACCCGTGGCAGTTCACTGCGCATGCGCCAGATCTGCTGCACGAAGTACTCCACGACCGGGTTGCCGGAAAGCCGCGCGATGGTCAGGTGGAAGCGGCGGTCATACTCGCCGGCCTCTTCATCGCTCAGGTCGCGCCGGCACAACGCTTCGGCCAGCACCTGCAGCTCGGCGATGCCGTCGTCATCCAGATTGCTGGCGGCCAGCGCCGCCGCTTCGGCTTCGAACACCGCGCGGGCCGCGGTGAGGTCGAAGGCGCTGACATCCGGCAGCCCGCCCGGCACCTGCGCCGGCCGCGGCTTGACATGCACGCCCGACCCGATGCGGATCGCAATCCAGCCCTGGGCCTCCAGTGCGATTTCAGCCTCGCGGATGGTGACCCGGCTGACCCCGAAGCGCTCGGCCAGCTCACGCTCGCCCGGCAGCCGCGATCCCGGCGGGAACTCGCCGTCCTCGATCAACTTGCGCAACTTGCTGGCGATGGTCTGGTAAAGACGGTTGGCGGACATGCGGCTGACCCTTGGCGATTCCGTCCCGGCCCCTGCCCTGCCACCGTGGCCGGCAACGGTCCGGTTGGAGCGACGGCGCGACCACTGGCCGCGCCGCCCTGTTCAGAACGTGTATCGTACACCGAAATACGCACGCCGCCCGTAGCTCACCACTTCGCGGAAGTTCCCATAAAGCGGCTGGTAGGCCACGCGTGGTTCATTGGTCAGGTTCATCAGTTCCAGTGACAGCGACAGCTGCTTGTTCACCCGATACCGCAGGCGCAGATCGACACTGGTGTTGTCATCGTAATAGCGGTTCTGCTGCGCGGCGTTGCCGGTGAAATCCTGGTAATAGCGCGAGCGGTACTTGCCGATGGCCTGGACGTTGAAGCGTCCGACATCCCAGTAGATCGAGCCGGACAGCACGTGCCGCGAGAAGCCGCTCAGGCCCGCCGGTGGCACGATGGCCGGGATGATCGTGCCGTCGCTGGCCAGCTGCTCACCCAGGCGCGAATCCTGGGTCTGGTAATCGGCATCGGCATAGTTGTAGCTGATCTTGAAGCCCAGCCCATCGAACGGCTTCGGCAGGTAGGACAGGCGGTGAGTGGCCGTCAGCTCGAAGCCGGTCAGCGTACTGTCCTCGTCGGTGGTTACCTGCTGGCGCACCGGCACGGTCACACTGCGGCCATCGATCGTATAGGTCTCTGGCACCAGCGCGGTGGCGGTGCCGCCGTTGAACTGCTTCCAGTACACCGCCCCGGCCAGCATCGTATCGGGATTGGGGTACCACTCCAGAGAGAGGTCGCCATTCCAGGACATCAGCGGCTGCGCGGCGGGATTGCCGCTGGCGCTGATGTCATCCAGCGCGTCAGCCAGGTTGCCGTAGGTGGCATCACTGCTGACGTTGATGGTGCGCCCGGCCCCCAGCGCGGCGATGTCCGGCCGGGACATCGCGCGGTACGCACCCACCCGGAGCAGCAGGTCCGGGCGCAATTCGAAGGCCGCGTTGAGGCTGGGCAGCAGCTTGTCGTTGCCTGCCTTGAACACCTGCGTGCTGTAGGCGCCGGTCGGCTGCAGGCGGATCGTCCCGTCACCGTTGTCCTCGACCCGCAGACCGGTACGCACACCTTCGGAACGCACATCGGTCCTGACCCAGCGCAGGCCAGCATTGCCGGTTACCGGCAGGCCGAACAGGGTGCTGCTGAACTCCCCCATCAGGTATACCGCGCGGGTCTTCTCGGTGACATCAACGTTGTTCGGGTCCTGGAAGCCCGGGTCGAGCCCGCTGTCCAGGCTGCCACGGAACGATTGGTACAGGCAGTCCGGATCAAAGTAGGCCCACGAGGAAATCGTGTTGCCGCTGGCCGCATCCATGAAATCGTCCTGCGGGAAGGGCGCGCGGCAGGCCCGGCCTGCAGCGATGATCTTCGCCTTGTCGGCCGCCACGCGCGGGTCGTAGTCGGTCACCAGGGTGTTGTCGCGCAGCCGGTAATCGGCTTGGCTGGCGCGCACGCCGCCCTTGATGCGGGTGAAGACGCCGGCCTCCGGCATGAAGCTGGCATCGAAGCGTCCGGCCTTGATCCTGTGGTCGTTCTCCGTCGCGCTGGAGGTCACGCGCGCCGCGCCGGTGTAGGCATCCCAGTTGCCGGGGTCGAAACTCGGTGCCAGGGCAACACTGGGCACTTCACCCCGCCAGTCCCAGTCATAGTCCACATAGCCGGTAGCTCCACTGCTGATGCCCGGCACCACGGCATTGTTGACGTCGCGCTGGTTGGCGCGCAGGCGGCTCATGCGTTCGCTGTCGAGGCGATGGGTGTGCGAATAGGAAAGGTCGGTGGACAGCTCCCAGGCCGGGCTGGGGCGCAGGATCAGGTTCACGCCGCCACCGGTGTATTCCTCGCCGCGCCAGTAGCGGTTGGAAGTCGAGTCGATCGAGGTGCTGCCATGCAGGTGACGCACGATGCCATCCTCGTCCACCTCCCGCCGGGTGATGCCACGCCGTGCGTTGGACAGGCTCAGGTCGCTGCGGTTCTCGTACCAGTTGCGCTCGGTATGTTCGAAGTCGAGGTTCAACTCGACCGTGTCATTGGGCCGCCACTGCAGTGCGGCGAATTCGCTCTGCCGATCGTTGCGCTCCTGCTTCATGCGGTAGATGCGGCTGCTTGGCACAAGGTAGTACGGTGCGCCATTGGCAATGGCCTGCGCGGAGACTTCATTGCAGTTGGCATTGGCCACGTTCTGCGTGCCATCACAGGCATACCAGGTCGAGCCGCTGGTGATGCTCTCTTCCGGGTCGGTGCCATCCAGTCGCTGGACGCCCAGCGAGACGCCCAGCTTCTGCCCGTTGCCGAACTCGAACTGGTCGATGTAACTGGCGGTGCCGCGGTAGCCGATGCCATCCCTGTCGCGGTATTTGTGGTCGTACTCGGCCCAGCTGCCGCGCAGGTCCAGTTGCGCCGCCCGCTTGCCGTACTCCAGTGGGCGCACCGTCTCCAGGCCGATGGTGCCGGCCACGCCCCCCTCGATGATGTCAGCGCGCTGGGTCTTGTAGATCGCCACGGTATTGATCAGCTCAGCCGGGAACATGTTGAAGTTCACCGAGCGGTCACCGCTGCCATTGGTGATCTCGCGGCCGTTGAAATGGGTGCTGCTGAGGAATGCGCCAAGGCCGCGGATCGAGATCTCCGAAGCGCCGGTCTTGTCGCGGGTGGACGCGGCGCCGGTCAACGTTTCGATGGCGTCGGCCAGCGACGGGGCCGGCAGGTCACCGATGTCGTCGGCTGAAAGCACGTCGGCGATGACGGTGTCGTCGCGCTTCTTGTTGATCGAACTCTGCATCGACTCACGGATGCCGGTGACCTGCACCTGGTCGAGTGTGGTGGGGTCCTGCCCCGCCGTATCCCTGCTGGACTGGGCCAAGGCGGCAGGCGTACCCGCCAGCACGGCGAGCAGGGCCACGATCAGGGGCGTGGGGGACAACGAGATGCTGGGCACTGCTCCGGCGGGTTGCCGCATGGTTCCTCCTCCCAAAGGATCGCCTGCACGGCAGGCGTGGGACGCAGCTTCGGCATGCGGACATGAAAATGTCAACCAACTGGTCTGTTCTTTTTCGAATGCCTTTGTTTCATACCAATCAACGGCGATTTAATGTGCTAACGCAGCATGACTTTGCGCATCCACTGGCTTACAAAGGTCCCGCAACTGGTCCGCACCCCATCCCTGAAACGACGGCGCGGCCGTCTCTGGAAGGACACCATGCGCAGTACACGCCTTTCGCGCCACCCGACCTCTCTTTGCCTGACCACAGCCCTGGCATTTTGCCTGACCACTTTGCCGGCAACCGCCGCAAGCTGGCTCGTGCATGACGCTGCGGAGTTCGACACGGCCGCCGCGTCGTTACAGCCGGGTGATGAAATCGTGCTGGCCGATGGCACCTGGACCGACACCCGGCTGTTGCTGAAGGGCCAGGGAACCGCCGCCGCGCCGATCGTGCTGCGGGCGCAGACCCCGGGCAAGGTGATCCTCAGCGGGCAGTCGGACCTGCGCCTGGCCGGCAGCTACCTGCAGGTGTCCAACCTGGTGTTCCGCAACGGCTACACACCGGGCGACGCGGTGGTGGCGTTCCGCGAATCCAGCAAGGCGGTGGCCAGCCACAGCCAGGTGAGCGGCCTGGTCATCGACAACTACAGCAACCCGGACCCCGGCGACCAGGACTACTGGGTATCGCTGTATGGCAGCCACAACCGGCTGGACCATAGCCAGCTGCGCGGCAAGACCAACGCGGGGCCCACCGTGGTGGTAGTGCGCGATGCCACGCAGGGCCTGGACAACCAGCACCGCATCGACCACAACTGGTTCGGCCCACGCCCTGCGCTGGGCGTCAACGGCGGTGAAACCCTCCGCATCGGCACCAGTGACACCTCGCTGAGCGCATCCAACAGCACGGTGGAGAACAACTGGTTTGAAGGCTGCGACGGCGAAACCGAGATCATCAGCAGCAAATCCGGGGGCAACACCTATCGCGGCAACGTGTTCTACCGCTCTGCCGGCGCACTCACACTGCGCCATGGCAACGGCAACCGGGTGATCGACAACGTCTTCCTCGGCGATGACAAGGCCGGCACCGGGGGCGTGCGCATCATCAACGGCGACCAGATCGTCAGCAACAACTATTTCGAACGCCTGGCCGGATCCAGCAACCGCTCCGCGCTGGCCGTCATGGATGGACAGGTCGATCCCCCCCTGTCCGGTTACGCACCGGTAGTGAATGCCACGATCAGCCGCAATACCTTCGTGGATGTGGCCAAGATCAGCTTCGGCGTGGGCCATGATGAAGCCAAGGGCATCGTGGTGGCCGCCAGCAACAGCCGCTTCAGCGCCAACCTGATCGTCAATCGCACCAGCAGGAATCCACCCAACACGGCCAGCTCGCTGGCCGGCATCACCTTCAGTGGCAACGTGCAGTCACCGGCGGCCAGCAGCGTGTTTCCCGCCGGGGTGGAAGGCCGCAGCGTCAGCCTGCAGCAGGCTGGCAGCGGGTTGTGGGTTGCCACGCCTGCGCTGCCCCAGGTGGGCGCCGATCCTGCCCTGGCGATGACCGCGCGCGAGGCGACCGGCGTGGACTGGTATCCCAAGGTGGGCGAGGTTGCCCTGTCACGCATCAGCACCGGAGTTGATCGATGAGGTTGCAGCCGCTGTTCGTTGCCCTGGCCCTGGCGGCCCCCTTCGCCCTGCTGCCGGCCACGCCGCTGCTGGCAGCGCCCGCTGCCGCTGCGCGGCAGGCCGACACCGCGCCGGTGCTGGTCACTGCCGCGCAATGGCAGCAGATGGCCAGCGAAGGCAGTCGTTACCCGTGGTTCGCCAAGGAGCAGGCGCGCACCGAGGCAACACTGAAGAAGATGATGAAGGCCGGCATCGACGTGCCGGTACCGAAGGACAAGGGCGGCGGACGCACCCATGAACAGCACAAGCGCAATTATCAGGCCCTGCTCGCGGCCGGCACGTTGTATCGGCTGACCGGTGACAGGGCCTACGTGGACTACGCGCGCGACATGCTGCTGCAGTATGCCCGGCTCTACCCGACGCTGGGCCCGCATCCCGAAGGCCGTGGGCAGATCCCCGGACGCGTCTTCTGGCAGGTGCTGAACGATTCGGTGTGGCTGGTCAACGCCATCCAGGGCTACGACGCGATCCGTGATGCGCTGTCCGCCGATGACCGCGACACCATCGAATCAAGGGTGTTCCGGCCGATGGCCGGGTTCCTCGCCAGCGAGCCGAAGAACTACGACCAGATCCATAACCACGCCACGTGGGCGGTGGCGGCTACCGGCATGACCGGCTATGTACTGCGCGATCCTGAGCTGGTGGAGAAATCCCTGCGCGGGAGCCAGAAGGATGACCGGTTCGGCTTCCTTCGCCAGATCGACCTGCTGTTCTCACCCGACGGATACTACGAGGAAGGTCCGTACTACCAGCGCTATGCGCTGGCGCCGTTCCTGCTGTTCGCCAACGCCATCGAACGCAACGAGCCGCAGCGGAAGATCTTCGCGCGCCGTGATGGCGTACTGCTGAAGGCTGTCGATGCGCTGGTGCAGTCCAGCTATGGCGGCCTGTTCTTCCCGATCAACGATGCCATCCTGGACAAGGGCATCGACACCGAAGAGCTGGTGGCCGGCATCGGCATCGCCTATGCACGCACCGGGGACGACCGACTGCTGTCGGTAGCCCAGCGGCAGAAGCGCCTGCTGTTGTCGCCCGAGGGCCTGCAGGTGGCGCAGGCACTGGCCGCGAACAGGGCCAGGCCCTTCGATTACCACCCGATGCTGCTGCGCGATGGTCCCGGCGGCGACCGTGGCGGCTTGGCGATCCTGCGCATGAACGGCGAACGCGGCCAGGCGCTGGTGCAGAAGGACACCCTGCAGGGGATGGGGCATGGCCACTTCGACAAGCTCAACTGGCTGTTCTACGACAACGGCAATCCGGTGGTGACCGACTACGGCGCCGCCCGCTTCCTCAACGTGGAAGCCAAGCGTGGCGGCATCTACCTTGCCGAGAACCGCAGCTGGGCCAAGCAGACAGTGGCCCACAACACCCTGGTGGTGGACGAGCAGAGCCACTTCCAGGGCGACTGGAAGCGCGGCGAGGCGCATGCCCCGCAGGTGCGCTTCTTCCAGGCCGACGCCGATACCCAGGTCGCCTCGGCGAGCATGCGTGACGCCTACCCCGGCGTGGCGTTCACCCGCACCCAGGCGCTGCTGCGCCACCCCGACCTGGGCCTGCCGGTGGTGCTGGACCTGCTGCAGGTCCACGGCGAAAAGGCCGCACGCTACGACCTGCCGCTACACTTCAACGGCCACATCGTCACCACCGGCTTCGAGGCCGCGCACTTCCCCGCCCAGCGCCCGGTGCTGGGCAAGGACAACGGCTACCAGCACCTGTGGCTGGACGCACGCAGCGCGCCCGGCAGCGAACCGCGTTCGCTGGCGTGGCTGCTGGACGGGCGCTTCTACACCTACCGCTTCGGCAGCAGCGCGCCGGCACAGGCGCTGCTGGTGGAGAGCGGCGCGAACGATCCGGAGTTCAACCTGCGCCGTGAGCCGGCCCTGCTGCAGCGCGTGGATGGCCAGAAGGACGTCACCTTCTTCAGCGTGCTGGAACCCCATGGCGAGTACAACGGCACCGCCGAGTACGTGCACGGCGCGGACAGCCGCATCAAGGCGATCGTGCGCGGCCGCGGCAGCGACGCCGAAGTGATCGAACTGCGCCTGGCCAGCGGTGCACGCATCGCCCTCGGCGTGGCCGACGACAGCAGCGCCCGGGGCGAGCACAGCGTGACCATCGACGGCCACACCTATCGATGGAGCGGCAGCCACGCACGCATGGACCGCAGCAAGGGGGACGGCGAATGAACGGCCCTGCGGCGGTAGCCAACCTGCGCAAGGTGCCGGTACGTTCAGTAGTACGCTGGCTGATCGTGGGCCTGATCGCCGTGGCTACGGTCATCAACTACATCGACCGCAACGCCTTGGCCGTGATGTGGCCGGAAATCGCCAGGGAAGTGGGCGCGACCAAGGACGACTATGCCCTGCTGGTAACGGTGTTCATGCTGTTCTACGCCACCGGGCAGTTCCTGTTCGGTCGCCTGTTCGACATGATCGGCACACGCCTGGGCTTCGCCCTGTCGATCAGCGTATGGTCGATCTCCATCGCCCTGCACGCGATCACCCATTCGATGCTGTCCTTCAGCCTGGTGCGGGCGATGCTCGGCATCAGCGAAGCGGGTGCGTGGCCGGGCGCGGTGAAGGCCAACGCCGAATGGTTCCCGGCGCGCGAGCGTGCCTTGGCACAGGGCGTGTTCAATGCCGGCGCGTCGATCGGCGCGATCGTCTCCGCACCGGCCATCGCCGGCCTGTACCTGTGGCTGGGCTGGCGTGGCACCTTCGTGCTGGTCGGCGCGATCGGCTTCCTGTGGCTGTTGCCGTGGCTGTTGGTCTACCGCGCCGGGCCGGACAAGCATCCGTGGGTGAGCGATGCCGAGCGCCGGCTGATCCTGGAAGACCAGGCCGGGCGGCAGGCGCAGGCAACGCCCAAGGCCAGCGTGCGCGCGCTGCTGGTCCATCGGCAGAGCTGGGGCATGCTGGCCTGTCGCTTCCTGCTGGACCCCATCTGGTGGCTGTTCGTGTCCTGGCTGCCGATCTATCTCGCTGAAACCTTCGGTTTCGACATCAAGCAGATCGGCCTGTTCGCCTGGGTGCCATTCGTCGGCGCGATGTTGGGCAGCCTCGGGGGTGGCTGGCTGTCCGGGCGCCTGATCCGCGCCGGGTACAGCGTGGACCGCGCGCGCAAGCTGGCGATCACCCTGGGCTGCGTGATCATGGCCCCCGCCCTGCTGGGCGCGGTGCTGGCCAACCAGCCGCTGCTTGCGGTGCTGGCGATCGCCGCAGTGCTGTTTGGATTCCAGGTGGCCATCGGCAACATCCAGACCCTGCCGGGGGACCTGTTCGACGGCCGGTCGGTGGGCACCCTCGCTGGCCTGGGCGGCCTGGCCGCAGTGGCCGGCACCCTCATCACCACCTGGCTGGTGCCGGTGCTGACCCGTCATTCCTACGCCCCGATCTTCATCCTCGTCGCCGCACTGGTGCCACTGTCGCTGGCCGCGCTGTGGTGGTGGACCGGGCCGATCCACAAGCTCGACCGCCGCGTCGGCTGAGCCCGCGTCTCCCTTTCATTCCCCCGCAAACCAAGGAGTTTTCCGCATGTCGTTCCAGGACAAGGTGGCCATTGTCACCGGTGGTGGCCGCGATATCGGCCGCGCCGTCTCGCTCAAACTGGCCGCTGCCGGTGCACGCGTCTGCATCAACTACGCCAATGATGAAGCCAGTGCCCAGGAAACACTGGCACAGATCCGCGCGGCAGGTGGCCACGCCATGGTGCACCGCGCCGATGTCACCGATGCCACAGCCGTGGCCGGCCTGGTCGCAGCGGCACAGGCCGCCTTCGGCACGCGCATCGACCTGCTGGTGAACGTGGCCGGCGGCATGGTGCAGCGTCGTCCGCTGGCCGAGATCGATCCAGCGTTCTTCCACGCCGTGATGGACCTGAACCTCACCTCCACCTACCTGACCACGCACGCAGTGGTGCCGCACATGGGCGAAGGCGCAGCGATCGTCAACTTCGCCTCCCAGGCCGGCCGCGATGGCGGCGGCCCAGGCGCGTCGATCTACGCGACGGCCAAGGCCGCAGTGATGACCTTTACCCGCGCCATGGCCAAGGAACTGGGACCGAAGGGCATCCGGGTCAATGCCCTGTGCTGCGGCATGATCGCCACCCGCTTCCACGACGAATTCACCAAGCCGGAGGTGCGCAGCGCCGTCGCCGGCGCCACCCCGCTGCGCCGCCAGGGCATGCCGGAAGAAGCGGCTGACGCGGCGGTGTTCCTGGCTTCGGATGCGGCGGCGTTCATCACCGGTGCGAACCTGGACGTCAACGGCGGCACCTACTTCTCCTGACACCTGACCGGACTCCTGCCCATGCAGCGCTGGACACTTCTGTTTTCATTGACGCTCTGCTCCGCCATGACGGCGCCCGCTGTGTGGGCCGCACCCGTGTGGGTCACTGCCTGGACGGCAGCGCCCGCGCCCGACCGCAAGGACGGAACGTCCGATGCGCCGGTACAGTTCGCCGCACAGACCGTGCGCCAGGACATGCGCATTGGCAGCCGTGGCGATGCGCTGCGGCTGCGCATCAGCAACGAGCTCGGCACGGCGCCCTTGCGGGTCGAGGACCTTCGCGTGGGAGTGAAGAACGGCAAGGCCGCACCGCTGCCGGTAACGGTTGATGGCCGCGCAGCCATTGAAGTGCCGGTGGGTGCCGCGCTGCTGAGCGACCCGGTGCGGATGCCGGTGACGGCGCTGCAGGAGATCAGCGTGAGTGCCTATTTCCCGCAGCCTACGCGTCCCTCGGTGCGCCGCACCGAACTGCGGGTCGTGGACGGCAGGCAGGCGACCGTCGCCGACAGCGTACGGCTGAGCTACCAGCAGAACGTGTTCTCGGCCGTCATGGTGCAACGCGCCGAACGCCCGCAGGTGATCGTGGCGCTCGGCGACTCGATCACGGAAGGCGCCACTGCGCGACGCGGTACCTTCAACCAGTGGCCGGAACGGTTGGCGCAGCGCCTGCAGCAGGCATGTCCTGATCGCTTTGTCGTGCTCAATCAGGGCATCAGCGGCAACAAGCTGCTCGACCCTGGCCGCAGCCACAGCGCGCTGTCCCGCCTGGATCGCGATGTGATTGCAGTGGCCGACGCCGATCAGGTGATCCTGCTGGAAGGCATCAATGACATCCGCCACGGTGGCGGCGCCCAGCCAGTACCCGGACGCAACGCGGCGGACATGATGCAGGGCTATCAGCAGGTTGCGACGCGACTGCATGCGCACGGCATCCGCGCCTGGCTGGGCACACTGACCCCGTTCGGCGGTTCCGAGCGCTACGAGCCCGTGTCGGCGGCGACCCGCATCACGATCAACCAGTGGGCACGCGCCGGCAACAGCGGCTTCGATGGCATCGTCGATTTCGATGCCGCCCTGCGTGACCCGAAGGCCGCGGAATCGTTGCCCAGCGACATCACCCGCGACCATCTGCATCCCAACGACGAAGGCTACCGGCGCATGGCCGATGCCATCGATCTGCGCATGCTGGGCTGCACCACCCCCGAGTGAGAGAGAACCGATGAGCCGCGTCGTTTGTTTCGGTGAGTTGCTGCTGCGCCTGGGCGCGCCCGGTCGTGAACTGCTGCTGCAGGCGCCGCAGCTGCAGGTGCATGTGGGGGGCGCCGAGGCCAACGTCGCGGTCTCGCTGGCCCACCTTGGCCACGAGGTGCAGATGGTCAGCACGGTACCCGCCAACGCGCTGGGCCGGCATGCCGTGGCCGAGCTGCGGCGGCATGGCGTGGGCGTGGCCGGCGTGCGTGAAGTGGAGGATCAACGCATGGGCCTGTACTTCCTGGCAACCGGCGCGGTACAGCGGGCCAGTGAAGTGGTGTACGACCGGGCCGGGTCCGCATTCGCAAACAGCAGTGCCAAGGATCATCCGTGGCCTGCTCTGCTGTCTGGCGCGCACCTGTTGCATGTCTCGGGCGTGAGCCCGGCGCTGGGCGCCAACGTGGCCGAGTCGGTGCTGGGTGCCGTGCATGCGGCTCGCGCGGCCGGTGTCCGGGTATCGTTCGACGGCAATTACCGTCCCTCGCTGTGGCGACGCTGGGACGGCGACGCCGCGGCGATCCTGCGCGAGCTCTTCGCCGGGGCGGACATCGTCTTTGCCGATCACCGGGATATTGAACGGGTGTTGGGGCTGCACTTTGCGCAGGACGATGCGGTCGCCCGAACCGTAGCGGCTGCGGCCGCCGCGTTTGCCGCCTTCCCGCACCTGCAGTGGCTGGCCTGCACCCAGCGCGACGTGGCGAGTGCCGACCATCACCGCCTGGGCGCGCTTCTGTTGGGACGCGACGGGACGCGGGCGCAGGCACCACCGCGCCCCCTGCCTGGCATCGTCGACCGGATCGGCGGCGGCGACGCGTTCGCTGCCGGCATCCTGCACGGATTGCTGTCCGGATTCGACGCGGAAAGCACGGTGGCGTTCGGACTGGCGTCAGGCGCCTTGAAGCACTCCATCCCCGGCGACTTCAATCCGGTCGCTGAGGCGCAGGTGCTGGCGCTGCTGGACAATGCAGGCGCAGATGTCCGGCGCTGAACGCACAACGCGCTCGCTCATTCCGGCCGATGGGTGGCCGAGCGCCGATTCGGCCGCAGATAGATGGCACCGGAACGGGTGTCCAGCATGATGTTGAACTGCTGCAGGGTTTCGCTGCCGAGCGTCCCATCGCCACTGGAACCGTCGTTGTCGATCGTGATCGACGCCTTCGCCCCGTTCAGCGGCAGGGCCGAAATGGCGACCACGGGTACCCTGACATCCACCGCACGGATCTTCCGCCCGGCGCTGCCGCTGAACTGTGATGTGCCCAACCGCTCCGGAAATGCCTGCTGCAGATGATGGCGGGCGCCGAATGCGTAGGTCAGGTCGATGCTGCCATTGCTGCCAGTGTCCAGCGCGAGCCAAGGAGCAAAGACATCGCTGCCATTGCCGAGCGTGACCTGGACGGCCGGGGTATTGTCGATCCAGCGCACGTGGGCCTGGGTATACCCGGTGAGATCGGGAAGCCCGTCGTGCACGCGCAGCAGGCTGCGGTCGTAGTCGATCTCCAGCACCTTGCCCTGGAAGAACGTCCAGCCCAGGACCGCATCGAAGGGCCGCCCCTGGTAGTCGACCACTACGGCCCCCATCGGCCTCCGCACCGGACCGACCTGGACCACGTTGTGCGTGCTGTAGTCGAGGAACGTGACCCCGTCGGAGCCGGTGTTCTCGCTCCGGTCGTCAATGACCAGTCTCGCGTCCTGCTGGATGCGCCGGGCCACGGCCACGGCCGAGGCGCCGGTATCGACGAGAAAGCGCAGCGGTCGCGAGCCGTTGATCGTGCCCTCCACATAGATCCGGTGATCCTTGCCCTGCTCGAAGGGAATGTCGGTAACCGCAGCACCCGCCGCGGGAGCCACCAGCAGGATCAGCATCGTGCATTGGAACGCAGTACGTGGCAGCAGGCGCATCGAAGGGGTCCTTCCTCCAGTGGAGCCGCAGCGGATGCCGTGCTCATGGCGGGTTGGATGCCGCTGCCGGCAGAAAGGTTTAATGCACCCGCACAGCGGCGCCCGCAGTCCAGCAGGACCTGATCACTGTCCGGAGAGCCACGCCTCCAGCGCTGCCGTGTCCCTCATGTCGCCTTCATGGCGGCAATCCGGAACATCACTCCTTGCCCGGAAGCAACACCAGTGGCGCAGTCTTCCAGCCCAAAGGAACGCGCCCGCCCCAGCGGGCGCGCCCTGCTTCAATGCAAGGGTACCTTCAGCACCGACGGCGCGTTGGCCGGGGAGCTGAAAGTCAGCGTACCGCCCAGCTGGCTGATGCCCGCATAGCGCAGGTCCACGGTATCCACCACCAGGGTCAGGCGGCTGCCGGCCGGAATGTTCCAGCTGCTGGCTTCCAATCGCAGGTCGATGGTCCTGGGCTGGCCCGGCGTGGCACCCCGCAGGGTGTACGGCTTGTGGCTGATCAGCTGGCCATTGCCCAGCACGTCCTCGGCATAGAGATAGGCATACAGCGTGGTGTCGGCGCGGCTTGGCGTGACCGTCATCCGTACTTCCGGCGCGCCATCCAGACGGCGTGCACTCCAGTACACCGGCCCCTGCCAGACACCGGCGGCGTTGCGGCCGACGAAGGGCACATAGGCGCCTGGCGGCAGGTTGATCATCTGCAGCGCGCCCGATGCCATCACCACGCCGGAGTTGGCGGCCGTCAGCAGGCCGCTGCCGATGCGGTAGCTCCAGCCGGTGCCGCCCCCGTTCGCCGCCAATCCGCCGGTGGGCTGCAGCAGCCCGCTCGGCGCGGTCAGCCCGTAGCTGACGGCGCCCGTCTGCGTCGCCTGCCAGTCCGGATAGTGGCTCCAGCTGCCCTTCTCCGACTTCAGCTGCACCGGCGCCTGGCGCTCGATGCCATTGGCTTCACCCTTCAGGTAGTGATCGAACCAGTCGCCCACGGCCGCATACACCTCGTTGGGAATGCCGAACGCGCCAAGGGCCTCGTTCAGCGCGTGGTCGCCATGGCGCAGCTGCAGCTGCTTGGGTCCTTTCAGGCCGTTGAAGAAGTCCACCAGCTGGCCCGGCGGGAACAGGCTGTCGTTGAAGGCGTTGGCCAGGAACACCGCAGGCCGGTGGGCGTTGATCTCATCCAGGCTGGCTGCGGGACTGCGCTGCGCCGCCACCGGCAGCAATGACTCCACCGCCCCCTGATAGTTGCCGACCAGCACATTGCGGTTGATGGTGGCCAGTTCCGCCCCGGGGCGGCCAGTGGCCAGCCCTGCGGCCACCAACAGGGCGATGCCCTGCGCGCTGGGGGTGTCGTTGCTGTACAGCGACGCCTGCAGGTCAGCCCAGCCGCTCAGCGCCGCAACCGCCTTGATGCGCGGGTCGCGCGCTGCGGCCAGCAGGCTGGTACCGGCGCCGTAGGAGATGCCCGAGACGCCGATCCTTGCCGGATCGGCCCGGGTGTTGGCCAGCGCCCAGTCGATCAGGGCGCTGACATCCTCCACCGTGGCGGGCCCGGCGATGTCGATGCTGCCGCCCGACTCCCAGAAGCCGCGCGAGCTGTAGCTGATGACCACATAGCCGCGCTGCGCCAGCGACTGCGCCACCCCCACGTACTCCACGCTGGGGACAGCCCAGCTGCTGGGCATCACCAGCAGCGGATAGCGCCCAACGCCGCCGTCCTGGGGTTCGATGACGAAGGCCCCGAGGGGCGTGCCATCCCAGCCCGGGAGGGTGCGATGGGTGGTCTTGACCGTGGCCGCATGGGCCGTGGGCGCCAGCCCGGTCAGCAGGATCAACAGCAGCAATACCTTGCGCATCGTCGTCTCTCCCCGTCGGTGGTGGTGCAACGGATCGGACCGTACCAGTGCGCATGGTGGCTGGCACCTTGCGACGCAGCATGGCGCCTTGGGACCCGGCATCCCAAAGGGGACGATACGAAATCAGATTCAGGCGCGCTGGATCACCCATACCAGAAGGCCCGCCAGCGGCATCAACACAACCATGCCGACGGCGCCCAAGCACCCGGATTCCCTACGGCGCGATGTGGCGACCTGCGGGCGTGATCGCAACCAGCCTGCATGACAGGTGCTGCAGTAGAACCGCTGCTTCCCGTCCCGCCAGGCGCCGATGGTACGTGCGTCGTGCAGTGCCGCGCTGCCGCATCGCCCACACTTGAAGCTGCGATGTGGCGGACGCTTCTGTCGACGCAGCGCAGCCACGATTGCCATTCCGATGAGGGCGGCAACAGCGGCCCCCGCAAAGATCTCATTGCTCATTGTTCCCCACGCTCGATGCCACGGCTTTCCCCAGTGCCTCGCATGGTATCGAGTCGCGTACACGCTGTGCTACGACGCCTAGCACGCGCGCATGTCAGCCACCGGCCGCGTGATCTGACACCTCTCCAGTGCTTGCGGGCGGTCACAGCTTCGTCTTTTCGTCGTTGACCGAAAGACGACAGCTTGTGACGCTTACGACACCGCAGGGCTGATGGCCCAACAGCGCGGTCAGGTCCCACCGCAATCCGCAGCACCCGTCTCCGCAGCATCTCCGCATGACCTTGCCACGGCCAGGGCGTGACGGGTGGCTGCGTCCTGAATCTTCTGCCGGAGAACCGCAATGCGCCTTGCAAGCTTCTTCCTCGCGTTCGTCCTCAGCGCCGTCGCCGGCGCTGCCCAGGCCCAGGTGGTCACCCTCAACAAGGGCGGCTTCGTGCTCACCTATGACTGCAGCATCCACAGCGCCACCCGCTACGAGTACACGCTCACGGCCGATACCGGCTCCGCCGCACGGCCGTCCAGCTTCTACAAGGACCCGGACCTGCCGGCCGGCTGCCTGGGCCAGACCAGCACCGCGTCCTATGCCAGCATCAAGTCCGGCTATGACCGTGGCCACCTGGTCACGTCCAACCACATGGACTACGACGCGACCTACATCCGCCGCGCCAACTACATGACCAACATCGTGCCGCAGGTGTCCAGCTTCAACCAGGGCATCTGGGTGAAGGCCGAGAACGTGGCCGAGTGCTACCGCGACATCGCGCCGGTGGACGTCTACGGTGGCGTGGTGTACGGCGATGCTGCCAACGACTATTTCCTGGCCAGCCACGGCATCCCGACGCCGGAGTTCTTCTGGAAAACGATCATCACCCGCGACCCGAACACCGGCACCGCCAAGGCGATCAGCTGGATCATCCCCAACGAGGCCAACCTCGGCAGCCTGGACAACTACCTGGTGACGATCGCCGATCTGGAGGAGCTGCTGGGCGCCAGCTACGTGGCGATCAACGCACCGGCCTCGCTGAAGAACATGCTGCCGGCCACCACCTGGCCGCAGCCGGCCGGGTGTGACCTGGGCTGATCGGCGGGTAGAGGAACGTCACGATGCCTGTACGCGCAGCCATCGTGACGCCAGCACTCTGGCGAACAGGAACTGCAGTACGGCGCCGAGGAGCACGACCAAGGCAAGCCCGCGCCCGATCGTCGGTATCCCAGCGGACAGCATTCGCAGCAGATACGCCACGCCGGCCAGGCTGATCAGCAGGGAGGTAGCAAGCAGGACCAGCGACACCACCATCGTGCGCAGCATCGATGCGGGTCGCGGTGACAGCTCGCTGGCCCAAAGGCCGGCAAACGTGGCCAGTGCGCAGCACACCAGCAGGATCAGGCTGGCAATCTGCAACTGCGCGGGCCCATCGAAAACCGGCATGATGAACTCGCCAGGCGAGATTGCCGCAGGCAAGTGCAACGCCAGGATGGGAAGCAGGCAGCTACCGGCCACCAGCGTCACCGCGCCGGCGATGCTGGCACTGATGAGGTGATGGTGCACGCCCTCGGCACGGATGCGCCGCTGCATCAGCAGCGCCGGCACCATGGCCAGCAGCGTGAGGACCAGTGCGTGCGCAAGCGGAACCAGACTGATGGCTGCGACGCTGCAGACTGGAAACGGCAACTGCGCCATCGGAATGCGCAGGGCGCGATCCAGCACGACGAGCAACCCGAAAAGGGCGATCGAAGCGATCACCGGGTGGCGGATCCGCAGCGCGCCGCGGCGCCCGAACAGCAGCATCGACACCAGTACCGCCGCCCCGGCAAACAGACTCAGGCGAAAACCGAGCTCAGCCACCGCGTTGCCGATTTCACGCGAGGCCTCCGGCGGCCCCAGGCGATACCCGAATGCGATCAGGCGGAGGGCTACGGGCAGGTCCAGGCAGAGCACGTAGAGCTTGGCGGCGATCGCGAACTGGATGGGGTAAGCACCGAAGAATGATCGCAATCGGTTCAAGTCGTATTCCCGTGCAGGCGCTGGGCAGGGTGTCCCCGGCAGTCTAGCGTTCCTGTGGCCAGCGTGCCCTGCCCGCCCTGCTGTGGGAAAATGACGGGCACTTCGCCCTTTTGGCTGTTCCGGAGTAGTAGATGTCCCGTTTCCCCTTCGATGCCGTGCTGTTCGACTGTGACGGCGTACTGGTCGATTCCGAGCCACTGGTGGCCCGGGTGCTTTCGGAAATGCTGACCGCTCGCGGCTGGGCGCTGACCCCGGCGCAGGCGGGTGAAGTCTTCCTCGGCCAGTCCGTGGCCCATCTGGCCGGGCTGATCGCAGAGCGCACCGGCAAGCCGTTCACCGAGGAATGGCTGGAGGAGTTCCGCCAGCAGCGCAACCGGGCGCTGGAACGGGATCTGGAGCCGATCCAGGGGGCGCCCGAGGCCGTGCGTGCGATTGCTGCGGCTACCGGTGGCCGCATTGCCTGCGCCTCCGGCGCCGACCTGTTCAAGGTCAAACTGCAGCTGGGCAAGGTCGGCATGCTGGATGCCTTCGGCAACAACGTGTTCAGCGGCCAGGACATGCCGCGGACCAAGCCGCACCCGGACGTGTACCTGGCCGCGGCCGCCGCGCTGGGTGTGGACCCGGCGCGCTGTGCGGTCATCGAGGACACCGTTACCGGCGCCACTGCCGGCGTTGCCGCTGGCGCCACCGTGTTCGGCTTCAGCGAAGGCGGCCCGCACCACAGTACGCCCGAGGCCCTGCGCGCTGCGGGCGCGAAAGTGATCTTCCAGCGCATGGAGCAGCTGCCGGCATTGCTTGCGGCCTACGCCGCCGACGTCGCCGCCTGAGGCGGCCTCAGCCCGCAGCGCCCAGTGCGGCGCTGCGGCGTTTCCCGGCGTAATGCAGCGCGAACAGGTACAGGCCAGTGAACAGCTGCAGGAACAGCGGCGGCAGCGGCGAATAGGTGATCCACGCTGCAGGCTCGCCGTGCCCCAGCCCACGCACGGCGAAGTTGGCGATCACCGCCAGGGTGAAGACGATCGAGGTCCAGCGATGCACGGGCCGCGCCCAGCGACCCCGGCTCATGGACGGCGCCTCGCTTCGGAGCGGGCTTCGATCATCTTCCAGCCGTTGCCGGACGGGTCGCGGAACCCCGCATCGATGGCGCCGTAGCGTTCAACCGGTTCCTGGGTGAACTCGACGCCCTTTGCCTGCCATTCCGCGTAGCGCGCGCGGCAGTCCTCCACTGCGAGTACCAGCGGCGGCATCGCCCCCTTGGCGACCAGCTGCTGCAGCGCCTGTGCAGTGGCCGCGTCGTGGGCAGGTGGACCGGGCACGAACAGCCCCAGCTGGAATCCATCCTGGCCGGGGCTGCGTACCGTCAGCCAACGGTAGCTGCCATTGCGCACGTCGGTATGCACTTCGAAGCCGAGCGTGCCGACGTAGAACGCGAGCGCCTCATCCTGGTCGCGTACATACAGGCCGACCGTGTTCACCGTGTTTGTCATGGGACCTCCCTCAGGTGGGGCCCACGTTAGCAACCGCTTGGCGACGGCGCTTCTCCAAAACTGCGGTCTTCAGGTCCGGGCGCTGCGCGGCGCGTGCATGGCATTCCGGCACGCTGGCGGACCTCGCCTGGCCTGTGCGCTCGCGCTCCCGCACATTGCCCGGGCTGTCACCGGTGATGTCGCGGAAGATGCGGCCAAAGGTACCCAGGCTGCTCCAGCCGGTCTGCGCGGCGATCTCGGTGACCGGAAGATCGGTGTCACGCAACATCGCCACTGCCCGTTCGATGCGGCGGCTGAGCAGGTAACGATGCGGTGGCAGGCCGAAGGCCTGCTTGAACGAGCGCGCGAAATGCGCGGCAGATACGGCGCTGACCTCGGCCAGGCGGGCCACTGGCCAGTCCTCGTGACTGGCGTGGTCGATCCGGTCCTTGGCGCGCAGCAGGCGCCGCAGCAGTTCGGGGCTCTGGTTCATGGCAGGCTGGCGCGGGCCAGTTGATGGCGTGCTGCATGCCGCGCTTCGCCGGCCTGCTCGACCAGCCAGTCACGGAATGCAGTGACCTTGGCGCTGCCGCTCCGTGCAGTGGGCGCCACGAACCAGAAGCTGCGCCCGTCGCCGGCCACACCCGGATGTGCCTGCACCAGCCGGCCGCTGTCGAGCTCGGCCTGGAACAGGATCGGCGAGCCGATGGCGATGCCCTGACCTGCAATGGCGGCGCCGATATCCAGATGCTCCACCGCAAAGGGACTGACGAAGCTCTCCTCCGCCGGCGGCGGAACTGCACCCTGTGCGGAGAACCACAGGGCCCACCAGTCGCGCCGGCCGAGCAGCGGAACGTCCAGCGCCCGGCGACCGAGCCCGGCCGCCGCCGGCAGCAGCGCCGGTGCGCACAGCGGGGTGAAAATGCTGGGGAACAGGGGCGTGGCCTGCAGCCCGGGCCACGCACCCTGCCCGTTGCGGATGGCGGCATCGAAACGCCCGGCGGCTAGGTCCTGCGGTTCTGCCGACAGGTCCAGTTCCAGCACAATGCTCCGATGGCGCGCGCGGAAACTGCCCAGGCGCGGCGTCAACCAGCTGGTGCCCAGCGTCGGCAGAACGGACAGGCGCAGTCGTGCTGCATCCATGTCAGCGGCACGCATGAAACTGGCGCGCAGCGCGTCGAAGGCCCGGGTGGCCTCCACTGCGACGCTCGCACCGGCGGCGGTCAATTCCACATGCTGTGCATGGCGCAGGAACAGGCAGGTGCCGGTCTGCGCCTCCAGCCGGCGCACGTGATAGCTCACCGATGCTGCGCTGGTATCGAGCTCTTCGGCCGCGCGGGCGAAACTGCCCAGCCGCGCCGCCGCCTCGAAGGCGCGGATGGCGACAAGCGATGGCAGCTGGCGTTGGGTCACCATAAGTGTGGCTTAGCCTGAGCCCCGATATCCGCGTGGTCAATCCCCCTCGCACCCGCAACGATGGAAGCACCTTCGGCAACGGATCACGCAGATGGATCGACGGCAGTTCCTGGCCACCGTGGCCGCAGCGACAGCGTCCAGCGCGCTGCCCTCCGGGTGGGCCCTGGCCAGCCCCACCGCTGACTGGAAATGGTTGCAGGGCAACTGGCAGGTCCGGCACCAACGCCTCAAGGAGCGCCTGGTGGGCGATACCCGCTGGGAGGCATTCACCGGCGCCAGCGCGGTCTGGCTCACCCTGGGCGGGCTCGGCACCATCGATGACAACGTCATGGCGCTGCCCTCCGGTCCCTATAGGGGCCTGGGCGTGCGTGCGTTTGATCCAGTGTCGTCCACGTGGTCGATCTGGTGGATCGATGGCCGCAACCCTGCCCATATCGAAGCGCCCGTGCGGGGCGCCTTCGACGGCGATGGCGGCAGCTTCCGCGGACGCGACCACTTCAAGGGGCGCCCCATCGACGTCTGGTTCCGCTGGCATGACATCCATGGCGAAGTGCCGTGGTGGGAACAGGCCTTCTCCGCTGATGGGGGCGCG
The DNA here is from genome assembly GCF_027854495.1 of Stenotrophomonas sp. PI_27. NCBI lineage: Bacteria > Pseudomonadati > Pseudomonadota > Gammaproteobacteria > Lysobacterales > Lysobacteraceae > Stenotrophomonas > Stenotrophomonas sp. PI_27. Next base: position 219,677 of record NZ_JAJNOF010000002.1, read on the forward strand.
CACTGGGAAGTGAACTGGCGCAACTGGTTCCACCGCACCGCTGCGGTGCCGTCGGCACTTCCGGCGCTGCCGGATGCGCCGACCGATTTCGATTTCCTGGCGGGCCATTGGAACGTGCGCCATCGCCGCCTGCGTGCTCGGCTGGCAGGCAGCGACGCCTGGGAGACGTTCGACGGCACCCTGCACAACTGGCCGGTGCTGGGGGGATTCGGCAACGTGGGTGACAACCTGATGGACGTGCCTGGGGCGCCCCTGCGCGGCATGGGCATCCGCGCCTGGGACGCAACCGGGCAGCACTGGCTGAGCTGGTGGCTGGATGGCCGGGAGCCGACCCGGATCGGCGCGCCACTGCGTGGTGGCTTCGAGGCCGGTGTCGGGCGCTTCTTCGGCGAAGACCTGCACGACGGTCGCGCGATCCAGACGCGGGTGCTCTGGTCACGCATCACCCCGCGTTCGGCGCGCTGGGAACAGGCGGCCTCGGCTGATGGTGGACGCAGTTGGGAAACCAACTGGGTCAGCGACTTCGAGCGACGCGCATGAAGGCGCTGCTGGCCGTGATGCTGCTGGTTGCTGCGTCGCCTGCCGCGTCTCAATCAAGGCCGCTGCAGATCGTCGGCCCCGCCGAACGCTTTGCCCCGGCTGTTGCATCCACGCAGTACGACGAGATTCGACTGACCTTGAGCCCGGACGGAAAAACCGCACTGTGGTTCAGCCGCAACCGGCCCGGCGGTCCGGGCGGGTATGACATCTGGGTCTCCCACCACGATGCGCAGCGCTGGCAGCCGGCGACGCCGGTCTCGTTCAACACGCCGGGCCGTGACTTCGATCCCGCCTTTTCCGCCGATGGCCGCGTGGTGTATTTCTGTTCGGATCGAGCAGGCGGCCAGGGCGGCGACGATCTGTATCGGGTCAGCATGGGCAGCGACGGTCGATTCGGGGAGCCAGTCAATCTTGGCCCCGCAGTGAACAGCGCGGCCGATGAGTTCGCGCCGATGCTCTCGCCAGACGGTCGTACGCTGTTGTTCTCCAGCGATCGTGCGGGCGGTGCCGGCGGCCATGACCTCTACAGCGCGGCGATGATCGGCGGCGTCGCGCAGCCGGCACGGCCGCTGGCTGGCGGCATCAATACCCCTGCCCAAGAGTTCGATGCCACCTTCCTGGGCGACGGGCGAACGGTGGTGTTTGCCCGTGCCCAGGACTTCGGCAGTGCACCGGTGCGCCAGTTCATTGCCTACGCGCGTGGAAGCCGTTATGACGCAGGCCATGCATTGCCCTCGCCCTTGAACGAAGCCTCCGGCGACAGCTACGGCGCGATGCTGGATGGCTCGCAACCCGACACCTTGACCTATTCGGCGCGGCGCGCGGACGGTGCAGGGTTGGACCTGTACCGCATCCGCTACCGGATGTCGCGACCCTGAAGGCAGGTGGTGTCGATTTTCCACGCGCCCGTTCGTCGAGAGGTTGAGTACCCCAGGAGAAGATGCAGATGCCCTCCCAACAGTCCCTTGCGTGCACGTGCGGCCAGGTCCGCCTGACCACCACCGGCCGTCCCATCGCCACCGTCGAATGCTGCTGCGACAGCTGCCGCAGGGCCGGCGCCCGGATGCAGGCGGTGCCCGGCGCACCGCAGGTGCTGGGGCCTCAGGGCCAGACGCATTTCGTAATGCAGCGCAAGGATCGCGTCCGCATCGACGCCGGGCATTCCCGGCTGCACGCGTGGCGGTTGTCCAGCACGGCCGGCAGCCGCCGCGTCGTGGCGGGCTGCTGCAATACGCCCCTCTTCCTGGAGTTCAGCGGTGGCCATTGGCTGAGCCTGTATGGCCTGTTGTGGCCGGACGCGCTACGCCCCGCCGTGGAGATGCGGACGATGGTCAACGATCTTCCCGACGCGTCTGTCCTTCCCGACGATGTGCCCAACCTGAAGACCCACTCGCTGCGGTTCTATGCCCGGCTGTTGAAGGCGTGGATCGCCATGGGCTTCCGCAGCCCACGCATCGACATCGCGGGAGACAGCCATGCCTGAGCCCGAGCGGATCGAGATCGAGAGCATCACCACGCCCGGGCACATCCAGCGCGTGGATCGGGCCAAGTACACAGCCATGCGCGCGGCCCTGCTGCGCGCCTTGCCCAGGCAACCTCCCGGGATGACGGTGGCGCAGGCGAAGCAGGCGCTGCTGCCGCACCTGCCCGCTTCGCTGTTTCCGCAAGGGGCCACGGCGGGCTGGTGGCTGAAGGCCGTGCAGCTGGACCTGGAGGCCAAGGGGGTGATCGAGCGTCTTCCAGGCAGGCCACTGCGCCTGTTCAAGCACGTGCCGGCCGGCTGATCAGCGCTGCGCCGGCAGCTCCAGCCGATGCTTGCGGCACAGGCGATACACGGTCACCCGCGAGATCTGCATCTGCCGCGCGCATTCGGAGACGTTGTAGCCGGTCTGGCGCAGGGTCTGCAGCAGCACATCGCGTTCGGCCTGGCCGCGGGCATCGTGCAACATCGCCCCCGGCGCATTCACCGGCCCACCCAGTTCGAGGTCACGCTCGCTGATCAGCTCGCCTTCGGCCATGATCGCCGCCCGCTGCACCCGGTTCAGCAGTTCGCGCACGTTGCCGGGCCATTCGAAACGCCGCATCGCCTGCAGCGCAGCGGGTGCAAAGCCACGTGCACGCACGCTGTGGCGCAGCCGGAAGCAGCGCAGGAAATGTTCAGCCAGCAGCTGCACATCGGCGCCGCGCTCGCGCAGCGGCGGCATCAGCAGGCGCAGCACGTTCAGACGGTAGTAGAGGTCGCTGCGGAACCGCCCTTGCGCCACCGCGTGTTCCAGTTCGACGTGGGTGGCAGCAAGCACGCGCACGTCCGCGCGCAGCGGCTGGCTGCTGCCGACGCGCTCGAAGGTGCCTTCCTGCAGCACGCGCAGCAGGCTGGTCTGCGCTTCGGCTGGCAGGTCGCCCACCTCGTCAAGGAACACGGTGCCGCCGGATGCGGCTTCGAAGACGCCGATCTGGCGCTTGTCGGCACCGGTGAACGAGCCGCGCTCGTGGCCGAACAGCTCCGATTGCACCAGGCTGGCCGGAATGGCACCGCAGTTGACCGCGATGAACGGCCTGCCGGCACGCCCCGACAGCGCATGCAGCGCGTGTGCCGCCAGTTCCTTGCCGGTGCCGGTTTCGCCGGTGACCAGCACCGGCAGTTCCACCGGCGCGAACTTGTGCAGCACGGTGCGCACCGCGTGCAGCGCAGGACTCTCGCCGATCAGTGTGCGCGGCCCTTGCCCGTTGCACACTTCGTCGGCGGATGGATCATCGGCGTCGAACTGCTGGCGCATGGCAGCCACCAGGTCCTGCAGGCCGAACGGCAGGGTGAACCGCGAGATGCAACGCTGCAGCAAGGGCAGCCACGCCGCAGGCGTAGGCCCCGCACCGGGCGGCAGCACCGCAAGCCACGGCAGATGCGCGTGCTGTTCGATCCATGGCGCCAGCAACTGCAGTGCGGGCGCATCCAGATGGCGAAGATCCAGCACGGCGAGCAGCCGATCACGCCCGCGCAGCCCGATCGCCATCGCCGGGTCGGGATGGATGCGGCGCACGTACCAGCCTGCGGCCGCCAGCGCACTGCGCTCGTCCGCCAGCGGCTCGCCGAACCAGAGCACGCAACGTGACGTAGAAGCCTCCGGGACCGCTGCCATGCTTCCCCCAGCATCCGGACACCGTCGGCGGACTGTCAGGCAATCACCGGCGTGCCGCCCCCCGCCGGGACCTCTACGGCCACCGCGGCGGCCCTTGTTGGGCGGATCCTAGCGCCTCCCTAAACGGCGGCGCAATGAGCAGTGCGTCAAGAAATTCCCGGCTGAAGCGGCGCCGTTTCACACTGCGGCGCGACCTGTAACACCCCTGCGACAGTCGTCCGCCGCCCAAGCCCTGCGGTGGCTGGGGCTCCGAAATCCCAACAATCCCGCGACGTGCCTGTAACACGGCGGCAGCAGCAGCGTGCAGCGCAGCACGGCCAGGGCATTGGCAGCCGGACACTTCGAGGTTGGCACGGTTGATGCGTTGTTCCGCCGCACCCATCGCGGGAGGTCGGCATGAACGGCACCACCCTGTTTCGCGGCCCCGCCACAGCACTGGCACTGGCCCTGCTGTCGATCGGCGCCGGCGCCTCCGCGTCCGGTGCCCGCCAGGGCGTGAAGGCGCAGGCCGGCGAGATCGTGCTGTTGCGGGACGTAGCGGCGCGGCCAGCCTATCGCATGGCACCGCCGGGCATGGCGCTGATCGCCGATCCCAAGCCGCAGCGCGAAATCGCCATGGCCCTGGGCACCGCTGGTGCGGCGAGCGGGATGGATGAACTGAGCGAACAGGAGTATGCCGGCATCGGTGCAGGCCAGGCACCGTCCGTCGCCGCACCCGGTGGCACCACCGTCGGACGGATCACCCAGCAGGCCCTGCGCGGCACGCTCGGCCGCAGTGGCGACGGCACTGTCGGCGGCAGTCTCGGGGGCGCCCTGGGTGGCCCGCTCGGCGCGGTCGGCAGCAGCACCCGCGGTGTCGCCGATACTGTGCGCGGCGCCCTCGCCCAGTTCCCGTTGCAGGGCCCGGCCCCGGCAGGTGGCAAGTGAAGCGGGTGCGCTGGCTGCTGCTGATCCTGTCCGCCACGCCGTTGATGGCGCAGGCCGACGAGTACAGCGGCATGCTCGCCTACCTCGACGTGACCCGCATCGACGGCCACGCCCTGGCCGGTGCAGGCGGCGCGATCGCGGTGAACCAGGCGGCCGGCGACCTCAACCTGCAGGCCAACCTGCGTGGCGTCGCTACCGGCGAACGTACCGACGTCTCGATCAGCCACCTGCAACGACGCGGCGGCAACCGCGTGCTGGGCGCACCGATGCACGCCGCTGCCAGCATCGACGGCACGGCACTGGCCGGTGCCAGCGGCATCGCATCCATCAACCAGGCCAGTGGCACCGCCAACACGACGCTCAACGTCGTCAGTGCGACGCTGGCGCGACAGGGCATACGCGAAACCGACGATACGGCCCTGGCTGCCGAAGGTTACGCGTTCGCAGGGGAGCGGGAGGGTGCCGGTCACGGCACCGCGACCGGCACCCGCAGCGCCGGTGTCACCAGCACCGCGCTGCGGGGATTCGACGGTGTCCTGCAACTCAACCAGATCGCGGGCAACGCCAACGACACGGCCAATGTACTGGGCCTGGTCGTGCAGGACCGTCCGTGACGACCACCCAACCAATGCACCACCCGATGAGAGAGAGGGCACCATGAAAGCGACCGTCAAACGGACCATGCTCGCCATGGCGATTGCCACTGCCTCGACCGCCGCTGCGGCCAATGGCTGGGACAACCAGAACGCCAACGCGAACATCAACCACACCCACACCGTCAGCGAAACCCGCAACGACACCCACAACCACACCGACAACGACGTGCGCAACCGCACCGTCAACGTCAATGTGCAGAAGCACAGCAACATCCAGGCCGACGAGCGCAAGGAGAAGAACAACCACGGCGTCGACGTGAACCTGGAGAAGGACCTGCGGCTGGGTACCGACATCAGTTTCTCCGGCGACCCGAACATCACCGGCGACATCGACCTCGATTCTGCAGCCATTGCGGTGATCGACAACCGCCAGTCGATCAGCAACAACGCCACCAGCAACAGCCTGGTGACCAACCGTGCATCGATCGGTGACAGCGTCGGTGCCGGTGCCTCCGGCAACCTGGGCTTCAACGTGGTCTCCGGCGACAACAATGCCCAGGACAACGCGGCCTCGCTGTCTGCTGCCGATGCATCCTTCAGCTTCGGCATGGCCGACGCCGAGGTGTTCGTCAACCAGGCGGGGTTCGGCAACGCCACCATGAACTCCGGCGTCACCAACGCCGCCGGCCTCAGTGGCAATGCCTTCGGCGGCGCGTCCGGCAACATCGGCGTCAACATCGCTTCGGGCAACAACAACGAGCAGAAGAACGCGCTCGCGGCCTCGGTCGCGACCACGGCAATGGCGCAGTCGAGCATCAGTTCCAACCAGGTGTCCACCGGCAACACGGTCAGCAACGCCGGCTTCGTGCAGTCCTATACCGATACCGTGCAGGTCGGCCTGCATGGCGGCGTCAGCGGCCTGACCTGGGGCTATGGCGCCGGCACCTATCGCGGCACCGGCAACGCCTACCAGATGGCCAACTACTACCTGGATACATGGAACGGCGCCCTGCCGCATCCCGGTGGCAACAGTACCGGCCACATCGACCTGGACAACGAGATCCAGAACGCCACGATGAACCCCAACCGGCCGGGGGTGGGCGGCCTGGGCTTCGATACGCGTGAAAGCGGCACCAGCCAGTTCGTCGAACTGGGCGTGGCCGATCTGTACGCCAGCCTGAGCGGCACGGTCAGCACCACGCGCTGGGTGAACGTGGATGCCACCAACACGTCGGCCTTGTCCGGCAGTGCCTTCTCGGGTGCCTCCGGCAACATCGGCGTGAACGTGGCGGCGGGCACCGGCAATCTGCAGGGCAACAGCCTGGCCCTGGCAGTCGCCCAGCCCGGCACCGGCGGCGGTGGCGGCAGCGGCGAGTAAGCGCACCACCCCGGCCGTCCGCCAACGACCGGGTCCCCGGGAGCCCCTGTTCCTCCTCCCCCTTGGGACAGGGGCTCCCCCCTGCTGCCGGAGAACGCGATGATCGGCCACCGTCTCTCGCTGTGCCTGCTGGCCTGCGTGCTGTTGCTGGGCGGTGCGCCTGCACGGGCGGGTGACGTCGGCTTCGCCGGCGTGCTGCCCAACGGCGCGCTGCTGCAGCAGAAGGTCGAAAGCATGCAGGAACGGCGCTACCGCAACGTGGTGCGGCAGCATACCGATTACAGCTGCGGGGCCGCTGCACTGGCGACGATCCTGCGCCATGCCTACCACCTGCAGACCGACGAAGCGACGGTGATCGAGGGAATGATGGGGGTATCCGATCCGGCGCTGGTGGCCGAGCGCGGCTTTTCCCTGCTCGACATCAAGCGCTATGTGGAATCGCTGGGCATGCGTGGGCGTGGCTACCGCATCGATGAAGCGCGCCTGCGCACACTTCGCGTTCCCGGCCTTGTGCTGATGGACGTGCGCGGCTTCCGCCACTTCGTGGTGCTCAAGCAGGTGCGCGAGGGCGTGGTCGAAGTGGCCGATCCGATCCTGGGCAACCGCAGCCTGGCGTTGCCCGAATTCCTGGCCGCCTGGCCATCACGTGCGGTTTTCGTGGTGATCGGCAGTGATTTCGATCGCAACACGGTCCTGCTGCAACCCAGCGAACGGCCCAGTGCCCGCGCGCTCTATGCGCGACAGGGGCCCATCACCGATGCCGAACTGGTCGACTTCGGCTTCAGCCACGCCGACCTGTTCTGAAGGAGGCTTCGCCATGTTCCGCCACCGCCTGTTGATGGTCCTGCTGCTGGCATGCCCCGCCCTGCATCTGCAGCCGGCAGAGGCTGCGCCCGGGCACGGCCTGAAGGAGATTCCGGATCCCGAACTGAGCCTGATGCGTGGCCGCTACACCGTGGGCGGCAATGCCGTGGCGTGGTTCGGGGTGACGATGATCTCGCAGTGGCAGGCCGGCAACGGAAGCGTGCTGCAGGGTGCGTTGACCCTGGGCATGGACTTCCGCGGCGGCGGCAGCCCGACGCTGAGCTTCCAGCCCAGCGTGCACGTGACGGCTGCGGACGCGCCACTGCCGGAAACGCAGGGTCGTCACATCGACAGCAGCGGCCTGGCCAATGCCAGCGGCCTGGTGCAGAGCGTGCAGGTGGCCGGGGATGGCAACGTCGCCCGCAATGCGACCACGCTGGTGGTACGCAATGGCGCGGTGCCGGCCCCGCCGGGTGACGGCCTGCATTCGATCAGTGCGCAGGCGGCCGGCATGTCGGCCGCCGCGGTGCTGGACGGCAACCAGGCTCGCCTGCAGCTGCAGGTGGATGGCCAAGGCCTGGTCCAGCAATGGATACGCAATGGCAGCGTCGGCCAGGGCATCGCCCTGGCCGCAGACGGCCAGATCGCCAGCAACCAGCTGCGGCTGGAGCTGGTAAGGGACACCGTGGGCGGCAACCTGCCGTTGAGCCAGAACGTGGCCCAGGCAATCGCGCTGAACCGCGGCATGGGGCCGGGCCGGTAACAGCGGCACGGCGTTGGGGGAGCGTTCCACAACGCAGGACACGAACATGCACACCTTGATGAGGATCACCCCGTTGGCGCTGGCGGCGCTGGCGGGCACCGCCTTCGCCACACCACCGGCGGATGATGGCGCTGACGTGCAGGCCCTGGCCAACCAGCTGGAGCAGCTGAAATCCAGCTACGCACAGGAAGTGCGGCGGCTGCGCGAACTGGACATGCAGGTGCAGGCGATGCAGGCGCGATTGAACGGGAAGGTCGGACCGATGGCCCCGCCTGCGGCCGGCGAGCAAGGCCCGACCGCGCAGGCTTCGCCGGGCGCCGAGGGCTATGCCAGCAGCGCCGCCGAGGCACAGCAGGCAAGGCAGGAATCGCGGCGCAGCGTGGATGATGTGAAGCAACAGCAGTCGGCGCTGTTCTCGCGCCGCTTCACCGTCGAGAACAGCCTCACCTACGCACGCTATGACCGCAAGCAGCTCACCCTCAATGGCTTCCTGGCGCTGGACGCGATCTTCCTCGGCAACATCGCCATCGAAAACGTTGAATCCGATTCGCTCACCTACAACCTGGCCGCCCGCTGGGGCGTCAGCCCGAACCTGACGCTCAACCTGGATGTGCCGTACCTGGCGAGGCGAACGGTCTACCAGAAGGGTGGCGCCGGGGGTGCCGCAGCCGCCATCGCGCAGGAGCAGACCAACGGCAACGGCCTCGGCGACATCGGCCTGAGCGCGAACTACCGGCTGTTCGGCGAACGCGGCTGGCGCCCGGAGACCGTACTCACCGCCGGAGTGACCGCGCCCACCGGGCGCGCACCCTACGGCCTGGACTGGAAGGTGATCGAGCGAGACGACGATGACTACATCCGCTTCGCCGTGCCCAAGGAACAGCCCACCGGCAATGGCGTGTGGCAGGCCAATGTGGGCCTGTCGATGGTCAAGACCGCCGACCCGGCCATCCTGTTCGCCAACCTCGGCTATGTGCATTCGTTCCCGCGTGGCTTCAGTGACATCGACAGCAATCCCGATACGCTCAACCCGGGTGACGTGAAACTGGGCGGCTCGGTCTACTTCGGTGCGGGCGTCGCCTTTGCATTCAACGAGCGCACCAGCCTCAGCCTGTCCTTCAGTGACCGCATCAGCGCCCGTGCCTCCACCCGCTTCCAGGGTGGAAAGTGGATGAAGGTGATCGGCAGCGACGCCAATGCGGCGTCACTGAACCTGGGCGTGACCTATGCGCTCAACGCGCACACCACGCTGGTCACACTGCTGGGCATCGGGCTGACCCCGGATGCCCCCGACTTCACCTTGGCATTCAAGATTCCGTACATGCTGTAGCGGCGAGGCGCCGTGGCATGATGGCGTCCCTGCCGCCAGTGGACGCCCATCATGCCCATCGGATTCATCGGCCTTGGCGTCATGGGCATGCCCATGGCAGCGCACCTGGCGCGCGCCGGCCACATGCTCTGGGGCTGGTCCCGCTCCGACCGCAACCATGCCACCGCCCGCGCCGCCGGCATCCGCGTCCCAGCGGCCGCCGGGGACGTGTTCGATGCATGCGCAACGATCGTCCTGATGCTTGCCAACGACCCGGCCATCGACGCGGTCCTGTCACGAAACGGCCCTGCGTTCGCTGCCCGCGTCGAAGGCCGCCTGGTGATCAACATGGGGACCAGTTCGGCGGAGTATTCCCAGGCACTGGGCGAACAGATCCGCGCGGCCGGCGGGCGCTACGTGGAGGCGCCGGTCTCCGGTTCACGGCTTCAGGCCGAGTCCGCGCAGCTGGTCATCATGCTGGCCGGCGATGCGGCTGACGTTGCAGAAGCATCGCAGCTGCTTGCGCCGCTGGGCCGGCAGTGCGTGGCGTGCGGCCAGGTACCCGCGGCGTTGCGCATGAAACTGGCGGTGAACCTGTATCTGATCACGCTGGTCACCGCGCTGGGCGAGGCCGTGCGCTTTGCCGAGGTCCACGGCATTGCCCTGGAGCGCTTTGCCGAAGTGCTCAACGCCGGGCCGATGGCCAGCGACGTATCGCGGATCAAGCTGGACAAGATGCTCAGGGAAGACTTCGCCGTACAGGCCTCGATCACCGACGTGCTGAAGAACAGCGGGCTGGTGGCTGCCGCGGCGCGCGAGGCAGGCATGCAGGCCCCCCTGATCGACGCCAGCGATGCGCTGTTCGCCCGGGCACAGCAGATGGGCCTGGGAGGCCAGGACATGGCGGCGGTACTGCAGGCGATCCGGGGCACCCCGCCGGCCACCGGCGGCGCCTGATCCGGATTCATCTTCCGGCACCACAGCGGTCGCTGGCCGCTGCTATATTCAGTCCAGTTCGGCAGGCATGGTGCCTGCCCTTGAATCACAGGGAGTTGGACATGGGTCTGGTACAGGCGGTGAAGGGTGCGGTCGGCGGCGTGCTGGCCGACCAGTGGAAGGACTTCTACACCGTGCCGACGGGCCTGCCTTCCACGGCGGCCCTGTTCGCGGCGGTGCCGCGCGGCACCAACGCCGGCCGCGGCTCCAACACCAGCGGCTCGTCCAACATCATCAGCAACGGCTCGAAGATCATCGTGCCAGAGGGCTACGGCCTGCTGCTGTTCCAGGACGGCGCCATCACCGCGTTCGTCGCCGAACCGGGTGGCTACGAGTGGCGTTCGGACGACCTGAACTCGCAGTCGATCTTCGCCGGCGACGGCCTGGTCAGTACCTTCATCAAGCAGAGCTGGGAACGCTTCAAGTTCGGCGGCCAGCCGGGCTCGCAGCAGGCTGCCTATTTCGTTTCGCTGAAGGAGCTGCCGGACAACCGCTTCGGTACCCAGTCGGAAATCTACTGGGACGACGGCTTCCTCAACACGCAGGTCGGCGCGGTCACGCGCGGCTCGTACACGCTGAAGATCGTCGACCCGATCCTGTTCGTGAAGAACTTCGTGCCGGCCAGCTACCTGCAGCCCGGCCAGGTGTTCGACTTCACCGATCTGGACAACGCCGCCGCCAGCCAGCTGTTCAATGAAGTGGTCGGTTCGCTGGCCCCGGCCTTCAGCCTGTATACCAACGATCCGGGCAAGGGCAACCGCATTACCCGGTTGCAGCAGGATTCGATCGGCTTCGCGCAGAGCCTGTCGGCTGCGGTCGAGCAGGCCTACCAGTGGCAGAGCGATCGTGGCCTGGCCATCGTCAAGACCGCCATCGTTTCGATCGAGTACGACGCCAACACCCGCGAACTGCTGAAGACCGCGCAGCGTGCCGATGCCCTGTCCGGTTCGCGCGGCAATTCCAACCTGCAGGCCAGCGTCGCCCAGGGCATCCAGTCGGCCGGCGAGAACGGTGGTGCCGCAGGCCTGGTCGGCGTCGGCATGGCCTCGGGGATGTTCGGTGTCGGCGGCATGCAGCAGCCGGTCGCCCCGGCCGCGGACGACCCGGTGGCCAAGCTGAAGAAGGCCAAGGAAATGCTGGACCTGGGGCTGATCACCCAAGGCGACTATGACGCCCTGAAAGCCAAGGCACTGGGCCTGTAACGGCAGGACGCACGACCCACATGTCCGATCCCCGAAACGGCCCACCGCCGCTGCCCGGATCCGCGCCCGCGACGCCGCCGCCCCTGCCGGCGGCGTCGTTGGATGGGCCCGGTTCGCCGCAGGACGTTCCTCCCCTGCCCGGCAGCTTCCCGCTGGACACCTCGAAACTGCCGCAGGCCATCCGCGATGAAGTGGAAGCGCCTGACCCGGTGGCCATCGACACCTCGGCCAGCGAACTGAAGGACGGCCTCAACCGCTGCCCGAAGTGCGGCGCCAGCGACATCCGTCCCAAGCCCGGCACTGACATCCTCGTCTGCCTGTACTGCCGTCACCAATGGCATGGCGCGCGGGTCGAGGAAGAATTCGGCCTGGGCGAGGCCATCGACCAGCTGCGCGGCACGGTCATCGCCTCCGGTGCGCGTGACATCGATGCCGACACCTCGGCACTGATGACGTTCAAATGCACCGGCTGCGGCGCCGAGGTCACGGTCAATACCGAGAGCACGATGACGGCGCGTTGCCACTGGTGCCGCCACGTGTTCGGCGTCAACGAACAGATCAGTAATGGCGCGGTGCCCGATGCGGTGCTGCCCTTCCATATCAGGAAGGATGATGCGGTCGCGCGCATCCGCCAGTTCGTCGACAAGCGCCGCATGTTCGCGCTGAAGGCGTTCAAGGACCAGTTCACCCCGGAAAACGTGGTGGGCGTGTTCCTGCCCTACATGATCGTCGACAGCAATGTCAGCGCGGCCGTGGCTGGCAAGGGCGAGATCAAGACGCGCGAGTACACGGTGGGCAGCGAGAAGAACAAGCGCACCCTGTACGATGCCGATGTCTACCAGGTCGAGCGCCAGGTGGATTTCACCGTCGATGACCTGCCACTGGAATCCTCGGCCGAGCGCGGGAATCTTGATACCCGCGCCAACACCAACAACATCATCAACACCATCCTGCCGTTCGACACCAAGAACGCGGTGAAGTGGAACGCCTCCTACCTGGCCGGCTTCAGCTCTGAAAAACGCAACCTGGATGTGGAAAAGCTGCGGCCGCGGCTGGAAGACCAGCTGCTATCGATCGCCCGTGCGCAGGTGGAAGGGTCGGTGAGGCGCTACAACCGTGGCGTGCGCTGGGAACAGGAACAGCTGGACGTGCACGGCACCCGCTGGGTCTCGATGTACCTGCCGGTGTGGCTGTACTCCTACCACCAGCCTGGAAAGAACGGCGGCATGCTGCACTACATCGCGGTGAACGGCCGTACCGGCGAAACCATGGGCAGCGTGCCCGTGCAGCAATGGAAGATGCTGCTGGCGGCACTGGCCACCGGCACCATCATTGAAGCCCTCGCAATTGCCTTCCTGGTGGCAACCACATGAGCGACGACAGTGGCCTCTGGCTGTTGGCGGCAGGTCCGGCGGGCGCAACCGCGCTGTACTGGGCGCTGTACCGCTATTACCGAAACACCGACAAATCGCATTCCTTCGAGCACGAGACCGCCATCGAGGCCAAGCCGGTCACCGGCTCGGACCAGCAGGTGGGCCGGGTCACCGGCAGCGAGGAGAAGCGCATCCGCGGCGACAATGTGTACGAGTACCGGAAACGGGTCGCTCGGGTGAAACCCGAAGGATAGAGCCAGGCCAAGCCTGGCTGCGGGGCGTGCCGGCCGCTGGCCGGCATTCCTTCGGTTTCTGGGCGCCAAGCGGGAGCCGGCCAGCGGCCGGCACTACCTTTCAGTAGACAGCACCTTGGGCGCGTCCTCACGCCGTCTCCCACCCCACCGGTTCGATACTCGCGCGATCCACCCTGCCGAGGATCCTGCGATGGCCGCCGTTCCTGCCCGTGCCTGCCTGTCCGTCCTGTGCTTCCTGGCCCTGCCCGCCCTTGCGCAGGACGCGTCGTTCGGCTTCGGTGAACAGACCTCCCGTACCGAGCAGACCACGCAATCCAGCAGTACCCAGACCCAGAGCAGTGGCGCGATGACCACGCAGACCACCACCAGCGGCAGCTCGCAGTCCGAGTCGCGCAGTGAAAGCAAGGGGCTGGACGTGGACTTCGGCTTCCACGACAACAACGATGACTGGGACCACGACCGCCAGCGCGGCGGCCGCGGCGTGCGCGAAGGCGATCTGTTCGGCAGCTGGACGCTGGGCCAGGAGAACGGCAGCACGTGCACCATCGAACTGAAGAGCATCGAGTGGTTCGGTGGCTACAGCGCCTACGTACCCGCCGGCTGCCCGGACGGCTTCTTCTCGGCCAACCGCTGGGTGCTGTCAGGCAACCAGCTGCTGCTCACCGATACCAGCAACACGGTATTCGGGCGCTTCCGCGTGTCGGGCGGCGGGCGCTGGTCGGGGTTCCGTGAATCCGACGGTGCGCGGTTGTATCTCAACCCCAAGGGGCGCTGAGCGTAGCGTGCACGCAGCGGGCACGCGCCGACCGCGAAGATCAGGCGTCCGCCCCGCCCGCTCGCCGAAATGTCCGCTCCCACTGGTTCCCGCCTTGTCATCTACGCCGCGCTCGCGGGCAACCTCGCCATTGCGATCGCCAAGTTCATCGCCGCCGGCATCTCCGGCAGCTCGGCCATGCTCAGCGAGGGCGTGCATTCGCTGGTCGACACCCTGAATGAACTTCTGCTGCTGTACGGCCTGCGCCGCGCCGGCAAGGCGCCGGACCCGGTGCACCCATTCGGCTACGGCCGCGAGCTGTACTTCTGGAGCTTCATCGTTGCCCTGCTGGTGTTCGCGGCCGGCGCAGGCGTCTCGGCCTACGAAGGCATCCAGCACATCCGCCATCCCGAGCCGGCACGCAACCATGCCCTGAGCTACAGCGTGCTGGGCATTTCCATCCTGTTCGAGGGTGCGTCCTGGTGGGTGGCGCTGCGCGAGTTCCGCCGGACCAAGGGCAAACTCGGCTATTTCGAAGCGTTCCGCCGCAGCAAGGATCCCTCCACCTTCACCGTGTTGCTGGAAGACAGCGCCGCCCTGCTCGGCCTCGGCTTTGCGCTGGCCGGGCTGCTGGCCGCCCAGCTGCTCGAAATGCCGGTGCTCGATGGTGTTGCCTCGTTGTGCATCGCCGGCGTGCTGGCTGCGACTGCCTTCCTTCTCGCCCGCGAGACCAAGGGCCTGCTGGTGGGAGAGCCCGCCCATCCGGCGGTGGCCGAGCGGATCATGGCCGTGGCCGAAACCGATCCGGACCTGCGTCGCGCCAATGGCGTGACCACCATGCAGATGGGCCCGGAACAGGTGGTGGCCATGCTCAGCGCCGAGTTCGAGGATGACCGGCAGACCCCACAGATCGAAGCCTGCATCACCCGGATCGAAACGGCGGTGAAGCGCGAGTATCCGGAACTGGTGGCACTGTTCATCAAGCCGCAGACGCCCGAGGTCTATGCCGCCCGGCGCGCCGCCCTGGCGCCCGCTTCCGCACCACGATGACACGCTGTCTGCGCGCGTTTCACCTGCGCGGTGCCACAGTGCCTCGGTCCTTCACCTGAACCTGCCGCTGCCGTGCCGGACTGGTTGCCCGCCTCCCTGCAGATCCTTCCGCGCAGCTTCTACCAGCGCCCGCCGACCGAGGTCGCCCCTGAGCTGCTCAACAAGCTGCTGGTCCGCGACGACGGTCGCACCGGCCGCATCGTCGAGGTGGAAGCCTACGCCGGCCGTGATGATCCGGCGGCGCACTCCTATCGCGGACAGACGCCGCGCACGGCCAGCATGTTCGGCGAGGCCGGCCACCTCTATGTGTATTTCACTTACGGCATGCATTGGGGCAGCAACGTGGTCTGTGGAGAGGTCGGTGAAGGCGTGGCGGTTTTGCTGCGGGCCGTCGAGCCGCTGGCGGGGCTTGAGCGCATGCACGAGCTGCGCCCCGCCGCGCGCCGGGATCACGATCTGGCCAGCGGGCCGGGCAAGCTGTCGCAGGCCTTCGGGCTGGACCGCGGTTTCGACGGCGCCGACCTGGTGACCGGCAGCCACGGCATTGTCATTGCCAGCGATGGCGTGCCGCCTCCGGCGGATCCGGTGGTGGGGCCTCGCATCGGCATCACACGCGCAGTCGATTTCCCTTGGCGCTGGCACATCCGTGATCACCGTCACGTATCGATTCGACCGCGCTCCCCTGCATCGTCTGTGAAGAGACGCCGATGACCCCTCTCGACAAACCATTGCGGCGCGAACTGCAGATCGACGGCCAGCCCTACACGCTCACTGTGGATCCGGAAGGACTGAAGCTCGTCGAAAAAGGCCGGCGCAAAGGCATCGCATTGCGCTGGCAGGACCTGGTGTCCGGAGACGCCGCGCTGGCCACGGCACTGCAGGCCTCGCTCAGCGAGCGCTGAGCCGGCGCTGCCGCCTCACATCGGCATCACCCAGCCATGGCGATACATAACGCCGTGCGCACTAGCGTAGCCCCAGACAGCCGCCGCAACCGCCCTCGCCACCCAGCCCTGAAAAGCGCCATGGACGAAGCCGAACGACTGCTCGAAATCGACCGCCTCAACCTGCTCGACACGCCGCCGGAACCGGTGTTCGATGCCATTGTCGCCGCCGCGCGCGCCGCCACCGGCATGACCATGGGCCTGATCACGGTCGTGGCCGAGGACCGACAATGGTTCAAGGCCAACATCGGGTTGGAAGGCGTCAGCGAGACGGCCCGGGAGATCTCGTTCTGCACCCATGCGATCCGCCAGGACGGGCTGTTCGAGATTCCCGACGCGCGCCAGGACCCCCGCTTCTCCACCAATCCCCTGGTGACCGGTGGCCCTCGCATCCGCCACTACGCCGGTATCCCGCTGGGCTCGGGGCAGGGCGCGCGCATCGGCACGCTGTGCCTGCTCGATGCCATGCCCGGCGTGCTGTCGCCGTCGCAGCGCGAGCTGATGGTGCACCTGGCGCGGGTCACCACGCAGGTGCTCGAGCAGCGCAGCACGCTGATGGCCCAGGTCGGCCAGGCCAAGGCGCTGCATCGCGAGCTCAAGCGCAGCGAGGATTTCCTGGAGCGCACCAACCGCGCCGCGCGGGTGGGCGGCTGGGAAATGGACCTGGTCAGCAACGAGGTGCGCTGGACCCGCGAGACCAAGCAGATCCACGGCGTGCGGGCCAACTACCAGCCCACGCTTGATACCGCCCTGTCGTTCTATCGCGAAGACAGCCGCGCCATCATCCGCACTGCGGTGCAGCGCTGCATCGATGAAGGGACCTCCTGGGAAGTGCAGCTGCCGATGACCACTGCCGACGGGCGCGCGATCTGGACCCGGGTGGTCGGGGGACGTCAGCAGGTCGATGGACGCCCGCGGCTGGTCGGGGCCATCCAGGACATCACCGAAGAGCGCGCCGCACTGGACGCGCTGGAGGCCAGCGAGACACGCTACCGCCGGCTGTTCCACTACAGCCTGGGCCTGATCTGCACCCACACGCTGGAAGGCGTGCTGACCTCGGTCAATCCGGCCGCCGTGCAGTCGCTGGGGTTCGAAGAGAGCCAGATGATCGGGCGCAGCCTGTGTGACCTGATGCCGCCGGAAAAGCGCGAGGGCTTCAAGGCCTACCTCAAGCGGATACAGGCCAACCACACCGACGCCGGCGTGATCGAACTGATCGCCGCCGATGGAACCCGCCATTACTGGGCGTACCACAACGTGCTCGATACCGAGGCCGATCCGCCCTATGTGCTTGGACACGCGCAGGACGTCACCGCCCTGCGGATGCAGGAACAACAGCTGCGCGAGATGTCCTTCAAGGATCCACTCACCCAATGCTACAACCGCCGCTTCCTGCACCGCCTGGATGAACTGGTCGACGAGCGCTGGGCCTGCGTGATGTTCGATCTGGATCATTTCAAGCGCATCAACGACACCCAGGGCCATCGCCGCGGCGATGCCGTGCTGGTCGAGTTCGCGGCCTTCCTGCGCTCCGCCCTCGGCAAGGATGAAACCGTGGTGCGGCTGGGCGGCGACGAGTTCATGGTGGTGCTGGTCGCACCCGCGCACGGCCGTCTGAGCGAGCTTGAACACTGGTACCGGGACCATGCAGCGCTGTCACCCACCGCGTTCTCGATGGGCGCGGCGATCAATACGCCCGGCGAGCCAGTGGCCGACACCATCCAGAAGGCCGACAGCCGCCTGTACCGTACCCGCGAGCGGGTGCGCCGCGAGCGGCGCGAAGACCCCGCCGCGCGCTGATCAGGCGCGCACTGTCACCCAGGCCGGCGCATGATCGCTGGCCTTTTCCTGCAGGCGTACCCAGCGGTCGACGCCGGCATCCTTCAGTCGCTCCCTCAGCACGGGATTCAACAGCAGATGATCGATGCGCAGCCCACGGTCGCGCTCGGCATGCTGGCGGAAGTAGTCCCAGAATGTGTAGATCGTGGCGTCGCCGTGCACCTGCCTCAGCGCATCGGTCCAGCCCTGCGCGAGCAGCCGCTCGAAGGCCTCGCGAACCTCGGGCTGGAACAGGGCATCGCGGCGCCAGGCCTTGGGGTCGTAGACGTCGGCATCGGTGGGAATCACATTGAAATCACCCAGCAGCAGTGCCGGGTGCGGCAGATCGACCAGGCTGCGCGCATGCCGGATGAGGCGCTCCATCCAGCGCAGCTTGTAGTCGAACTTCGGCCCGGGCTGCGGGTTGCCGTTGGGCAGGTAGAGGGCGCCCACGATGACGCCGTGCACGGCCGCTTCCAGGTAGCGGCTCTGCGTATCCTTGGGTTCGCCCGGCAAGCGCCGGCGGCTCTCAACCGGGGTGGTCCCCCGTGCCAGCAGCGCCACGCCGTTCCAGCGCGCCTCGCCCTGCCACAGCGCACCGTAGCCGGCCTCTTCCAATGCTGCAGCGGGAAACGCGGCGTCGGTCGCCTTCAGTTCCTGCAGGGCAACCACGTCCGGCGATTCCCTGTGCAACCAATCCAGCAACTGCGGCAGGCGCGTGCCGATCCCGTTGACGTTGAACGTGGCAATGCGGAGCGTCTTGCGGCGGGCCATGCACGAGGCCTCTCTGCGCTGCGGATGAGCCTTCACTGTGCGCGCCGGCGCATGCACGGTCCGTGGATGCCGCGTCACGGCAGGGTTCCGTTCGTTTCACGAGCCGCTGCCACGCCCGGCAGCAGGCTGTTCGCCCGTGAACGGTGCTGGAGAAGCCTCATGGCGGTGCGTCCGCTGCGCGCCATCTACCAGATCGACCCCCACCTGTTCCGCGACAGCAATGGCCGCGGCTGGGGCACGCTGGATGGCATCACCGAAAAGCTGGACCATCTGCAATGGCTCGGCATCAGCCATGTGTGGCTGCTGCCGTTCTACTGCAACGCCGGCCGTGACGGTGGCTACGATGTCACCGACCACTATCGCATCGATCCACGCCTCGGCGATGAGTCCGCGTTCCAGCGCCTGGTCGATGCCGCCGATGCACGTGGCATCGGCATCATCGTGGAACTGGTGATGCAGCACACTGCCAGCGCGCACCCCTGGTTCGTCGCCGCGCAGCAGGGCGACCCGGCCTGGCGCGCCTGGTATCTCTGGAGCGACCACGTACCGGACGACGGCCTGCAGCCGATGTTCCCGCCCATCGAGGCCTCGGCCTGGACGTGGGATGCCGAGGCCGGCGCGTTCAACCGGCACATGTTCTACCGGCACGAGCCGGACCTGGAGCTGGCCCACGCACCGGTTCGCGACGAACTGCTGCGGGTGATGGAATTCTGGCTGCAGCGCGGCGTAGCCGGCTTTCGCGTGGACGCCGTCCCGTATATGGTCGAGCGCGCCCGCCACGCGGACCCGCACGACGACGGACTGTGGCTGCTGGAGGCGATGCGTGCCACGGCAGACGCGCAGCAGCCGGGCCTGCCGCTGATCGGCGAAGCGGACGTCAGCGCATCCCACTACGGTGACTTCCTGTGCGAGGGGCGGCGCCTCTCGCACCTGCTCGACTTCCACCTCAACAATCACTTCTTCCTGGCACTGGCGCGCGGTGACGCGAGCGAAGTGGCGCGGGTCATGGCCGAATACGGCCCACAGGCGCCGCCGGACACCCGCATCGCCTGGCTGCGCAACAATGATGAGCTGGACCTGGAGCAGCTGGAGCCGGACGAACGCGAAGCGGTGATGCAGCGCTTCGCACCCGAACCTGGGATGCGCATCTATGGCCGCGGCATCCGCCGCCGGCTTGCACCGATGCTGGAGGGCGATGTCGCATGGCAGGCCATGGCCTGGGCGGCGCTGCTGTCGCTGGGCCAGGTGCCGGTGATCCGCTATGGCGAGGAGATCGGCCTGGGTGACTGCCTGGAGCTGCCCGAACGCAATGCCGTGCGCATGCCCATGCACTGGCATGGCCGCCCAGGGGCGGGGTTCACCGATCGACCGCGGCATGCGTGGCGCGCGCCACCGGCAGACGGCCCCTACGGCTACCGGACGGTGAATGTCGAGGTGCAACGTAGAACGCCCGGCTCGCTGCTGCTGCGCGTGCGCGAGCTGCTGCTGCAGCGCAATGCCCATCCCGTGCTGCAGCAGGGGCCACATGCGCTCGACCCACCGTCACCTGCGTTGCTGATGCTCTGCTACGGCGACGCGCCCCGGCAGGCGTTGGCACTGATCAACTTCGGCGACGAACCGGTGGAGGTGGATCTGCCCCTGCGCGGCCCGCTGCGCACGCTGGTGGCCCATGGCGCCAGGCTGCGCGATCATCGCTGCATCCTGCAGGGGCACGGCTACACCTGGCTGGCCGCAGACGGGGCCTGAGTGCGCAGCGCGGGCAGCACGTGTTCGGCAAAGTCATCGATGAAGCGTTCCTGCTCACGGTTCACGTTGTGCAGGTAGATGCGATCGAACCCCAATGACTGCAGTTCCTGCAGCCAGGCCTTGTGCCGGGCCAGGTCTGCCGATACATGCACGCGCCCGCGTAGCTCCTCGGCGCTGATCGATCGGGCGTGTGCTTCGAACTGTTCGGGCTGGTCCAGCCCTTCGGCCAGTTCCGGTGGGAGCACGTTGGCGCTCCACTGCTCCATCGCGCCGTCCAGCGCCGCTTGTTCGGCGCGGGCGTAGGAGAGCTTGGCCTGCAGGTACATCGGCTTGCCCCTGCCACCGCCGTCCTCGAACGCCGCCACGACACGCCTCAACTGCGCCAGTGGCTGGCTGATGGTGATCAGGCCATCGGCCCAGCCGCCCATCCAGCGTGCGGTTTCCTCAGTGACGGCCGCCCCCAGCAGCGGCAGCGGCAGTGCTGGCCGGCTGTACAGCCGCGCCTTTCGGACCTGGAAGCCCCCCGTGTGGTCGACCTGCTCGCCGCCCCACAACCGCCGCATCACCTCGGCCGCATCGCGCAGTGCCTTCTGCCGCTCCCGCTTGGCTGGCCACGCCTGTCCGGTGATGCGTTCGTTCAGCGCCTCGCCGGTGCCGAGTGCCAGCCAGATCCGCCCCGGCGCCAGCTGCTCCAGGGTGGCCGCGGCCTGCGCCACCAATGCCGGGTGCTGGCGCAGCATCGGGCACGTCACCATGCCCAGGGTCAACGCGCTCTGCACTGCCAGTGCGCCCGCCCATACCCAGCTATGGCCGGACTGCCCTTGCGCGGCCGTCCAGGGGTGGAAGTGGTCCGAGCACATCAGGGCCTCGAATCCCGCCTGTTCGGCGCGCAGCGCCAGGCCCAACAGCGTGGCGGGCGGGAACTGCTCATGCGATGCGTGGTAGCCGATGGTCATCACGGATTCCCTGCGGGCACTGGACACGATGGCAACACGCCCCCAGCTAAAACGGCGTCATGGAAACGAACGCTTCCTGCATCGGGCATCGACGCTGGGCTATCGCCGAGGGCTACATTCCCGCCTGGAGCAACGGCCCGTCACCGGAGATGCAGAGCCACGAAACCTGCTGCGTACTCAATGCCGGCAATGAGGACGCGCATGTCACGCTGACCCTCTACTTCGAGGACCGCGATCCTGTCGGCCCCTACCGGATCACCGTACCCGCGCGACGCACCTGCCATCTGCGCTTCAATGACCTGGAGGACCCGGCGCCGGTGCCGCGCGGCATGGGCTTCGCCACCCTCGTCGAATCCGACCAGCCGATCATCGTGCAGCACACGCGGCTGGATTCGCGGCAGCCGGCCAACAGCATCATGACCACGATCGCCCATCCGTTGTGAAGCCGCACGCGACCGCGTCCACACGGTCACGACACTGTACCCTCCGGTCATTTACCCGTTCGGCGCGAAACTGGGGTCAATCAACGATCGGAGAGTGACGATGGCCCTGCCCGACTACCCACGCCCGCCCTTCCCCGCCCAACAGCAATCCTTCCCCGGCAAGACCGCGCAGATGCAGCCGCGGCCGGACCACGGCGAGGACAGCTATCGCGGCCATGGCCAGCTGCAGGGCAAGAAGGCACTGATCACCGGCGGTGACAGCGGCATCGGCGCAGCGGTGGCCATTGCTTTCGCGCGCGAGGGCGCCGATGTCGCCATCGCGTTCCTCGATGGCGAGCAGGACGACGCCCGCCATGTACAGCAGCAGATCGATCAGGCCGGGCGCAAGGCCGTGCTCGTGCCCTGTGACATCAGCGACCCGGCGCAGGCGCGCTCGCTGGTGGATCGTGTGGCCAGCGAGCTGGACGGTCTCGACATCCTGGTCAACAACGCGGCCTACCAGCGCTACTACGAGCATTTCGACGACATCACCCTGGATGACTGGAAGCGGACGTTCGATACCAATGTCCATGCCGTGTTCAATCTGACGCGGTTGTGCGTGCCGCACCTGCGCGGTGGCGGCGCGATCATCAACACCGCATCGGTCAATTCCAAGCGACCGACCCCGAACATCCTTCCGTACTCTGCGACCAAGGGCGCCGTCGCCAACCTGACGCTGGGGCTGGCGGGCCTGCTGGCCGAGCATCAGATCCGCGTCAATGCCGTGCTGCCCGGCCCGATCTGGACGCCGTTCATTCCGGCAGGCATGGCCGCCGAAGAGGTCGAGCAGTTCGGCTCGCAAACGCCGTTCGGCCGCCCCGGGCAACCCGCCGAACTGGCCTCGGCCTACGTGATGCTGGCTTCGGACAGCGCCAGTTACACCTCCGGTGCATTGCTGACCATCTCCGGCGGCGCGGCAACGCTGTGACCGCTCATGGCCGGACTGCCTGCCTGGATCGCGGATTGGCTGCTGGTGGTGGTGCCGGTGGCCGAGGTGCTGGTCATTCTCGGGGTGGCCTGGTTGATGGTGCGTGCCCTGGCGTGGTTGCTTGTGCAGGCCCGGCAGCGCGGCCGGCTGGCGCCTGAACTGCACGTAGGCCTGCGCCGCGGCGGTGCGCTGCTGCTGTACCTGGCGGCCACGCTGCTGATACTGGAGCGCCTGGGCGTGTCGCGCTCGGTGCTGTGGACCGCGCTGACCGGCTTCATGGCAGTCGGTGCGGTGGCATTCTTCGCCGCATGGAGCGTGCTGTCCAACCTGTTCTGTTCGTTCCTGATCGTCGCCACGCGCCCGTTCCGCATCAACGACACCATCGAGGTACTGGAGAGCGTGGACAAGCCGGGCCTGTGTGGCCAGGTGGTGGACATCAACCTGATCTACACCACGCTGAGTGATCGTGGCGACGGCGCGCGCGGCTGCCTGCTGCGCGTGCCGAACTCGTTGTTCTTCCAGCGCATTACCCGCCACTGGGGTGACAGCGGCTATTCGCAGCTGCCGGGCAGCCTGCCGATAAAGGGCAAGGTGCGCTGAGCAGCGGCAGCGCCGCGCCCATGCCCGGCTTGCTGCGCGCAGCGCAGGGGGCATCGCGGCCGAACGGAGTGCAGCCGAGCGCGGGCTCGGCTCTACAGGTGCCCCCGCGGGCGACCCTACTCCGCCGCCAATGCCTGGATAGGGTCCAGCTGTGCCGCACTGCGTGCCGGGAAGTAGCCGAAGCCCAACCCGATCGCAGACGAACACACCAACGCGGCCAGCACCGGCCCCGGCGTGAACAGGAACGGCACGCCCAGCGCCAGCAGGCTCGACAACGCGCCGACACCAAAGGCCAACAGCACGCCCAGCGCCCCGCCGAACAGGCAGATCAACACCGCTTCGATCAGGAACTGGCGCAGGATGTCGCCCTGCCGCGCCCCTACCGCCAGCCGCACGCCAATCTCGCGCACGCGCTCCTTCACCGACACCAGCATGATGTTCATCACGCCCACCCCGCCGACCACCAGCGCCACCGCCGCGATGGCCGAGACCAACGCGGCCAGGGTCTGGCTCGACTTCATCACCGCCTTGCGGATCTGGTCCGCGTTGTAGATGAAGAAATCACGACGCCCGTGCAGCCCCTGCAGTTCGGCACCCAACGATGCCTCCGCTGCACGGGTTGGCACGTCATCGCGCACCCGCACGGTGATGCTCTCCAGGCGCGGGCTGCCCAGCAGCCGCGAAGCCGCCGAGGTGTACGGCACGTAGACCGTCGGCGTTGCGCCACCGGCGAACGCACTGGTCCCCACCACGCCGATCACTTCCACCGGCATCCCGCCCAGCAGCACCGTGCTGCCCACCGGGCTGCCACTGGACAACGCCTTGGCCGCCTTCTGGTCGAGCACGCCGACAGCACGATGCGCGTGCACCTCGTCATCCGTGAAGAACCGGCCGGCCTTCAGCCGCAGCCCGCGCACGCGCGGTAGGTCAGCGCCCACGCCAAGCACCTGCGTGTTGGCACGCCGGCTGCCCTGCAACGCGGCCACCGAACCGCTCAGGTTGGGGCTTACGCTGTCTACGTAGCCCAATGCGGCCAGGTGATCGGCGTCGGCCACCACCAGTGTTTCAATCTCCGCCGATCGCGGGTCGCCAAAATCAGTGCCCGGGAAGATCTCCAGCGTGCTGGCACCCAGTTCGTTGATCTGTGACTCGACCTGTGCCTGCGCGCCTTTGCCCAGTGCCACCACCGTCACCACGGCAGCCACGCCGATGATGATGCCCAGCATGGTCAACAAGGTGCGCAGCCGGTGGGCCCACATCGAACGTACTGCCATGCGCGTCGCCTCCCGCATGGCATCGACGCGGGCGCGCCGGTCGGCGGCCACGGCGGGTGCGCGCTCCGAAGCGTCTGCATGCGGTCGCACCGGCTGGCCTCGCGCCTGTCGATCTGCCACCACGCGTCCATCGGCGATCTCGATCACACGCGACGCATGGGCGGCAATCGCCGCGTCATGCGTCACCAGGATCACGGTATGGCCCTGGCCGTGCAGGCGCTTCAGTTCGGCCATCACCTGCTGGCCGCTGGCATGGTCCAACGCGCCGGTGGGTTCGTCAGCCAGCACGATCGCGCCGCCGTTCATCAGCGAGCGTGCGATGGAAACGCGCTGCTGCTGGCCACCGGACAATTGGCTGGGCCGGTTCGTGTTCCGCTCGCCCAGGCCGAGTGTTTCCAGCAGCAGGCGAGCCCGCGTGGTGCGCGCGTCGGCGTCCACGCCGGCATAGACGGCGGGCAACGCTACGTTCTCGGTGGCACTGAGGTTCTCCATCAGGTTGTAGCGCTGGAAGATGAAGCCGAAGTGCTCGCGGCGCAGGCGTGCCAGCTGGTCGGGCGACATCTGCTCGGTCGCTACCCCATCCACGCGGTAGCTGCCTTCAGTCGGCCGGTCCAGGCAGCCCAGGATGTTCATCAGGGTGGACTTGCCTGAGCCCGAGGGGCCGATGATGGCGATGAACTCACCGGCGTCGATGCGCAGCGAGACCTCCTTCAGCACCACCACTTCACCGGCGGCCGAGCGATAGGCGCGCGATACACCATGCAGTTCCAGCAGTGCGTCGGCCATGCTCACATCCCCAGCAGGCTGGCCGGCTCGGCGTCGCCGCCGCTGGATGCCTGGCCAACCACCACGTTCTCGCCGGCTTCCAGGCCGGACAGGATCTGCACGGCGGTGGCGGTGCGCAGGCCGGTGGTCACTGCGCGCTCGCGGGCACGGCCCTTCGCATCAACCACCCGCACGGTCGCGCGGGTACCGGCCCCGTCACCGGCCTCGGTCAATGCGCTCCGCGGCACCTGCAGCGCATTGGCCACGCGTGCCAGCTGGATCGTCACCTTCACCGTCATCGAGGGCTTCAGCATCAGGCCCGGATTGGCCACGTCGAACAGTCCCGCGTAGTACACCGCTTTGGGCGTCTGCGCCGATCCGCCGCTGTTGCCGCTGGCTGCGTCGGCAATCGACGACGGCGCAGGCTCAAGCTGTTGCAGATGGGATTCGTAGCGGCGCCCGCTCGGACCCAGCGTCGAGAACCACAGCCGCTGGCCGGGTGCGATCAGCTCCACGTCGGCCTCGGCGATCTCGGCGCGTACGGTCACGATGTCCATCTGTGCCAGCATCACGAGGGTCGGCGTGGTCTGCATCGAGTTCAGCGTCTGCCCCGCCTTGGTGACGATGGCCACGATGTAGCCCGCGGACGGCGAGACGATACGGGTGTAGCCCAGGTTGATGCGGGCGGTTTCGACCTGGGTCACCGCCTGGTCGATCTGCGCCTGCAATGCAGCGACATCCGAACGTGCCGCGTCGCGCGCCACGCGCGCCGCTTCAAAGCTCTCCTGCGAGACCAGGCGCGATGCCACCAGCTGCGACTGCCGATCATACGTGCGAAGCGCCTGGGTGTAGCGCGCCTGGCTGGCCGCGTGCTGCGCACGCAGCGCATTGGCGGCCGCCTCGGCGCTGCGCAGGGCAATCCGCTGCGGTTGTGAATCCACCTCGGCAATCAGGTCGCCGGCCTGTACGTGCTGGCCCAGCACCACGTGCAGGCGCTTGACCTGCCCCGAGACCTGCGCGCCCACGGCCACCAGCTCCTTTGGATTGACCCGGCCGACCGCCTGCACGGTCCGCTCCAGATCGGCAACCGTGGCCGGTGCGGTGATCAAGGCGGCATCATCGCCATCGGCAAACGCCCACCAGCTGCCCGCGCCGGCAAGAACGGCCAGCGTTGCGGCAATGATCCAGGTCCTGCGGTTGTTCATGAAAACATCCGGGGTGCGTGCAGCCGCCGGGTGCGGCTGCCAGGTCCGCAGTCTGGGAGCCCCAGGTGGATGTTTCTTGGAGCCACCGTGGAGATTGGATGGAGACGCGGCAACTGTTCATGCACCGCGTCGGCGGCTGAATCCGCGGCGCGGCTCCACGCAATCTCGACACAATCTCGATCAAGTCTCCATCAACGGGCGCTAGCCTCGGCGGCCTCGCCGACTGCCTGCCTGCCGTGACCCGTCCCTATCCCGAGCTGCCCCCGATGGATGTTCGCCGCGCTTACCTGGCCTGGTGTGCGCCCTCGCCCTGGTCGCTGGCGCTGGTGATGGCATCAACCATGGCGTGGCTGCTGGCCAGCCAGGAGCCGATGCCGCCGCTGCTGGCCGGCTTCGGCGCCGCCGCACTGGCGTGGTTCCGCAGCGACGGCCCCGGCCACGCCACCCGCGCGGGGACAGCCGTCTCGCTGCTGCTGATCGGGTTGGCGCTGACGTCGGCCACGGCCTTCGGCGCCCACGCCGCGCTGTACCTGCTGCTGGCGGCCACAGCGCTGCTGCTGCTGGCCCTGCTGGCCCTGCGGCTGCGCGCCATCACCGCCATGGCGGCACGCCTGCAGGCACGGGTGGATGCCACCCCGATGGACTGCCGCTGGACCCACCTGCCGGCTGCGCTCTCCACGCTGATCGTGCAGCAGCTGCGCGGCGCGGGGCCGGTGGAGCCGTCCCTGCATCGCACGCTGGTGCTGGCCACGCTGGCCTGGGCAGCCGACGCGGAAGCGCAGGCCATGGAGCGCCGACGATGACGCTGCCGTTGATGCCGCATGTCCCCGCAACGCCCGTAGACGCGTACCCGCCGATGAAACATGAACTCCGCAGCCGACCGGCGCCCCTGGTCCTGATTGCCGAAGACGAGGGTGAAATCGCCGACATCCTCGGCGCCTACCTCGCACGCTCCGGGCTGCGCAGTGCCCGCGCCGCTGACGGCGAAGCGGCCCTGGCCAGCCATCGCCAGCTGCGTCCGGACCTGGTGCTGCTGGACGTGCAGATGCCCAGGATGGACGGCTGGCAGGTGCTGAGCGAGCTGCGCCGGCGCGGCAATACGCCGGTGATCATGCTCACCGCGCTCGACCAGGACGTGGACAAGCTGACCGGCCTGCGCGTCGGCGCCGACGACTATGTGGCCAAGCCATTCAACCCGGCCGAGATCGTGGCGCGCATCCACGCCGTGCTGCGCCGCAGTGCCCAGTGCACCGGGCACGCGGCCGATGGGCTGATCCGGCAGGGGCCGTTCGAGATCGACCTGCGCAGCCACGAGGTGATGGTGTGCGCCGGCGAGCAGGTCCACGTGTTGAATTTCACCCTCACCGAGTTCCGCCTGCTGGCGCACCTGGCGCGTGCGCCGCGCCAGGTGCACACGCGCGTGGATCTGCTGCACAGCTGCCTGCCCGAGGGTGATGCACAGGAGCGCACCGTCGACAGCCATGTCAGCAAGCTGCGGCGCAAGCTGGAGGATGTCGGCGTGATCGGCGTTCCCGCCACCATCCGTGGCGTCGGCTACCGCTTCCTGGACTGAATGATGAGTGCGAAAGGCAAGAGCATCGGCCGCCAGATCAGCCTGTCGATCACCGTGGCCTCGCTGTGTTCGACCGTACTGTCGATCAGCGGTTTCTACCTGTTCTACTACCTGCTGGAGGTGTTCTATCCGCGCTGGTACGACGAGCCGAAGACGCTCATGCCTTCCGGCCTGGAGTGGCTGTGGATCGGCCTGACCGCCACCGTGGTGGTCGCGCTGGCCACGCTGATCGCCTCGCGCCTGACCCGGCGCATCATCACCCCGTTGAATTCGGTGGCCGCCAGCCTGCGTCGCGTGGCCAGCGGTGACCTGGAAGCGCGCGCACGCGGCGGCGACACCTCGATGGCCGAGGCCGCCACGCTGGTCAACGACTTCAACTCCATGGCCGAGCGGCTCAGCCGGATGTCCGAGAACCGCGTGTTCTGGAACGCGGCGATCGCACACGAACTGCGCACGCCGATGACCATCCTGCGTGGCCGCCTGCAGGGCATCGCCGAAGGCGTGTTCGAGCCGGGGCCCGAGCAGTTCAACAGCATGCTCACCCAGCTGGAAGGCCTGACCCGCATCATCGAGGACCTGCGCGTGGTCAGCCTGGCCGAGAGCGGTCATCTGGATCTGCGCCTGCAGCGCAGCGATGTCCGCGTGCAGGTGGCGGCAGTGGTGGACGCGATGTCCGAGGCGCTGACCGCAAGTGGTTTCTCGGTGACATTGGACGCACGACCCTCACTGGC
Organism: Stenotrophomonas sp. PI_27; assembly: GCF_027854495.1. NCBI lineage: Bacteria > Pseudomonadati > Pseudomonadota > Gammaproteobacteria > Lysobacterales > Lysobacteraceae > Stenotrophomonas > Stenotrophomonas sp. PI_27. Next base: position 248,553 of record NZ_JAJNOF010000002.1, read on the forward strand.
CGACTGCGATCCGGCGCGCATCCGCCAGGCGGTGCTGGCGCTGCTGGAGAATGCGCGGCGCCACGCCATTCCCTGTCCGTTGCAGGTCCGCGTGTCGCTGGCGGAGGGCCATTGCATCGTGACGGTTGAGGATGGTGGCCCCGGTGTGCCGGACGATCTTCGCGACAGCATCTTCGAAGCCTTCCAGCGCACCGATGTGTCCCGTTCGCGCCAAAGCGGTGGCTCCGGGCTGGGCCTGGCGGTGGTGCGCGCGATTGCCGTGGCCCATCACGGTACGGCACGATGCCGGGCCACCGAACGTGGTGGCAGCGCGTTCGAGATCTGCTGGCCAGTGCACGTGCGTCGTTGAGGGCCATCGCTGCCCTAGCAAGCCCGAGTTCGCAAAGGGCAGTCGACTAACAGTCGACTCTACCCCCGACCCACCCAGGCATTCCATGAAACACCTGTTCGTACTGACCATCGGCCGCCTTGCCGCCACCGATGGCGTTACCCCCGGTCACGTCTCTGCGGATCACAAGGATGCCGCTTGACCGGTGGACGACCCGCTTGATGGACAACGACACATCGCGGGGCCAACCAAGGTTGGCGACTACCCGGCGCGATAGGTACCCATGCTTCGCTGGGTGCTACAGGAACTCCGCCATGCGCTGCAGCTCGTCGTCCAGCGCGCCACGAAAGACCTTGTCGCGGGCCAGCGACTTGCCGGCATAACCCACGCTCGACACCAGCTCGCCTTCGCGCATGCTCAGGTTGGCCCAGCCCACCACCTGATCGTGCCACAACACCGGCAGTGCGTAGTAGCCGTACTGGCGTTTCGGCGCAGGCGTGTACGCCTCGAACTTGTAGACCCAATCCCACAGCAGCTCGAAACGGCGGCGATCCCACACCACCGGGTCGAACGGCGCCAGCAGGCGCACCTGTTCATCCGGCGCATGGCGGCGCGAGCGCGGATTTTCGTCCGCCGGCCAGTACCAGGTGGTGCCCTCCACCGTGCAGCTGGCCAACTGCTGTTTGGCCAGTGCCAGTGCCTTGCGGGTCTGCTCGGCCAGGTGCGGAGCGCCATAGCCCAGCAGGCGCACCAGATAGGTCAGGCTGGCCGACGGCAGCGGTGCGTACTTGCGCACCACCAGATCGATCAGGGCGGCAGCACGTTCGATCTGCGCCTGTTCGCTGGCGTCGGCCTGCGGGTGTTCAGCCACCGCATAGATGCGCGTTCCACTGTCGCGCCGCTGCACCCGCAACAGGCCGCGGTAGTGCATGCCATCCAGCAGGTGCGTGCTGGCGTTGCTGGTGCCACCCCAATAGTTGGTCACCCGCCCATGCGCGAACGCCTGGTCGACCTCGCGCGGATGCACGCTGCCGCGCTCGCGCACGAAGGCCAGTACATCTGCTGCGCGACGTTCGGTATCGGCGTCCCATACCCGCTTGGCCACGCGCGGATGCATCAAGCCCAGGTGTTCGCGCGGCAGGAAGCCATAGTTCACCAGGCAATCCTCTTCCACCGGCAGACGCGTGTAGCGCCGCTCAAGATCTCCCGCGCGGTAGTCCTTCACCCGGTGGCGCAGGGTCAGGTCCTGCGCGCGTGCCGGCGCCCGAATCGGGTCAGCCTGCACGAAGCCCAGCCGCCGGATCGCGGTCAGCAGCGTGGTCGGCTTGAACAGCGTGCGCGCCACCGCGTAGCGGCGCAGATCATCGAGAGTGGGCGTGGCAGGCATGGCCGCATTGTATTCCCGGCCATGCGGGATCCGTCCAGTAGCGCCAAGCCATGCCTGGCGGGTGCCTGGAGGGTCCGCCGACACCATCCACGCACGGCGTGGTTCAACGTTTCATTCCGGATGCAGGCGGTAGATGGCGTGGTTGGTCAACGCCAGCGCGGCCAGCTTCAGACCTTCCATCACGCGATCGCCGACGTACTGTTCCGGGCCACCGTTCTGACGGGCGCGTTCGGCCGCCAGCAGGATTTCCTGCACGATGCGCAGCCCGGCCAGTGCACCGTCGGCATCGGCCAAGGCCAGGCAGCGGCCTGGCAGCTGATGACGCTCGGGCCAGGGCTGTCCGTCGGCGGCCGCGCCCAACCCGATGCGATGCAGCAGGGCCATCAGGCTGTTGGGATCAGACGCGTTGTCGTGCCCCTCGTCGGCATTGGCCGGGGCGCGCTGATGGGGGAACTCCGATGCGTTCATGGCAGGTCTCCGTGCAAGGCATACGGGACCACCGCCCTTAACAATCAAGGCGGCGGACGGTACGTGGCTGGAAATCCCGTGAGTCAGTGCTATACCCGGGCGGTGGGCTTGCGCCCACCTCCACGCACCGCCCGCCATGGAACGCGAACGGAATGCCAGCCGACGCCGCACAAGGCGACGCCGGCTGGCAAGCGTAAACAGCACTTACTCAACGAGGTTTCCAGGCCCCGGCCACCCGTTTTCGGTGGCAACCCATCATGTGCACAACGGCGTGGCACGCGCCAACAACCCACGTGCCAAGACAGCGACGTTTACGCAGCGACGCCATTGTCGCATATCGACAATCGAGCCGAAGATTCAACAACTTGCGCCATGCCGATGGCGGCATGCTTCACCCATACCTGCGACGCGCATTCCTTGACCGCATCCGGCTTTCGAGGCTGGCGACATGCCAGTTCCGACATTACGCAAGCAGATGTGCAAACAACGCCAGCACCGCCAGATGTCCCACGTAGTACCCGTAGAACACCCAGCGCCAGCGCGGCAGTTGCCACGGCACCCGCGCGGCCAGCAGCACCACCGGAACGGCCAGCAATGCCCAGCCGTTGTGGTTGGCCCAGCACACCGCCGCAAGCCCAACCAGCAGCGGCCACCACGCCCGATGCCGGAACGCGATCCAGGCCAGCAGCACGGCGCCCACGCCGGCCCACTGGTAGTCCACGACCATCGGCAGCACACCGGCAGCCAGCAACAGCAGCACCGGCCGATTGTTCGCAAGCGCATGCACGGCCACCGCAGCCAGGGCAAAGGTCAGCAGGATGTTGAGCGGCAGCCAGGAACCGAACGCGAGTGCGTGCAATGGCTGCGCGATCAGCCCCCATAGCGCGAGCCGGCGTATCGACTTGCGCAGGTCGGCCCCGGGCTGGGCCAGGTTGCAGGCCATCACCAGCGCGAACAGCGGGAAGGCAATACGCCCCAGTTCGCTGACCACCGGCACGTAGCCACCGAAGACCACCTTGGCCACGTGGTCGCCGGTCATGGTCAGCAGCGCGATCCACTTCAGCAGCTCGCGTGCGCCACTGCCGAGGGTGAGGTTGAACGTGGTCGTCCCGGTCGTGGTCGCTTGCATCGCGGAAGCTTATGCGCATCGGCCAGCCCATTTCCAGCGCCGCGCAGGAGTCCGTCGCTGCAGCCAGCAGGTGGCGGCGCTATGCTGGCCGCCCCTGCTTGTGAGACACCCGCCATGCGCACCCTGTACCCGGCCATCGAGCCCTACCGCGAATTCACCCTGCCGGTGAGCGATCTGCACACGCTGCATATCGAAGAGTGCGGCACGCCGGAGGGCATTCCGGTGGTGTACCTGCACGGCGGGCCGGGTGCTGGCATCTCGCCGACCCATCGCCGCTTCTTCGATCCGGCGCGCTACCGCATCGTGTTGATCGACCAGCGCGGCAGCGGCCGTTCCACGCCGTTCGGCGAGCTGCGCGACAACACCACGCAGGACCTGGTCGGTGACATCGAGAAGGTGCGTGAGCACCTGGGCATCGAGCGCTGGCTGGTCTACGGCGGCTCCTGGGGTTCGACGCTGTCGCTGGCCTATGCGCAGGCACATCCCGGGCGCGCCACCGGCTTGATCGTGCGTGGCGTGTTCCTCGGCCGCGAAATGGAGAACCGCTGGTTCGCCGAGGCCGATGGGGGTGCGCGCTGGATCTTCCCGGAGCGCTGGGACCGCTATGAGGCCTACATCCCAGAAGCCGAGCGTGGTGACATGATCGCAGCCTACTGGTCGCGGCTGGACAGCGCGGACGAGACGACCCGCATCGAAGCCGCGCAGGCCTGGCTGGGCTGGGAAGACAACGCCGCCACCCTGCAGCACGACGTGGATACGCAATCCACCGATGATCCGCTGGATACGCTGGCCAAGGCCCGTATTGAAGCGCACTACTTCCGCAACGGCATCTTCCTGGAACCCGACCAGCTGCTGCGCGATATCGATCGCATCCGCCACCTGCCCGGCGTGATCGTGCAGGGGCGCTACGACATCATCTGCCCGCCGCGCAGCGCGTGGGACCTGGCCAAGGCCTGGCCGGAAGCGCGGCTGGAGATGGTGACCTCCGGCCACAGCGCCAACGAGCCGGCCACGGTCGATGCGCTGGTGCGGGCCACGGATGCGTTTGCCGACCGGTTCGGCAACGGCACCTGACCCGCAGCGTCAACACGCCACCGTGAACCCCACCGTGGTCAGCCCGTTGCGGCTGGCCACGAACACATCGCCACCATGCAGCACGGCGATGGCCTTGACGATCGACAGGCCCAGGCCGTGGTGGCGTTCGCCCCGGTACTCGCGGGCCTGGTCAACCCGGTAGAAACGCTCGAACAACAGCGGCAGGTGCTCGGCGGCGATGCCATCGCCTTCGTTCAACACCGCAATGCGCGCGCCCTTGCCTTCGGCCTGCAGCTGTACCCGCACCGCGGTACCGGGCCGCGCATGCTGCACGGCGTTGTGCAGCAGGTTGGTCAGGGCACGCCGGAACAGCGATGGATCGATGCTGGCGGTCGCATCACCTTCGATGCGGAGGGTCAGCCCGGCTTCCTCGAACAGGAATTCAAGGAAGTCCCCGGCGGCGGCCACTTCGTCGGCCAGCGCCACCGGCCGGGTCTCCATCGCGATGTCGCCCTGCCCGGCCCGCGACAGGAACAGCATGTCGTTGACGATGGCGCGCAGCCGCTCCAGCTCTTCCAGGTTGGACTGCATCACGTCCTGCAGCTGCGCGTTGTCGCGCGGCCGTGACAGGGCCACCTGGGTCTGCCCCATCAGGTTGGCCAGCGGCGTGCGCAGCTCATGCGCCACGTCTGCGTTGAACGCATCCAGCCGCGTGTAGGCGGCCTCGAGGCGATCCAGTGCACCGTTGAAGGCATGCGTCAGGTGCCCCAGCTCTGCCGGCAGCGCCTGTGTGCCGAGCCGCTGTGACAACCGCTGCGGGCTGAGCGAGCGCGCCTCGTCCGAAAGCGCGCGCAACGGGGCCAGTCCCAGGCGCGCGATCCAGTAGCCGAGGCCGGCCACCAGCAGCACGCCCAGCCCGCCGGCAACCCACAGCGCCACGGCGAAGCGCTGCAAGGCATGCGTGTACGGTTCGGAGTCGATACCGATCCACAGGTCCACCGCCGGCCGCACGCCCTTGCCGGGCACGCGCTCATACAGCGTACGCAGCGGATGCTGGCCCTCGCGCTGCAACGTGCCCATGCCGCTGTCGTGGCCATTGGGTGGCTGCACCTGTGGGCGCTCACCACCGATGCGGAAGGTCGGGTCGTCACTCCAGGCCCAGACCAGCGTGTCGCGGTCGCCGGAAATCAGGTTGCCGACCTTGTCGCGCACCTTGCTCCAGCGTTCGCGGGTATCGCACATCGCCACACTGCCGCTGACCGCGTGCAGCTTGGTCTGCAGCTCGGCGTGCTGGTAACGCACCACCTGCCGTTCCAGCACGCCATACACGCCGATGCCCAGCAGGGCGAATACCAGCAGCGCGGCCAGCGCGAACATCGCCGACAGGCGCTGGGCGATCGACCACCTCATCGACCATCACCCTCGTCATCGCGCACTTCCAGCACGTAGCCCATGCCGCGCACCGTATGCAGCAGCTTGCTGGGGTACGGGCCGTCAAGCTTGCTGCGCAGGCGCTTGATCGCCACTTCCACCACGTTGGTGTTGCTGTCGAAATTGATGTCCCAGACCTGCGCGGCGATCACCGTCTTGGACAGGATCTGCCCGCGCCGCTGCGCAAGCAGGGCCAGCAGCGCGAATTCCTTGCCGGTCAGGTCCAGTCGCGCACCGTCACGATAGGCGCGGCGCGCCAGCAGGTTGACCTGCAGGTCGCCCACCTGAAGTTCGGTCGGCTCCTGCTGGCGGCCGCGCCGGACCAGCGCCTGCAGGCGCGCCAGCAGTTCGATGAACGAGAACGGCTTGACCAGGTAGTCGTCGGCACCCTGCCCCAGCCCGTGCACGCGGTCATCCACGCGGTCGCGCGCGGTCAGCATGATCACCGGGGTCTGCTTGCTGCGGCGCAGTTCGCGCAGCACGTTGAAGCCGTCCATGCCGGGCAGCATCACGTCCAGCACGATCACGTCGTAGTCGAACTCGCGGGCAAGGTGCAGGCCGGTCACGCCGTCGGCGGCCAGGTCGACCGCCCAGCCCTGCTCGCCCAGGCCGGTGCGCAGGTAGTGGGCGGTCTTGCTCTCATCCTCGACGATCAGCAGTTTCATCCGGGCTCCGTCAGCGCGGCACCGGCGGCCGCCCTGCGTTCGCGTCGGCGCTGCAGGAACAGCCGGTCCAGGGCCAGGTAGATCACCGGGGTACTGTACAGGGTCAGCAACTGGCTGATCAGCAGGCCACCCACCACCGCCACACCCAGCGGCTGGCGCAGCTCCGAGCCGGTGCCGAAGCCGATCATCAGCGGAATGGCACCCAGCAGCGCCGCCAACGTCGTCATCATGATCGGGCGGAAGCGGGTCAGGCAGGCCTCGTGGATGGCCTGCAGCGGGGTCAACCCGCGGTTGCGCTGGGCATCCAGCGCGAAGTCGACCATCAGGATGCCGTTCTTCTTGACGATGCCGATCAGCAGCACGATGCCGATCAGCGCCATGATCGAGAAATCCAGCCCCCACAGCCACAGCATCAGCACGGCACCGATACCGGCCGACGGCAGCGTGGACAGGATGGTGAGGGGGTGCACGAAGCTCTCGTACAGCACGCCGAGGATGATGTAGACGGCCAGCAGCGCGGCCAGAATGAGCAACGGCTGGCTGGCCAGCGATTCCTGGAACGCCTGTGCGGTGCCCTGGAAGCGCCCGTTGATGCTGTCGGGCATGCCGATCTGCGCCTGTGCCTGCTCGACCAGGGTAACCGCCTCACCCAGCGAGACGCCCGGCGCCAGGTTGAACGACAGGTTCACCGCCGGCAGCATGCCGTTGTGGCTGATCGACAGCGGCCCGTTGCCCGGCGGCTGCACCTGGGCCACCGCCGACAGCGGCACCATCTGCCCGGTCAGCGGCGAACGCAGGTGGAAGTAGGACAGCGCATCGACCTGGCCAAGCAGGCCGGGCGCGATCTCCAGAATCACCCGGTACTGGTTGGTCTCGGTCTGGAACTCGTTGATCTGGCGCTGGCCGAACGCATCGTAGAGCACCTGGTCGATATCGTTGGCGGTCAAGCCGAAGCGCGCCGCAGCGGTGCGATCGATCTGCAACCGGGTAACGCTGGCGCCGACCTGCTGATCGTTGGACACGTCGCGCAGCTGCGGCAGCCCGCGCAGGCGTTCGGTCAGCTGCTCGGCCCAGCGTGACAGCTCCCTGCTGTCCTGGCCGCGCAGTGCGTACTGGTACTGCGTACGCGCCGGCCCCGCGCCCAGGTTGATGTCCTGCGCCGCCCGCATGTACACGGTGATGCCCGGCACGCTGGCCATCTTCGCGCGCAGCCGGTCGATGAAGCCATGCACGTCCACGTCGCGGTCGCCGCGGTCCTTCAGGATGAACCAGAAGCGGCCATTGGAGAGGGTCTGGCTGCCACCGGTGGCACCCACCGCATGGTTGTAGGCCTGCAACGCAGGATCCTCGGCGGCGATCTTCGCCAGCTGCTGGTGCTTGGCCGCCATCTCCTCGAAGCCGATGTCCTGTGCCGCTTCGGTGGTGGCGAACACGAAGGCGGTGTCCTGCAGCGGGAAGAAGCCCTTCGGGATCACCACGTACGAGGCCACCGCTACCGCCACCGTCGCGCCGAAGCCGAGCAGGACAAGCCGCTGGTGGCCCAACGCCCACTGCAGGCTGCGGTCGTAGCCGGCCAACAGGCGCCCGGCCAGCGTGTCCTGGCCGTCGCGATGGGCCGGCATGCGCTTCATCAGGTGCGCAGCCATCATCGGCGCCAGCGTCAGCGAGGCCACGATGGAGATCAGGATCGCGACCGTGATGGTCATCGCGAACTCCGCGAACAGGCGCCCGACCACGCCGCCCATGAACAGCAGCGGGATGAACGCCGCGATCAGCGACAGGCTGATCGACACCACGGTGAAGCCGATCTCCTCGGCACCCTTCAGTGCCGCTTCCACGGGCCCCAAACCGGCCTCGCGATGGCGGTGGATGTTCTCCACCACCACGATGGCGTCGTCCACCACGAAGCCGACCGCTACCACCAGTGCGACCAGGGTGAGGTTGTTGAGGCTGAAGCCGGCCACATGCATTGCGGCGAACGTGGCGACCAGCGCTACGACCAGCACCGCACCGACGATGAGCGTGGCCGAGAGCTGGCGCAGGAACAGCCCCATCACCAGCACCACCAGGACGATGGTCAGCACCAGGGTGACCTCCACCTCGTGCAGCGACGCGCGGATGGTGCGCGTGCGGTCGTTGAGCACTTCCACATCGACGCTGGCCGGCAGGTTGGCGCGCAGCTCCGGCAAGGCGGCCAGCACCGCATCGGTGGTGCGAACGATATTCGCGCCCGGCTGCCGGCTGATGATCAGGCCCACGCCCGGCTGCCCGTTCGGCCACGCCTGCACGTAGGCGTTCTCGGCACCGTCGACCACTTGCGCGACATCGCCCAGCGTGACCGGCGAACCCTGCCGGTAGGCGACCACCAGCTGGCGGTAGTCCTGGGCATCGAACAGCTGGTCGTTGGCCTCGAAGGTGGACGTGCGCTGTTCGCCCATCAGCGCGCCCTTGGCCTGGTTGAGGCTGGCGTTCTGGGCCACGCCGCGCAGGTCGGACAGGGTCATGCCCATCGCTGCCAGCCGCTCCGGCTGGGCCTGGATGCGGATGGCCGGGCGCTGCTGGCCGACGATATTGACCTCGGACACGCCACTGATCTGGCTGATCGAACGCGCCAGGCGGCTCTCGGCTAGGTCGCTCAGCTCGGTCATCGACATCTGTGCCGAGACCACGCTGAGCACCAGGATCGGGCTGTCGGCCGGGTTGACCTTGCGCCAGGTCGGCAGGTTCGGCAGGTCGCTGGGCAGGCGCCCGGCCGCCGCATTGATTGCCGCCTGTACTTCCTGTGCGGCGGTATCGATGTTCTTTTCCAGATCGAACTGCAGCGTGATCGAGGTGCTGCCGAGCGCGCTGGTGGAGGTCATCTCGATGATGCCGGGCACGCCGGTCAGCTGCGTTTCCAGTGGCGTAGCCACCGCCGACGCCATGGTCTCGGCGCTGGCGCCGGGCAGGCTGGCATTGACGCGGATGGTCGGGAATTCCGCTTCAGGCAGAGGTGCCACCGGCAGCCGTGGCAACGCGGCCACGCCGAGCAGTATCACCGCCAGCGTCAGCAGCGTGGTGGCCACCGGATGCCGGACGAACCAGCTGGACAGCGAAACGCGGGTGCTCATGGTGCGGCCCCGGCCCTGGCAACCGGTGCGCCGGCTTCAGTGACGACCACACCCGGGCGCAGGCGCGACTGGCCATCGCGCACGATCACATCACCCACCCGCAGCTCGCCCTGTATGGCCACCTGCCCGTTCTCGGCTTCACCGACGGTGACCGGTAGCACCTCGACGCTCCCATCTCCCACTACGCGGTAGACGAAGCTGCCCTCGACACCGCGCTGGATTGCGGCAGCGTCCACCACCAGTGCGTCCGTGGTCTGGCCGATGCGTACCCGCACGCTGACCAGCTGCCCGGGCCACAGCCGGTCGTCGGCATTGGCGAAGCGGGCACGCAACCGCACCGTGCCGGAGGTCTCGTCGATCTGATTGTCGATCACCTGCAGGGTGCCTTCGGCAAGGCGCTGGCCACCATCGCGGTCCAGCGCCTGCACCGCCACCTCGCCGGCAGCCAGTGCCTGCCGCAGCTGCGGCAACGCGTCCTGCGGCAGCGCGAACACCACCGAGATCGGATCTGTCTGCTGGACCGTCACCAGTCCCTGCGTATCGGTGGCACGCACCAGGTTGCCGGGGTCCACCTGGCGCAGGCCGATGCGGCCATCCATCGGCGCCAGGATACGGGTGTACGACAGCTGCACCTGTGCGGCATCCACCGCCGACTGATTGCCACGCCGGGTGGCCTGCAGCTGCTGTACCGTGGCCGCCTGCTGCTCCAGCATCTGCCGCGAAACCAGCTGGTCGGTAGACAGGTGCTGCAGCCGCGCCAGGTCCGAGCGCGCGGCATCCAGCGTGGCACGGTCGCGAACCACCGCAGCCTGTGCGCCACCCAGGTCGGCACGGATCGCACGATCATCGATACGGGCCAGCAACTGGCCCTTGCGCACCTTCTGGCCCTCCTCGAACAGCACCTCGGTCAGAACGCCATCGACCTGCGGCCGCAGCACGGCGCTCTGCAACGACTGCACCGTGCCTACGCCGCTGCGCCAATGCGCCACGTCGCGCTGCTCGACACGGCCGGTCACCACCGGTACCGGCGGCGGCGCATTGGCCGGTTGCGCGTCGCTGCGCGGCACACCCTGGAACAGCATCACCAGCGACAACACCACCAGCAGCAACACGCCCAGGACAAGGTGGCGGCGACGCATTCGTGCGGACAGGAAGGGAATTCGCATGACAGGGATCCATACCGGTGCCGGCGCGGGGGCTGCGCGGGCCTGATGCCATCCTCCCGGCTGGCCTCCGGCGCCTTGCTGTCGCCTGCCTGACAATTTCGTCAGGTGTGGCCGGTACACGCATGGGGCGGGCGGGTGAACGGTGGCCCACCGCCATCTGGCGACCCGCTCGGTTCTTCGCAGCTCGCTTACAGATCCGGGCCGAATATCCGGCCGTGGCCATCCACACCCGTGGCCCGCGTCCCTACTTCTGGAGCCTGTCATGACCGGTATTCGCTACGTTCCTGCTGTCCTCGTCATCACCATCGGCCTGCTGTTGGGCGCCTGTTCCAAGACCCAGGAGGCAAGCAAGGCCACCGCCGCCGAGGACGTCACCGAAGTGAAGCTGATACCGACGTATGAGTCGCTGGACAAGGACAAGGACGGCATTGTCACCCTGGCGGAAGTCGATGCAGTGGCTCCGGACTGGGCCGAACGCTTGCACGCCTGCGATACCGACCGTGACAAGACGTTGACCCGTGGCGAGTACGACGTGTGCAAGCAGACCAGCGGCGCACATTGACCCACCACTGGATTCTTGATCGGCACCGCGTGTGCCCGGCTATACCAAGGTATAGCCGGGCTAACCCACGGGCCTCTAGGCCTGCCCCATTCAGGGGCGGACAATAGCGCCACTGGCCAGGGCAACCCTGGCTGGCACCCTCCCCTCATGGAGACGCAGATGGACCCCGACCCTGCCGGGCGCACCGCGCCCCGGATGACCGCTTGTTGCCCGTTCCTGGCGCCTGCCCGCCGGTCCCTGCCTGCCTGAGTGACGGGGGACCGCCAGGCGCCGCCTGCCTGGAGATCGCCCCCATGTCCTACAAGATCCTCTACATCACCCTGCGCCGCCTGATCGGTGAGCGCGATGTCGCCGGCCTGCGCAGCCAACTGCTGCAGCACGGCCCGGTCATGTTCGCCCGGTCGCTGTCGCTGGGTTCACCCCGCGTGGTGGCCGACGCGCTGTCGTTGCTGCCGATCAGCGAGCGCATCAATGTGCTGCGCCACCTGCCCTATCCCCTGCGCGATGCAATGAAGCCGCTATGCATCGGCGGCAGCCAGCGCCTGCATATGCAGCCGTGGTCGCCGGCGGTGCTGGCGATGCGCCACGCCTGATCTGCCTCACCCATTCCGTTCGTGTTCCGGCTGCGGCCGGCTCTGACATTCAAGGAGCGTCCCATGAGCCTGCTCAATGCCTGGTTCAACGCCTTCCTGCGCAGCCGCCGCGCAGGCAACCTGTTCCGCCGCCGCGCGATGCCCGAGGCCGGGTTCGGCCCGGGCAGCGCCGAGGCGGCGCCGTTCGCGCTCACCACCGGCCTGGTCACCCTTGCCCAGCAGGAGGAAGCCGAACTGCTGGCCACGCTGGAATCGCACGCCGACGGCCTCAGCCCGCATGAAGCCGAGGAGCGGCTGGCCGCGCTCGGCCCCAACGAGGTGGATCACGAAAAGCCGCTGCCGTGGTGGCGCCACCTGTGGCAGTGCTACCGCAATCCGTTCAACCTGCTGCTGACCGTGCTGGCGGCGGTGTCCTGGCTGACCGAGGACATCAAGGCCACCGTGGTGATCGGCGCGATGGTGCTGCTGTCCACGCTGATCCGCTTCGTCCAGGAGGGTCGTTCGAACCGGGCCGCCGAGCGGCTGAAGGCCCTGGTCGGCAACACTGCGCGCGTGCTGCGCCGCAATCCCGGCACCGAGGCTGCGGATGTGGCCGACCAGTATTTCGGCGCGCACCTGCACAGCCGTCGCCCGGCACGCCTGCTGGACCTGCCGATCCGCGAGCTGGTGCCCGGCGACCACATCGTGCTGTCGGCCGGCGACATGATTCCGGCCGATTGCCGCGTGCTGACCGCCAAGGACCTGTTCGTCGCGCAGGCCGCGATGACCGGCGAATCGCTGCCGGTGGAAAAGTTCGCGCACCCCGGCGATGGCCTGGCTGGCCTGCTGGAACAGCACAACCTGCTGTTCATGGGCACCAACGTGGTGTCAGGCACCGCCACCGCCGTGGTGCTGGCCACCGGCAACCGCACCTACTTCGGCACGCTGGCCCAGCGCAGCACCGCCACCGACCGTGCGCCGACCGCGTTCCAGGCCGGCGTCAACAGTGTCAGCTGGCTGCTGATCCGCTTCGCGCTGGTGATGGTGCCGTTCGTGCTGCTGATCAACGGCTGGACCAAGGGCGACTGGACCGAGGCGTTCCTGTTCGCGCTGTCAGTGGCGGTGGGCCTGACACCGGAAATGCTGCCGATGATCGTCACCTCCACCCTGGCCAAGGGCGCGGTGCTGCTGTCGCGGCGCAAGGTGATCGTCAAGCGCCTGGATGCGATCCAGAACTTCGGCGCGATGGAAGTGCTGTGCACCGACAAGACCGGCACCCTGACCCAGGACAGGATCGCGCTGGAGCGCCACACCGATGTGTTCGGCCACGATTCGGAAGACGTGCTCAAGTTCGCCTACCTCAACAGCCACTTTCAGACCGGCCTGATCAACCTGCTGGACCGCGCGGTGCTGGAGCACGTGGAGCTGCAGAGCTCGCTGCGGCTGTCGCAGGACTACCACAAGGTGGACGAGATCCCGTTCGACTTCGAGCGCCGCCGCATGTCGGTGGTGGTATCCGAACGCGAGGACCACCATGAGCTGATCTGCAAGGGCGCGGTGGAAGAGATGCTGGCGGTATGCAGCACCGTGCGCGAGAACGGCCAGGACATGCCACTGGACGAGCGTCGCCTGGCGCGGGTGCGGCAGACCACCGAGGAGCTGAACGAACAGGGCCTGCGCGTGGTGGCGGTGGCGATGAAGGAGACCGCAGCCCACCAGACGGTGTACACGCAGGCTGACGAGTGTGGACTGACCCTGGTCGGCTACGTGGCGTTCCTGGACCCGCCGAAGGAATCGGCCGCACAGGCGCTGCAGGCGCTGGCCGCGCATGGCGTGGAAGTGAAGGTATTCACCGGCGACAACGAGCTGGTGACCGCCCGTGTCTGCGCTCAGGTGGGACTGGACGCGGACACCATCCTGACCGGCCCGCAGATCGAGCGCATGGACGACGGCGCGCTGTCGCGGGCGCTGCACCACCATCGCGTGTTTGCCCGGCTGACGCCGCTGCACAAGGAGCGGCTGGTGCGCGAGCTGCGCGCGCAGGGCAAGGTGGTCGGCTTCCTCGGCGACGGCATCAACGATGCGCCGGCGCTGCGCGCAGCCGATATCGGCATCAGCGTGGACAGCGCGGTGGACATCGCCAAGGAGGCGGCCGACATCATCCTGCTGGAGAAGAACCTGATGGTGCTGGAGGAAGGCGTCATCCAGGGCCGGCGCACGTTCAACAACATGCTGAAGTACATCCGCATGACCGCCAGCTCCAACTTCGGCAACGTGTTCTCGGTGCTGGTGGCCTCGGCCTTCCTGCCGTTCCTGCCCATGCTGCCGCTGCAGCTGCTGGTGCAGAACCTGCTGTACGACATCTCGCAGATCGCCATCCCGTTCGACAACGTTGACGAGGAACTGGTGCGCAGGCCGCTGAAGTGGAACCCGGCGGACATCGGCCGCTTCATGGTGTTCTTCGGGCCGATCAGCTCGCTCTTCGACCTGACCTGCTTCGCACTGATGTGGTACGTGTTCGACGCACGCACGCCGGCCGACCAGGGCCTGTTCCAGTCCGGCTGGTTCGTGGTCGGCCTGCTGACCCAGACCCTGATCGTGCACATGATCCGCACGCCCAAGGTGCCGTTCCTGCAGAGCATTGCCGCGCCGCCCCTGCTGCTGATGACCGGCCTGATCATGGCCATCGGCGTGTTCCTGCCGATGAGCCCGCTGGCCGGCTACTTCAAGCTGCAGGCGCTGCCCGCCGGCTATTGGCCGTTCCTGGTCGCGATCCTGGTCGGCTATGCGGTGCTGACCACTGCGCTGAAGAAGTTCTACATCCGTCGTTACGGCTGGCAGTAGGCGCCCGCCGGCCTCGTCCAGGAGAAATGGATGCTCGACATCAACCCGAACCTGCCGGCGTTCAACGCCGGCGCAACCCTCAGCTCGCTGATCAGCCTGTCGGTGGCGTTCGTGCTGGGCACGGCCATCGGCCTGGAGCGGCAGCTGCGCCAGCGCACCGCCGGCCTGCGTACCAATACACTGGTGGCAGTGGGTGCAGCGGTGTTCGTCGACCTGGCGGTGCGCTTCCATGACCTGTACGGCGGCCCGCCGTCGCCACTGCATGTGGTCGCCTATGTGATCTCCGGCGTTGGCTTCCTAGGTGCCGGCGCAATCATGAAGGAGGGCGCGCAGGTGTCCGGCCTGAACACCGCGGCCACGCTGTGGGGATCGGCGGCAGTGGGCGCGTGTGCCGGCATCAAGCTGCTGCCCGAAGCGGTGCTGGCCGCAGTGTTCGTGCTGGCTGCCAACACCCTGCTGCGGCCGGTGGTGAACCGCATCCAGCGGCAGCCGCTGCCGGAAGCGTTCAGCGAGGCCACGTATGCGATCAACGTGGTCTGCCAGCGCGAGCAGCAGGCCGAGGTGCTGGACCGGCTGTTGCTGCTGCTGGAGCAGGCGCAGTACCCGGTGCGCGCGGTGGACCAGCGCCCATTCGGCGAACGTGACGTGGAAATCGAAGCCGTGTTGTACGCGACCGCGGTCGATGCCGGAGAGCTGGATGCGGTTCTTGCCACGCTGGCAACCACGCCCGGCGTGCTGCAGGGGTTCTGGAACGCCAGCCTGGAAGAGTAGTGCCGGCCGCTGGCCGGCAACCTCACGATCCCGGACGCACCGTGCATCGCCTCGGCACGCCCACCGCTGCGGTAGTGCCGGCCGCTGGCCGGCAACCTCACGATCCCGGACGCACCGTGCATCGCCTCGGCGCGCCCACCGCTGCGGTAGTGCCGGCCGCTGGCCGGCAACCTCACGATCCCGGACGCACCGTGCATCGCCTCGGCGCGCCCACCGCTGCGGTAGTGCCGGCCGCTGGCCGGCAACCTCAAGATCCCGGACGCACCGTGCATCGCCTCAGCACGCCCACCGCTGCGGTAGTGCCGGCCGCTGGCCGGCAACCTCACGATCCCGGACGCACCATGCATCACCTCGGCGCGCCCACCGCTGCGGTAGTGCCGGCCGCTGGCCGGCAACCTCATGAGCTTCGGCAACACCGTGCAGTTGCCGGCCAGCGGCCGGCACTACCGGTCGGCATCTACCGATGGCGGCTTTGCTATCCTTTCACCCCACGCCAGGGAGCCGTCCCGATGCCATCGCTGTCGCCCCGCCGCCCGCTGGTGCTGCTGGCCCTGATCGTCGTGATGGCCGCGATCTTCCTGATCGACACCGTCACCGATTACGCGGTTGCCGCCGCCTGCTTCTACGCGGCGGTCATCCTCGCGGCGTCGCGCGTGCTGGCCGCCCGCGGCCTGATCACGCTGGCCATCGCCTGCATCGCGCTGACCGGGCTGAGCTTCTTCCTGACCCGCTTCGGCACCTACCGCATCGGCCTGGTCAACTCGGTGATCGGCATGCTGGTGATCGGCATCACCACCTACCTCGCGCTGAACATGGAAGCGGCCAAGGCCGCCGTGCAGGAGGCGCAGGGCCGCCTGTTGCGGGTGGCGCGCGCGTCTACCGTGGGCGAACTGACCACCTCCATCGCGCATGAAGTGAACCAGCCGCTGGCGGCCATCGCCAGCAGCGCCGAGGCCTGCCAGCGCTGGCTCGCGCAGGACCCACCGAACGTGGACAAGGCGCGGCAGACCGTGGCCCGCATCCTCGCCGACGCGCATCGCGCCGGTGACGTGATCGCCCGCATCCGCGGCCTGACCCAGGGCGCGGCACCGGAACGACGCGCCTTCGACCTGAACCAGGCCGTGGAGGAAATGCTGGCGCTGTCGCGCAGCGAACTGGACCGGCATGGCGTGGCCGTAGCCCTGCTGCTGGACCCCGACCTGCCCCCGGTGCATGCCGACCGCGTGCAGGTGCAGCAGGTGGTCGGCAACCTCATCCTCAATGCGGTGGACGCGATGGAAGCGGTGCCTGCCGCTGATCGCCGCCTGTCCCTGCTGACCCGGCGTGATGGCCAACGGGTCAGCCTCAGCGTGCGCGATCGTGGCGTCGGCCTGCCCGCCGAGCATCCCGAGCGCGTGTTCGACGCGTTCTGGACCACCAAGTCACACGGGTTGGGGCTGGGCCTCAGCCTGAGCCGCTCGATGATCGAGGCCAACGACGGCCAGATCCGTGCCGAACGCCCGGCAGGCGGCGGTGCCTGCTTCGTCTTTGACCTGCCGGTCGCCACGGATGTCCACCATGCGTAAGCCCACGGCCCCGGCCATCGATCCAGCACCCATCGTCTATGTGGTCGACGACGATCCCTCTGTACGCGCGGCGCTGGAAGACCTGCTGGCCTCGATGGGCCTGCAGGTGCGGGCGTTCGCGTCCACCCAGGCCTTCCTTGAACACGACCTGGAAGACGCGCCGGCGTGCCTGGTGCTGGATGTGCGGATGCCCGCGCAGAGCGGCCTCGAATTCCATCGCACGATGGCCAGCCATGGCCTGCAGTTGCCCGTGGTGTTCATCACCGGCCACGGCGACATCGCGATGGGTGTCAACGCGATCAAGGACGGCGCCATCGAGTTCCTGACCAAGCCCTTCCGTGACCAGGAACTGCTCGATGCCATCCACAAGGGCATCGAGATCGACCGCCAGCGCCGCCGCGAAGGCGACGTGCTGGGCGCGCTGCAGCAGCGCTGGGATTCACTGAACGCTGGCGAGCGCGAGGTGGTCGATGGCGTGGTGCGCGGCCGGCTCAACAAGCAGATCGCCGGTGACCTCGGGGTCAGCGAGATCACGGTGAAGGTCCGCCGTGCGCAGGTGATGCGCAAGATGGGCGCACGCACCCTGGTCGACCTGGTGCGCATGTACGACCGCCTGCAGGCCGGTTCCGGCTGAGCGTCGCCCCACCTACTGCGGATCGGGCAGCGAATACAGCAGCCGGTACGCGTGGCGGCCCTCGCTGATGGTGATCTCCAGCGTGCCGTCGAGGCCCAGCAGGCCATCACTGCCGGAATCGGGCACGACCACCACCCTCAGCTCCGGCGTGCCGCGGGTCATCAGCCCGGTGTGCTGCAGGGTGAAGCCGCCCTGGCGCCCGGCCAGCGTGGCCGTCACCCGTTCCATCGCCACGTAGCCGGCCGAGCCCTGCACCGGCGTGCGGAACGCCAGCATCTGGCCGACACTGCTGCCCTGCAGGTCGCCGGCGAAAGTCTTGTCGATCGACATCACCGCAATCGGGCCGTCGTTGCCACCGACCGGTCGCAGATCCACTTCAAACGTACCGTGTGCTTCACCCTGCATCCCGCGCTCCTGTCTGATCAGTCGGATTCCGCTACTTCTTCGTCGCCAGCACGATCACCCCGGCCACCACCAGCCCGATGCCGCTCCACTCCCGCAGGCTGGGCCGCTCGCCCAGCAACAGGTAGGCCAGCACGATCACCAGCACCACGCTGAACTTGTCCACCACCGCTACCTTGGCCAGCTCGCCGCTCTGCAGCGCGCGGAAGTAGAACAGCCACGAGGCGCCGGTGGCCAGCGCCGACAGCACCAGGAACAGCTGGGTGCGCCCGGGCAGCAGCAGCGGGTTGGACCATTTGCCGGTGAGCACCACCAGCGGCAGGATCACCGCCGCCACCACCAGGGTGCGGATGGCCATCGCCAGGTCCGAGTCGACGCCCTTGACGCCAACCTTGGCAAACAGCGCGGTCAGCGCTGCGAACACGGCGGACAGTCCAGCCCAGAGCAACCATTGCGGTAGGTTCTGCACGAAGCCCTCGCTTGCCTGCTCGGCGGGTGTGCCAACGCTACTCCACCCTGCCATCGGTGGGGCTTCACCTG
This sequence comes from Stenotrophomonas sp. PI_27, assembly GCF_027854495.1. NCBI lineage: Bacteria > Pseudomonadati > Pseudomonadota > Gammaproteobacteria > Lysobacterales > Lysobacteraceae > Stenotrophomonas > Stenotrophomonas sp. PI_27. Next base: position 267,162 of record NZ_JAJNOF010000002.1, read on the forward strand.
CCCATCACCGCCGCTACAATGGGCCAGGAATCGCCATGGGGCGATCTGCAGGGATTGCACCGTGCTTGAACAGGACACCCTCCTCGCCCAGAGCGGGCCCGCTGCCCGCGAGCGGCCCGGCCGGCCGTGCAGCGCGCGGCTTGCGCTCAACTTCCCCTTCGATTCGCAGCACCCTGCCCGTTCCGCGCGGCAGTTTTCCCATCGTTTGCCCTGAACGGAGCCGTCGAAATGCCAGAGAACACTCTCCTTGCCACGCCGGCTGCTTCGGCACCGATCAAGTACCTCGACCGCGCCATGGCCACGCTGCGGAGCCTCGGCTTGGCCGCTCCCCAGGACAACAACGCACCGGCCATCGCGCTGGTCTCGCAGTTGTCGAGCCTCGACCAGGGCCGGGTGGTGGCCATTGCCCGCGTGCTGCAGCAGTCCGGTCATTTCAACGCCGTGATGCGTGACGAAATCAGCTCGGCCAAGGTGTCCGACCGCTACACCGAGATCATCCGCGCCTTCGACAGCATCCGCGATGATGCCAGCGCCATGGTCGAACAGGTGCGCGACGGCAGGATCGACATGGGCGAGCGCCTGCAGAACCTGTGGATGAAGGTGACCCGCGGCGACATCCCGAGCCGGTTCGAGAAGATCCGCCGCACCTTCCTGGAGGTCAGCCGCGATTCGGCCGAACAGCTGCAGCGCGAATCGCGCGTGCTGGAGATGTACGGCGACTTCCGCCTGTCGATCAAGGATGCGGAAATCCAGGCGCATGAACTGTTGAAGCTGCAGGAGCAGGCGCTGGCCGATGCGCGCGAAGCGTTGAAGCAGGCGCAGCAGCGCGTGGAGTCGGCCGACCCGGGCGCCGATCCTGCCGACACCGGCCGCCTGGTCATGGCCCGCGATGAGGCCCTGCGCACCCAGCAGGCCGAAGAGTCGCGCTACCAGCTGGCCAAGGACCTGGCCGAGAACCTGCAGGTGAACTACGCCACGTCCGAGGCGATAATGCTGCGCGTGCACCAGTCGCACGAGGTCAAGCGCCGCGTCAACGAGCGCTCGGTGGTGTTCTTCTCCACCAATGAAACCAGCTTCACCGCCTTGAACCTGGCCTTCACTACGCAGATGGGCCTGCACGAGTCCACCCAGGCGCTCAACGCGATGACCGAGGGCACCTCCAAGGGCCTGGAAGCGGTGGCCAACATCGGCGACGACGTCCTGCACGAGGGCCTGAAGGCCGGCTATGGCGCCACCATCGGCGTCGATTCGGTGCGCAAGCTGGTCGATGCAGTGGTGCGCTTCCAGGAAACCTCGCTGCAGGAGATCGAGCAGCTGCGCAACCAGGCCACCCGCGATTCGGCCGAGATCGCCGAGTATGTCGAGCAGGGCAAGCAGCGTTTCGCTGCCCTGCTGCAGGCGCCGCCAAGCCCGGAGCCGCGCTGAAGTGAGTGCGACGATGGCCCCTGCGGAGCTGCAGGATGCACTGCTGACCATGGATGTGGTCGACCAGCTGCGTTACCGCAATGCCGAAATGAAGGCGCTGGCCGACAGCGGCCATGACAAGGCGGCCTTGAAGCGGCGCCTGCTTGAGCTGTACCGCTCGCAGGGGATTGAGGTCTCCGACGAGATCCTCGAGGCCGGCATCCAAGCCCAGCGTGAGCAGCGCTATCTCTACACTGCGCCGCGTGGCTGGAAGGCGTGGCTGGCGCGGCGCTGGATCGACCGCGCGCGCCTGCTGAAGTGGGCACTGGCCGTGGCCCTGGCGCTGCTGGTGCTGGTGGCGCTGCTGGTGATGGCACGCAGCTTCGGCGCGTTCGTGCATGACATCAACGTGCAGAACAACGTGCAGGCGCTGAACGACAAGGTCGCCGCACAGCAACAGGAGGCTGTTGCAGCGCGCGCCCTGCTGGCCGCGCAGGAACAGGCCCTGCAAGGCCTGCTGCCACGTGCCAGCGCCAGCGGCGACCGCCTGCAGCCGCTGACCGAAAGCGCGCAGGCCGCGCTGGCCGAAGCACAGCGCCACTTCGCCGATCTCCCGGCCGCGATGGCAGCGTTGCCGACCCTTGTGCGCAAGGACAAGCTCACCCGGCTCAGCAACGGTGGCAGCGCCACCGGCGAGCACGCGGCCGCGCAGGTGGAGCAGCAGCGGCTGGCTGCGGCGCAACGGCTCGCCAACGCCCGGGACACCCTGCCCGCGCTGACCGAGCGGGTGAACATCCTCGTCCAGGCCGTGGAGGCCAGCGAGCTGCTGGACACCACCAACACCGCCGCAAAGGCAGCACGCCTCACGCCGGATGCAGAGCAGGTGCGCGCACGCGCCTACACCGGCGGTGATGTCGCGCTGCGCGCAGGCGACATGGCCGCGGCCGGCCAGGCGGTGTCGACCCTGAAGGACCTCATCAGCAGCGCCGACACGCTGGCCGCGCTCAACGATCGGCTGGCCCGGCTCAAGGCCGACGGCCTGGCCACCGGCGTCGCCGGCGAAGACCGCAAGCGCTTCGAGCGAGCGCTGGACCAGGCCGCGCGCCTGATCCGGGTCGAGACGCTGGCCGAGGCCGGTCCGGCCCTGGACGAGGTCAGCCAGCTGGTGGGGCTGCTGTCACAGACCCTGGTCTACCGCATCGTCAATCGTGACGACGAACGTACCGGTGTCTGGCGCTACAACGAAAAGGCCAACGGTGGCCGCAACTACTATCTGGTGGCCGAAGCGCTGGACGAAGCCGGCAACGCTGCCGAACTGCCGATCCGCAACGAGGAAACCGGCAAGGAGGAACGGGTCTCGGTGTTCGCCGTGCGCGTTCCTCAGGCCACCTATAACCGGGTCGCCGCCGACAAGCAGGACAACGGCATCATCGAGGACGACCTGATCGGCAGCAAGCCGCGCGGCAGCCTGTCGCCGCGTTTCCGCATGCCCACGACCGGCGGCTACATCACCGAATGGTGATGGACAAGGAACCGACATGAGAGATTTGAACGACGCGATCGCCGAAGTCGCGGCCGATATCCGCCAGGTCCAGGCATCGCTGGCCGAGCGTGGCGATGCGTGCCGGGAACTGATCAAGGAACAGGAGGCGCTGCACGGCCAGGTCCGCGAGGACTTCAATGCCCTGGCCCGGCTGCACGCCCAGGCGGCCATTGATTCGCCGCCGGCGATGGCCAGGGACCTGCTGCAGCAGTCCAGCGCCGACCTGCAGCGCCGTGACCGCAAAGCAGCGGTGCTGGCCGACGAACTACAGGCGCTGCTGGACATCGAACAGTCGTTGCAGCAGCGCTCGCAGGCGGCCGTGGCCGCACGCGACGCCGCCGGCGGGCAGTTGCAGGCACTGCAGGACCAGGTGGATGCTGCGCTGGAAGCGGACCCCGCCTACCGGGCCCTGCAGGACGAACTGCAGCTGGCACAGGCGCGGGCCGAGACCGTCGAGCGCATGGCCGCCTCTGCACAGGCGGAGCATGATGCCAAGGCCGGCGCCTATCAGGCCGACCCGGTCTTCATGTACCTGCACCAGCGCGGCTTCGGCAGCACGGCCTACCGCAGCTGGCCACTGGTGCGCACGGTCGATGGCTGGCTGGCCGAGCTGTGCGGCTTCGAGCGCGCCCGCCGCGAGTACGCCACGCTGGTCGAACTCCCGCCGTACCTGCAGGCGCATGCCGGACAGGCCCGCGACGCGAGCGAAACTGCCCGCCAGCCAGTGCAGCAGGCCCGTGACGCCGCGCTTGCCCAGGCCGGGGGCGAGCCGCTGAGGCAGCAGCTGCAGACCGCACAGGGCGCCGTTGCACAGGCACTGCTGAACGAGCAGTTGCATCGGCAGGCCGTGGACGCCAAGCAGGCACAGATCGATGGCTTCCGCAGCTTGACCGACGCGGAGGGCAGTGCCCTGCTCACCGCGCTGGCACGCACACTGTCGGCCACCGGCATGAACGAACTGTACCGGCGCGTCGCAGCCACGGCGTCCGGCGAAGACGATGCGGTGCTTGAGCGCATCCAAGGCACTCGCCAGCGCTTGGACGAGATCGATGGCCTGGTGGCAGAGCACACCCGCGAAATGGCCGTACTGAAGAAGCGCCTGGACAACCTGCAGGCGACGCGCAGGAGCTACCAGGCGGCAGCAGACGCCGAACGCCAGGCCTACCAGGCCCCGACCTACCGCAGGGCCACCGCTACCGCAGTTTCGGCGTCCTTCTTCAGCACGACCCGCAGCGGCAGCAGCAGCAGCGCTTCCTCGGGCGGCCTGTTCAACTGGGCATCGAGCAGCTCCGGCAGTTTCGATTCCAGCTCCAGCTCCAGCTCCAGTTCGAGTTCCCGCTCCAGCGCCCGTTCCGACAGTGGCGATGGCTTCAGCAGTGGCGGTGGCATCAGCGGTGGCGGGGATTTCAGGACCGGCGGCGGCTTCTAGCCCGGCCGTTGCCGGGCGCGCCCGGCCAGGCGCGTGTCCAGCAGGCCCACGCCCAGCAGCACCAGGCTGGTCAGCCAGCCGGCGGCGAGCAGGTGCGTCCAGGGCAGTGCCAGTCCCAGCGCCAGCAGCACCAGCGCACCCAGCAGGTGCGAGCGCGGCGCGCGGCCGTAGACCACGCGCTTGTACAGGGCACTGCCCAGCAGGTAGAGCAGCGGACCGGCCACCATCATGGCGGCGTACTTCCAGGTCGTGCCTGCCCCAGGGTGGTCCATGACCAAGTCGTTGCCCACCGCGGTGGCGATGATGCCGGCGATCAGCAGCGCGTGTACGTAGTGGAAGTTGGCCCCCATCCGGCCGGGGTCGTCGGACCGGGTGATCGCGGCGGTGGCATCGCGACTGGAGATGCCGAAGTACAGCCACCACATCGCCAGTGTTCCGGCGAAGGTCGCCAGCACCGCCGACACCACCTCCAGACTCCAGTGTTCGACCTCGCTGAGCACCCCGCCGGTGGCCAGCAACGTCTCGCCCAGGGCGACGATGACGAACAGCTGGCAGCGTTCAGCCAGGTGGCCGCCCTCGATGGTCCATTCACGGGTGTGCGATCGCCCCAAGCCCGGGAACGCGAAGCCGAACATCGGCGAGATGTATTCGCAGGCCACCGCCAGCGTCCACAGTGCCAGCCGCAGATTGCCCTCGGCGGCCGCGCCAGCCAGCCAGAAGCACGCCGACACGCTGACCCAGGCCAGCATGCGACGGAAGTTGGCTGCCAATGGGTGGCCGCGGCCTACCTCCAGCAGTACGAAACTGGTGCGTCCCACCTGCATCGTGGCGTATGCCCCGGCGAACACCCAGGCGCGATCGGCGAACGCCTCGGGAATGGAGGAGGACATCAGCAACGCCAGCAGCATGGTGGCAAACAGCAGGCCACGGATGCGCGGCGCCTCCGGATCGAACCAGTTGCTGACCCAGCACGCATACTGCCACCCCAGCCACACCGCGAACCACAGCACCAGGGTCTGCAGCACGCCGGCCAGGTCCAGGTGGTGCAGCAGATGGTGGCTGAGCTGGGTGACCGCGAACACGTAGACCAGATCGAAGAACAGTTCTTCATAGGTGACGCGGGCATGGTGGCCGTCGCGGTGGCGCAGCGCAGGCAGTCGCAGTCGGGGACTCATGGCGTTCCTTCAGCGCGCCAGGCGCCAGTACAGGAGGGCGGCCAGCAACGCCGGCACGGTGAAGACCAGCAACAGGATCGGCAGCTCTTCTCGCAGGGCATAGCCTGCCTTGCTGACGCCCACCCACAGGTTGGCCACCGTGACCAGCAGCCACGTGGCGATGAACGCCAGCAGCGCGGTCGGCAGCTGCGATGTGCCGACGCTCCACAGCCGGCCAAACAGCGCGAATACGCCCAGCAACAGTACGCCGCCCAGCATCACCATAAGCACATGCATGGTCCACCTCCTCGAGCCTGTGGGCAGGCTAGCTGCGGCCGATTCTGCGCTCCAGCCCGTGGAGATGGATTCACAATCCAGGGCGGGCGAACAATGCTGCGCAGGCCGCGGCGGACCTTATCGCAGCCATGAATTATTCGCGAAACGGCCGGCGCGACGCGCATGCTAGCTTCAACGGCCTCTCCCCAGACACTTTCCGCCATGCGCCTCTGCCTGACTCCCCTCGCCCTGGCCGCCACGCTCGTCTTTGATGTCGCTGCCGCCGACGCACCGCTGCCGCAGCTCCGGGCCTACACCGTCGACGCTTCGTGGCTGCAGCCGATGGCACCGCTGGAGATTGCCGACCACACCTGGCAGATCGGCACCGAGGACCTGACGGCACTGCTGGTGCAGACCACCGAGGGCGCAGTGCTATTGGATGGCGGCATGCCGCAGATGGCCGGTCACCTGCTGGACAACATGAAGGCACGCGGGGTGGCACCACAGGATCTACGGCTGATCCTGCTCAGCCATGCGCATGCCGACCACGCCGGGCCGGTGGCGGAACTCAAGCGCCGCACCGGTGCCCAGGTGGTCGCGAACGCCGAAACGGCCGTGCTGCTGGCGCGCGGCGGCAGCAACGACCTGCACTTCGGTGATGACATCACCTACCCGCCGGCCAGTGCCGACCGCATCATCATGGATGGTGAGAGGGTGACGGTAGGCGGCATGGCATTCACCGCGCACTTCATGCCAGGGCACACCCCCGGCAGCACCGCCTGGACCTGGACCGATACCCGCGATGGCAAGCCCGTGCGCATCGCCTACGCCGACAGCCTGAGTGCACCGGGCTACCAGCTGCAGCACAACGCACGCTATCCCCGCCTGGTCGAGGACTACCGGCGCAGCTTCACGACGGTGCGCGGCCTGCCCTGCGACCTGCTGCTGACCCCGCATCCGGGCGCCAGCCGCTGGAACTATGCCGCCGGTGCCGAGGCCGGAGCCAACGTCCTGACCTGCAAGGCCTACGCGGATGCGGCCGAGAAGACGTTCGACGCGCAGTTGGCCAAGGAAGCGGCCGGGGCCCGCTGATGCTGTAGATCCCGTAGAGCCGAGCCTACGCACGGCTCCACACCAGACGCGTCGAAAGGTGCCGGTCAGGACGACCGGCACCCACCGTCCATCAGCCGCCCTGCCCGTGCTGGGCAAACGGCTCGGTTGTGCCATCGGTGCGCACCAGTTCGACCGTGTACGGCTGGACGTAGCCATCGGGCATTTCCATACCCGGCGAACCGGCCGGCATGCCGGGCAGCACCAGTCCGCGCGCCGCCGGTCGTTCGGCCAACAGGCGCTTGATGTCCTCGGCCGGGATGTGGCCCTCCACCACGTAACCGCCGATCTCGGCGGTATGACAGGAGGCCTTGCCCACCGGCACGCCCAGGCGGACCTTGACCGGGTTCATGTCGTCAGTGTCTCGGACATCCACCTGGAAGCCGGCCGACTTCAGGTGGTCGACCCAGATGCCGCAGCAACCGCAGCTGGCGGTCTTGTGCACGATGGCCAGCGGCAAGGCCGGATCGACCTTGGCCAGGCTGGCCGGACTCGGAGTCGGTGCCTCGCTGGCGACCGCTGCCGCGGAGGATTCTTCGGCGGCACGCGCGCAGGCGGTCGTGGCCAACACAGTGCCCAGCAGCAGGCTGAGGGAGAGCGTACGGTTCATTGAGTGATTCCTTTGCAGAGGCGGGCAACGCGGCCCGCCGCCCACGCATCGAAGGCGCAGGCAGAGTCGAGAAAAAGTCGAACAGTCATGGCAGGCGCGTGAGGCCTGCAGGAATTCACGCGATGGGGGGACGCAACGGATCCGGCATCAATGGCGACGCGCGTTGCGGGCTACTGGCCGGAACAGGCGCCTCGCGCCAGGGCGAGGCGGGCGTTCCGTTCAACGCTGCCAGCATGCCTAAACACGCCGCTGGGCATTCGCACTCGCTGCTCTGGCAGGCCAGCGGGGCCGCATCATCGCAGCAGCCGACGGCTGCCATCGCGGCCGAGTGCGGTGCGGCGCAGTGATCCTGGTTGGCGGGACCGTTGGACGAAGACACAGCGAGGGCCAGCCCCGGCGCATTCAGCGCCAGGGCCACAAGCAGCATCCATCGCAGCAGCAGGCCAGGCAGATTCACACGCCGATGATAGCCGATGCGCGCATCAACCGATCGCCGCCGCCATCGGCCGCATCCGCACCGGGATTGACTTGGCCGCTGGCGTGCCGCTGATCCGGTCGTAGTAGTCCAGCGGCAGCAATGGATTCAGTTCGGGGTAGTAGCCGGCCAGCGCGCCGCGCGGCATCGGATAGTCCAGCACGGTCAGGCCCTCGATGCGCCGCTGCACGCCATCGCTGCTGATCGTCTCCAGGCTGACCCGCGCTTCCTTCTCCAGCCCGCGCGCCAGCCGGTCCTCGATGTTCATGAACAACACCATGCGATCGTTGTACACACCGCGATAGCGATCGTTGTAGCTGTAGATGGTGGTGTTGTACTGGTCGTGCGAGCGCACCGTGGCCAACCGCAGCATCTCCGGGTCGTGCACCGGATCGTCCACGTCCAGCCCGGGCATCACCAGGATGTTGGCCTTGCCATTGGGCGTGGGCCACACCCGGCGGCGCGGCGGGATGTCCAGATGGAAGCCCTGCGGCTGCTGGATGCGCTGGTTGAAGCCGGTGTAGATCTCCGGATACACCGCGGCAATCAGCTCGCGAATGGGCGCGTAGTCGTGCATGCAGCCGGCCCAGTCAACCCTGCTGCCGGGCAGCGTGGCCAGTGCCATGCGGCAGACGATCTCGACCTCGGGCAAGACATCGGCACTGACCGGCTCCAGTACCCCGCGCGACGCGGTGACATTCGACATCGCGTCTTCGATGGTGACGAACTGCTCGCCGGCCGGCGTAACGATGCGCTCCGAACGCGCCACCACCGGCAGGATCAGCGCGTCGCGGCCATGGACCAGGTGCCCGCGGTTGAGCTTGGTGGCAATGCCCACGGTGAGCTCCAGGCCGCGCATCGCCTCATACGCACGCGGCGTATCGGGCACGGCATGAATGAAGTTGCCTCCCAGGCCGATGAACACTTTGGCGCTGCCGTCCAGCATCGCCTCGATGGATTCGACCACATGGTGGCCATGCTCGCGCGGCGGGTCGAAGCCGAACACCTGCTGCACGCGGTCCAGATAGGCCGGCTTCGGCTTCTCGTCGATGCCGACGGTGCGGTCGCCCTGCACATTGGAATGGCCACGGATCGGCCCGATGCCGGCGCCGGGCTTGCCGAAGTTGCCGCGCAGCATCAGCAGGTTGGCCACCTGCTGCAGCAGGCGCGAGCCGTACTGGTGCTGGGTCAGGCCCATGCCGTAGCAGATCACGGTGGCGTTGGAGCGGATGTAGATCTCCGCGCAACGGTGGATCTGCGCCTGCGATATACCGGACACCTGCACGATCTGGTCCCAGTCCTGCGCCAGCACGTCTTCGCGCAGCGCCTCCAGGCCCACCGTGTGTTCGGCCAGGAACGCGTGGTCGAGCACGCGCTCGCCCTGCGCCTCACGCTCGAACATCACCTTCATCATGCCCTTGATCAGGGCCAGGTCGCCGCCGATGCGGATGTGCACGAACTCGCTGGTGATCGCGGTCGAACCGAACGTGGCCATCTGCACAACGTCCTGCGGTTCGGCGAAGCGGATCAGCGCACGCTCGGGCATCGAGTTGACCGCTACGATCGGGATGCCGCGTTTGCGCGCTTCGACCAGGTTGCTCATCATCCGCGGTGAATTGGTGCCGGTATTCTGGCCGATCACGAAGATCGCCTCGGCGTGTTCGAAGTCCTGCAGCACGATGGTGCCCTTGCCCACCCCGATGGCCGGCGGCAGGCCACGGCTGGTCGGCTCGTGGCACATGTTCGAGCAGTCCGGGAAATTATTGGTGCCGAACTCGCGCACGAAGATCGAATACAGGAACGCCGCTTCGTTGGGCGTGCGCCCGGAGGTGTAGAACTCGGCCTGGTGCGGGCTGTCCAGCGCCTGCAGGTGGCGGCCGATCAGTGCGAACGCATCGTCCCAGCTGCACGGCACGTAGTGGTCGGTGGCTGCGTCGTAGCGCATCGGCTCGGTCAGCCGGCCCTGCATCTCCAGCCAGTAGTCGGTCTGTGCCATCAGCTCGGTGACGGTGTACCGGGCGAACAGTTCGCGGCCGGCGCGGAACTGGGTCGCTTCCCAGGCCAGCGCCTTGGCGCCGTTCTCGCAGAACTCCAGCTTCTTGCGCTCGTCGGCATCGGGGAACGCGCAGCTCGGGCACTTGAAGCCGCCGGGCTGGTTCATCGCCAGCAGCGCCTTCGAGCCCTTGCCGATCACGCTCTGCTGCAGCAGCACCTTGGCCGTGGCACCGGCGGCACCCCAGCCTCCGGCCGGCTGGTCGTAGGGCTTGTAACGCGGCGGCTTCTGCTCGGACATGATCGGGGACCTGACGGGAGGAACGCAGCAACGAACGGCACAACGCGGTCCGGCGGTGCATCCAGTGGCACGACCAGCTGCACAGTCAAGCACGCCCGGTCACGCTTCGCCAGAGGGTGCCGGCGGTTTCGGCACACCCTGGCATGGCAACGGTTACAGCCACGTCTGCGCGCAGCCACTGCGCTATCCTCGGAACCGCAGGCGGTGGCCCGCCTCGCGTTTCTCCCTCGTCCGGACGCGCTGCATGCCTGATTCGATCCCACCGCACATCCCGCCCGCCGGCACCGCCCAACGCCCCTTGCAGCGCTGGCGCGGCGGCACGCAACAGCAGCAGGTCGACGTGGTGGCCGAGGAAGTGCCGGTGGCGCTGCGCTACAACGATGCCGCCTTTGCCGTGATGATGGCCACACCGTGCGACCTGGAGGACTTCGCGCTCGGTTTTTCGCTCAGTGAAGGCCTGATCCATACGCCCTCGCAGCTGCTGTCGATCGATATCCGTCCCCAGCTGGAAGGCATCGAGCTGCAGATGACCGTGGCCGAGGATGCACCCGGCGCAAGCCTCGACTCGGACAAGGGGCGCCTGCTGCCCGGCCGAGGCGGCTGTGGCCTGTGTGGCACGCGCCAGCTGGAGGAGGTGCTGCGCCCCCTGCCGCAGATCCGCGAGCGCCGCAGCTATGCCGCCGCCGCCCTGCAGCGGGCGTTGGCCACCCTGGCGCAGCACCAGCCGATGAATGCGGCAAGCGGCTCGATCCACGCCGCGGCCTGGGCCGATGCCAGCGGGCGGATCGGCTGGGTACGCGAGGACGTCGGCCGCCACAATGCACTGGACAAGCTGATCGGCGCCCTGCACCACAACGAACACGCCATCGACGGCGGCCTGCTGGTGATCTCCAGCCGGGCCAGCTACGAAATGGTCAGCAAGGCGGTGCGCGCCGGCGCCAGCGTGCTGGCTGCGGTATCGGCACCCACCGCGCTGGCGATCGACCTGGCCCGCAGCGCCGGGCTGTGCCTGATCGGGTTCGCGCGGGAGAGCGGATTCAATGTGTACACCCATCCCGATCGGCTGCGGGCGGACGGGCTCCGGGACACCTGAGTGCGACCGGGCGCATGCCGCCCGGCGCACACCGCTCAGCGCTGCGCCACCTTCGGTGCTGTCGAAGGCGTTCCGCAAGCGGTTGGGGGCTTCGCCGCGGGCGTGGTTGGCCGCGAGCCCGTCGCAGGCCGGGTAAATGGATGAGGGGTAGAGTCGACCGCTGGTCGACTATCGCGCGACGCGCGGAATTTTCGTTGTCTGGCCGAAGGGCAGCCGACCAGCGGTCGGCTCTACCACGGGTGATCGAAGCGGCATTTTCCTGGCCTGACCGAAGGGCAGCCGACCCGCGGTCGGCTCTACCACGGGCGATCGAAGCGGCATTTCCGTGGCCTGGCCGGAGGGCAGCCGACCCGCGGCCGGCTCTACCACGGGCGATGTCTGCGCGCCGGCTGGCCGCTCAACTGGGTGTTCCGTCAGGCTTCGCCAGCAGCCCGGCGATGCGCTCGGCGACTTGCGCGCGTACGCCTTCATCCAGCTGGCCTTCGTACATCGCCTCGTAGATCCACAGGCCATCGGCAGCCAGCCGCGCCACGAAATTGTCGAGCGCTGTCGCGTCGTCGCTGCTGGCTTCGGGTGCGGACGGCGCCCAGCGTCGCACTACCGGCCCCCACGGGCGCTCCCCGGCATCGGGGTCGCCCGATTCCAGCATGAACATCAGTTCGGCACGGGTGGCGCTCTGCGCCGACACGCGCACGAAGGTCTGGTAGCGCTCCAGCGCCGTTGCCTCATCTGCACGCTTGCCCAGCAACGCTTCCATCGATGCTTCCCAGGCCTGCACCAGGTGTTCGTCGATGCCGCGGAGCAGCGCCTCGCGCGACGGAAAGTGGTACAGCAGACCGCCGCGGGTCAATTTGGCCTCGGTCGCCACCGACTCGAAGGTCACCGCTCGCACGCCGTCACGATTGATCACGTTGACGGCGGCGTCGAGGATGCGCTCCCGCTTGCTGGTTCTCATGGCGTCATTTTACGCGATCGGCGGCGCCCTCGCGGCTGCCGGCCCGGCCACGCAGCAGGCCCGCGATGATCGTCGCACCCAGCGCCAGCGCCGCGGTGATCACCAGCAGCACGATCTGGTAGCCACGGTCATACGCGGCTGTGGCCAGCGCGAACCACTCGCCCTGCCCGCCTTCGCGCGCCGCGTGCAACGCCTGGGTGAAGCCTTCACGCGCCAGCGCCGGCATGTCAGCCGAGACCGGCAGGAACACGCCGTACATCGCCGCGCTCAGGCTGCCCAGCATCGCCACCGCCAGCAGGCCACCGAACTCGTAGGACACCTCTTCCACCGACGAGGCCATGCCCGCCCGGTGCGCCGGCACATTGTTGAGGATGGCCGTGGACGCCACCGAGATGGCCGCGCCCATGCCGAAGCCGGTGATCGCCATGCCGGCGATCACCCAACCGAGGCCGTGCGGGAAGCCGAACGCCACCACGCCGACGCCCAGCGCGCCCGCAGCCAGGCCACCGCAGATCAATGGGCGCAGGCCGACCCGATGCAGGATGCTGCCGCCCAGCAGCGCACTGGGCAGGCTGCCCAGCGCTGCCACCGACACCAGCAGGCCCGCCTGCAGCGGCGTGAAGCCCGCCACCAGTTGGAAGCGCTGGGTGGTGACCAGCTGCAGGCCGGCCATCGCGAACAGGGTGAACACCGCCGACAGCGTGCCGGCCAGGAACGCCGGATTGCGGAAGATCGCGAAGTCCAGCAGCGGGTTCGGCAACTGCTGCTGGCGGCGTGCGAACGCTGCGCCGCTGACGACGGCCAGCAGCAGCGCGCCTGCACCCAGCGCATACGACGGCGGCGTAGCGATCAGCGACTTGATCGCCAGCACCAGGCCGGACAGTGCTGCCAATGCCAGCAGCGACGAAACCAGGTCCCACGGCCGCGAGGTGTCGCGCTGGCCTTTCGGTGCCAGCAGCAGCGTGGCCACCAACGCCATCACCACCACCGGCACGTTGACCAGGAACACCGAGCCCCACCAGAAGTGCTGCAGCAGCCAGCCGCCAATGATCGGGCCGAGCGCCGCACCGACGATGGCCACCGAGCCCCAGATGGCGATGGCGATGTTGCGTTCGCGCGCTTCGTGGAAGCTCAGGCCGATCAGCGCCAACGTGGCCGGCATCATCGCGGCCGCGCCGACCGCCAGCAACGCGCGTGCGGCAATCAGCTGCGCTGCGGTGTCGGCGAACGCTGCTGCCAGCGAGGCGACGCCGAACACCACCAGGCCGATCAGGAACATGCGGCGGTGACCGATGCGGTCGCCCAGCGTGCCCGCGCCCAGCAGCAGGCCGGCCATCACCAGCGGATAGGCATTGATGATCCAAAGCGCCTGGCCGGCACTGGCCGAGAGTTCCTCGGTCAGGGTGGGCAGTGCGGTGTAGAGCACGGAGTTGTCGAGGGTGACCAGCAGCAGGCCGGCGGCGACGGTGAACAGCAGTGCCCAGCGGCGGGCACGCGACAGGGCGGGGGCACCGGCCAAGGGCGGGGACAAAGCCATGGGAGAACCTGGTGGGGGTGGAGTACGGCCATAACTATACCGGATATCCTGTACAGTTATGATCTTCAAAACCCACCGATTCAGCTTTTGTAGAGGCGGGCTTGCTCGACTGCGCCGCCAGCCAGGCATGGCCTGGCTCTAATGAAACGGGCCAGGGGTGGCCTGGCTCTACTGATGAACGTTTACCGGCAGTCTTCCGGCAGCGCGGCGATGGCCGATACCACGGCCGCCTGCATGCCCTGCCCCACGGCGGCGTCCAGTTCGCCGCCGATGCCCCCATGCTGGCGCCGCAGTTCGTCCTCGCACAGGCCGCGCACGCGCGCACGGGCATTCGCGCGCAGGCTGCTGCATCGCCAGTCGGTGCCACCCAGCGGCAGCACCGAATACACCACGCTGTTGCAGGCGTTGCCGGCGCGCTGCTGCAGCGACCGTCCACCGAAATCCCGCGGCACGCTGCTGCGCCGCGGGTCGAAGTAGCTGTCCGGGAACGTGCGCGCGTACTGTTCGATGTCCACCGCCATGCTGCGCCCACCGGCCAGCGGCATCTGCAGCGGCTGGCCGCACTGGGTCGCGTCGGCGCGGTGCTGGATGTACTGGTAGATCGGCCGGTCCAGCGATGGCTCCTGCTGGGTCACCGCACTCACCGACGCCAGCACCGGCAGCGATGCACGATTGGCCATGCGCGCCAGCAGCCCCGCCTGCGCGGGCTGGCAGCGGTCGCGCACGGTTGCAGCGAGCAGGAACAGCACGTCGTTGCGGAACGCGTGATCGTCGCGCAGGCGCTGTTCGATGCGCTGGCTGGCGTCGGCGGCCGGTGCCGGAAACGCGACCGCCGGCGGCGCGGTGGTTGCGCGCTGCCGCTGCCACCACGCCAGGAGCACGATTGCGCCCAGCAGCGCTGCGGCAGCCAGGATCCAGCACCGGCGCATCAGTTGCGGATCGCCGTCAGCGTGGCCGCCGCAGCATCGTAGGACGCGCTGGCGATGTCCGCGTCGAAACGCTTCACCTGCAGGCGGCCAGCGAGCCGGTACGGATCCCACAGATCACCCAGCGCGATCGGCGTGGCCAGGGTCACGTGGATGATCTGGTTCGGCGGCGGTGGCGGCACGTGGATGCAGGCCCCGTAGAACGGCACGAACAGCAGTTCATCGACCATTCCGGCATCGTTGGTGCCGAGCGGTACCACGTAGCCATCGAGATCCACCGCGCGACCATCGACAGCGTCGACCACGCGCGAAGAGCCGAACTGCCTGGCGCGATCCGGGCTGGAATGGTCGATCTCCTGCCCCGGCGGCGTGCCGGAGCCGGTGTCGTCGATCAGCCCGCCCACGCCATCCATGCCACCGCGCGACAGGCCGATCTGCGGCGGCGGGCGCTGATAGGTGACCTCGTCGGGCCGCAACGCATCCCAACGGTCGATGGGGCTTTCGGCCGTGGCGGAGGGCGCGGGTTTGTCCTGCGGCGTGACCGCCACGGCATCGGCGCCCGGTGACGTGCAGCCTGCCAACCAGACGCATCCAAGCAGCAACACAGCGCTACGGTTCATAGGGCCTCAGCTGGGCATCGCGCATGGTGTAAGCAGAACCGGCCAGATCATCATCCAGCCGTTCGGCACGCAGGGTGCCGGCCAGGAAGAATGGCGAGTACATGTCCGGCATCTCGATCGGCTGCGGCAGCACCACGTGCACGATCTGGTTCGGCGGCGGCGGTGGCACGTGGATGCAGGCGCCGTAATACGGCACGAACAGGAATTCGGTCAGCCGCCCGTCCTGCGCGTTGGCCAGCGGTACCACGTAGCCCGGCAGGCGTACCGGTCGCTGCAGCACAGCAGCCACGGTACGGAACGTCCCGAACTGCGGCATGCGCCGGTTGCCGCTGTGCTCGACTTCCGGGCCCTCGCCCCGCTCCAGCGCGGCCAGTTCGTCCTTGGGCATCATCTGCAACCAGTCCAGCTCCTGCTCTGCCGCGTCCGCAGCGTCAGCGCGGTCGACAACCGGCGAAGGTGGCAAGGCCTGCACACCCGAATCCACCGGCCGCTCGCAGGCGGCCAGCGCCAGCACCATCGGCAATGGCCGCATCCAGCGCATGCTCAGCCTCCCGGTGACAGGCCATCGGCCAGCGTGCGCCGATAGGCCAGCAATGCCGGCACCAGCCCGGCGACCGCACTGATCGCCAGCACGCCTGCTACCCAGGCCAGCTCGCGACCGTCCGGCCACACATGGGTGATCGACAGGCCAAAGTTGGCCAATACCCAGCCGCGCCCGGCAAGGCTGGCGACCACCAGCAGTGACAGGGCCAGCACACAGGCCAGCGCACTGGTCGCCACCGCTTCCACCACCAGCAGGCCGGCGATGTAGCCCGGCCGCGCCCCGGTGGCACGCAGGATCGCCATCTCGCGCCGCCGCTCCTGCAGGGTCGAGACCAGCAGCGCCACCAGCGAGACCATGCCCAGCAGCACCACCATCGCGCTGATCAGCTGCAGCGCACGCTCGGCGGTGCCCAGCGACTGCCACAGCTGCTGCAGGGTCACGCCGGGCAGGATCGCCAGCATCGCCTCGTCCGGGTACTCATTGATCCTGCGCTGCACTGAAAACGTGGCGATGCGCGAGTTCAGGCCCAGCATGAAAGCGGTGATGCTGCTGGGGGTCAGATCCAGATGGCGGGCCTGCTCGGCGCTGACACGCTGGCTGCGCAACTGCACGCCCGAGCGCCAGTCGACATGGATCGCCTCGATCGCCGCCAGCGAGACCAGCAGCGACGAATCGACCGGCGTGCCGGTGCGCTGCAGGATGCCGGCAACACGGAACGGCTTGTCGGCATGCGTGGCCAGGGTGACCGCACCGGTGCCGTGCGCCAGCACGATCGCATCGCCCAGGCCGACCTTCTGTGCCTGCGCCACCTCGGCACCGATCACCACGTCATACAGATCATCGAACCGCCTTCCGTTCGCGAACGCCAGCGCATGCCCGGCGCCGTAGCGATAGTGCTCGAAGTAGCCACCGCTGGTACCGACCACGCGGTAGCCGCGCCACGAATCGCCCAGCGACAACGGCACTGACCACTTCACCTGCGGCAGCGCGGACAGCTCCTGGTAGGACTGCCAGGACACGTTGTTGGTCGGGTCGCCGATATGGAACACCGAGTACAGCAGCAGGTTCACCGGCCCCGAACGCGCACCGACAATCAGATCGGTGCCCGACACCGTGCTGGCGAAACCTTCGTGCGCCTGCGTGCGTACGCGTTCGACACCCAGCAACAGGACCATGCTGAGGGTGATGACCAGCACGGTCAGGCCCACGCTCAACGCGCGGCTGCGCAGGCTGGCCCAGGCAAGCTCAAGCATGGCCGGCACCTGCCTGGTTGATCTCCGACAAGGCGATCGTGCGGTCGAACAACGGCTGCAGGCTGTCGTCATGGCTGACCACCAGCACCGTGGTGCCGGCCGCCTGGCACTGCGCAGACATCAGCTGCAGGAAGGCGGTCGCCGCCTCCCGGTCGAGCGCCGAGGTCGGCTCATCGGCCAGCAGCAATGCCGGGCGACCGATCAGCGCGCGTGCCGCTGCCACGCGTTGCTGCTGGCCGACACTCAGCGTACCCGCGCGCCGCTGCATCAGCGCCGGGTCCAGCTGCAGGGCCTGCAGCAGTCGCGCGATCTCGGCATCCAACGGCCCGCTGATGCGCGCGCTGCGCAGGCGGGAGAAACGCAGGCCCAGCGCAATGTTGTCGCGCACGCTGAGGAACGGCAGCAGGTTGAACTGCTGGAAGATCACGCCCAGGTGGTCAGCGCGGAATCGATCCCGCGCCGCGCCGCGCATGGCCTGCAGCGCGTGGCCTGCCACCTCGACACGGCCCTCTCCAGGCAGCAGCACACCGGCCAGCAGGCCCAGCAGGGTGCTTTTGCCGCCACCGCTGATTCCCCGCAGCAACACGCTGCTGCCCTGCTCGATCCACAGCCGCGGCACATCCAGCACCCGCCGCGCGCCGTAGCCGAACTGCACGCCCTCCAGCGCGATCATCGTCCGCAGGTTCACGGCGCCAGCACCACGCGCAGGTTGTCCGGGGTCAGCACGCTGCGGCTCTGGCCGTGGGCAGTGGCGCTGTTGACGATCACTTCATGCAGGCCCGGGAACAGCAGCGGCAGGCGCACCACGATGGCGCGCAGCTCGGCGGGCTTTGCACAGTGGTACTGCAGCGTTGCGTTGAACCCCGCGTGCCGGTGCTGTCCTGGCGGCGGCGCGACGGCGGTCGCGTCGAAGCCCTCGGCCCTGGCATCGTTGCCTGAAAGGCGGCAGCGCGCGGCGGTGGGCAAGGTGACCCAGCTGCCACCCTGCAGCAGCCCAGTCGCACGCGCCAGCGCAGCCTGCTCGGCTGCATTGGCCGGCGGCCGCTCGAAATCAAGGATGCCGATGCCGGGGGCCTGAAGGGCGAATTCCAGCGTTTGCTGGTCCAGTGCAACGTCCACGGTCGCCTGGCCGTGCACGTGCGGTGCGTGCTGGCGGATGTCATGGGCCTGCACGGCACTGGCGGCCAGCAGCAGGGAAAGAGCAGCAAGACGCTTCATGGGGAAGGCTCCAATTGTTACCATGTAACATTATGGACCACATCCCCACGACGCCCGCAAGGGCCTTGGCCCAGTCGCCAACTTCGGCACGCTGGCACCCCCACTTCGATCTTGCCGGCGCCTGGCTGTCGCTGGCCTGCGCCGCCCACTGCATCGCCCTGCCGCTGCTGCTGGCCTTCGTGCCGGCCGCGATGATGGCGCTGCGCTCGTTCCAGCACCCCGGCCACGGGGCGATGACGTTGCTGCTGGTGATGTCGCGCTGGGAATGGCTGTTCGCGCTGCTGGCCTCGTCGCTGGCCCTGGCCAGTACGACCGCTGGGGTGCACCGGCATGGACGCTGGCAGTCCCTGTGGTGGGCGTGCATCGGCGCCGTCCTGCTGCTGTCAGCCTCGCTGTCCCTGCCGCTGAAGGAATCGCTGCTCTGGCACGGCGTAGCGACGGCCATGGGTGGTGCGCTGCTGGCATGCGCGCACATCGCGAACCGGCGCGCGCTGCACAGGCAATAACGCCGGCCAGCGGCCGCACCCAACAGCTGATACGCAGTCGGTAGTGCCGGCCGCTGGCCGGCAACCTCGGGGTCCCGGCAGCCGGCCAGCGGCCGGCTCTACCCCTCCGTGTATGGGCCACCCAACAGCTGATACGCAGGCGGTAGTGCCGGCCGCTGGCCGGCAACCCCGGGGTCTCGCCAGCCGGCCAGCGGCCGGCTCTACCCCTCCGTGCATGGGCCACCCAACAGCCGATACGCAGTGGGTAGTGCCGGCCGCTGGCCGGCAACCCCGAGGTCCCGCCAGCCGGCCAGCGGCCGGCTCTACCCCTCCGTGCATGGACCACCCAACAGGTGATACGCAGTCGGTACTGCCGGCCGCTGGCCGGCAACCCCGGGGTCTCGCCAGCCGGCCAGCGGCCGGCTCTACCTGTCCGTGCATGGGCCACGCAACAGCTGATACGCAGTCGGTAGTGCCGGCCGCTGGCCGGCAACCCCGGGGTCCCGCCAGCCGGCCAGCGGCCGGCTCTACCCCTCCGTGTATGGACCACGCAACAGCTGATACGCGTGGGTAGTGCCGGCCGCTGGCCGGCAACCCCGAGGTCCCGCCAGCCGGCCAGCGGCCGGCTCTACCCCGCCTTATTCGTCGAACGGGCGCTGCCCCAGCGTCTGCGTCACGTGGTCCACGAAACAGGTGATGCGCGCGGCCAGCGCGGTGTTGCGGTAGTACACCGCATTGATCGGCTGCCGCACGTCCTGCGTCTGTTTGCCGAACAGCTGCACCAGTCGGCCCTCGCGCCGGTCCTGGCGGGTCAGGAAGTCCGAGAGGCAGGCAATGCCAAGCCCGGCCACCGCCATCTGCCGCAGCGTCTCGCCACTGGATGAAGCGATCGCCGGCTCGATCACGAAAGGCCCGCCATCGGCATCGTGCAGCGGCCACTCGTTCAATGAACTGGGCTGGGTAAAACCCAGCAGATCGTGCTTGCGCAGCTGCTCCACGCGTGTCGGCGTGCCATGCCGGCGCAGGTACTCGGGACTGGCGACGACGCGGATGCGGCTGTGGCCGATCGGCCGCGCATGCAGGGTGGAATCGCGCAGCACGCCGATGCGGAACGCCACGTCGGTGCGCTTTTCGATCAGGTCGGTGATGCCCTCGTTGGAGTTCAGCTCCAGCTCCACCTGCGGGTAGCGCTCGCGGAAGCCCTCCAGCAGCGGCACGATCACGTGCAGCATGAACGGCGTGGCCGCGTCCACGCGCAGGCGCCCGACCGGCTGCAGCCGCCGCGCCGCCATCTGTTCCTCGGCCTCGTCCACCGTGGCCAGGATCGTGCGCGCGTACTCCAGGAACGCCGCGCCCTCTTCAGTCAGTTCCAGCCGCCGCGTGGTCCGCCGCAGCAGGGTGGTCTGCAGCTTGTCTTCCAGCCGCGCCAGGGTGCGGCTGGTGGCCGAGATGGTCAGCTCCAGCGCCTCGGCCGCCGCCGTGATCGAGCCGCCATCGACCACCGCCACGAAGGCCTTCAGCTCATCCAGGGTGGTTTTCATTATTTACCTCGCTGCAAAAGCATTTCCCGTATACACGGCTTAATCAACAAATGTAAAGCGCCCACACTTCGCCCTGTCACGAGCCCGCCGGCTCTCAACCAAGTCCCTGGAGTCCATCATGAGCGTTCCTTCCTTTGGCGTCGGCACCTTCCGCCTGACCGGCCAGACCGTCATCGACTCGGTGCGCAACGCCCTCGACGTCGGCTACCGTGCCATCGACACGGCGCAGATCTACGGCAACGAAGCCGAGGTCGGCCAGGCCATCGCCGAATCCGGCGTCCCGCGCGATCCGCTCTTCCTGACCACCAAGATCTGGGTCGACAACTACGCCGCCGACAAGCTGATCCCGAGCCTGCGCGACAGCCTGGCCAAGCTGCGCACCGACTACGTCGACCTGCTGCTGATCCACTGGCCGGCGCCGGGCAATGGCGTTGAACTGCGCGAGTACATGACCGCGCTGGCCGAAGCCAAGCGCCTGGGCCTGACCCGCCAGATCGGTGTGTCCAACTTCAACATTGCGCTGACCCGGCAGGCCATCGAGGTGGTCGGCGCCGGCGAGATCGCCACCAACCAGATCGAACTGAGCCCCTACCTGCAGAACCCTGCTCTGACCGCCTTCCTCCAGGACCAGGGCATCACCGTCACTTCCTACATGACCCTGGCCTACGGCAAGGTGCTGAAGGATCCGGTGCTGGCCGCCATCGCCGACAAGCACCAGGCCACCGTGGCCCAGGTCGCGCTGGCGTGGGCGCTGCAACTGGGTTACTCGGTCATCCCGTCCTCGACCAAGCGCGAGAACCTGGCCAGCAACCTGCTCGCCCAGGACCTGCGCCTGGATGCCGACGACATGGCCGCGATCGCTGCGCTTGACCGCAACGGCCGCGAAGTCGATCCGCCGGGCCTGGCCCCGGCCTGGGACTGAGGAGCCTCGCCATGGGCAGTGCGTTGGCGCGGCTGCAGGCCGGTGGTTTCAGCATCGGCATCGAAGCACCGCTGGACAATGACTGGACGCCACTGGGCGAGCAGGCACGACGCGCCGCGCGACGCCGGCCCGGCGAACCGGACCTGCAGCGCCATGCGGAACTGGCACGGTTGGCCGACCGCCTCGGCTTCCGTGCGCTGTGGGTACGCGACGTGCCGGTGTACGACCCGGCCTTCGGCGATGCGGCGCAGGTGTTCGAGGTATTCAGTTACCTCGGCTACCTGGCCGGCATCACCAATGACATCCTGCTGGGCACCGGTGCGGTGGTGCTGCCGATCCGGGAGCCGTTGCTGACCCTGAAGTCGGCGCGCAGCGTGCAGCGGCTGAGTGGTGACCGCCTGCTGCTGGGCGTGGCCAGTGGCGACCGCCCGGTGGAGTACCCGCTGTTCGGCCGTGACTTCGACAACCGCGGCAGCCGCTTCCGCGAGCAGATCGCACTGCTGCGCGAAGGCGCCGCCGCGCACCTGCCGCAGGGCCTGGATGTGTTGCCCGCGGATGGCCCGGCCCTGCCGCTGTTCGTGGCCGGCCTGGCCCAGCAGCAACCGGCGTGGATCGGCCAGCACATGGACGGTTGCCTGGCCTATCCGGGCACGCCGCAGGACCATGCGCAACGCGTGGCGGCCTGGCGCGCCGTGGCCGGCAATAAGCCCTATGCCAGCTTCATCCACCTGGACCTGCTGGCCGATGCCAATGCCCCCCTGCAGCGCTGGCGCTTCGGCCTGCGCGGCGGCCGCAACGCCCTGCTGGCCGAGCTGCACGCCATGCAGGCCGCCGGTGTCGACCACATCGGCCTGCAGTTCCGCCGCAACGAACGGCCGTTGGCCGAGACCTTCCACGAAATCGCCGAGTACGTGCTACCGCACTTCCCGGCCCATGCCGGCGCCGCCGCGGCGGCCTGACCGTTACCGGAGCTTTGCCATGAAGATGAAGACCCTGGCCGCGCTTGCGCTGGCCACCCTGCCGCTGTCTTTCCAGGCCACCGCCGAGGACTGGTATCCCTCTGCCTACGGCGCCAACGACGAGATCGGCGCGGCCAACCTGCTGACCGCGGACGTGGTCAAGCGCGCGGTCTCGCTGGTCAGGACCGGCAAGACCTATCCGCTGGCGGTGCCGGTGGACAAGAATCTGCCGGCCTTCCGCCACCGCAGCTTCCGCCTGTACAACGTGCAGGTCGGCCAGCAGGCCGGCAGGTCGCTGGGCCCCAACAGGTTCACCTTCAACGATGAACTGGTGAACGCGTGGACCGGCGTTGGCACCCAGCTCAACGGCATCGGCCATATCGGCATCGACAACGTCTACTACAACGGCAACAAGGCCGCCGACTTCGTCACCGTCGACGGCGTGCGCAAGCTCGGCGTCGAGAAGGTGCCGCCGATGGTCACCCGCGGCGTCGTGCTGGACATGACCGCGTACTACGGCAAGGCGATCGTGCCCGGCGGCACCGAGTTCACCGTGGCCGACATCCAGGCCGTGCTGAAGAAGCAGGGACTGAGCCTGCGCAAGGGCGACGTGGTGCTGTTCAACACCGGCTGGCTGGAACTGATCGGAAAGGACGACAAACAGTTCCTGGAAGTGGAACCGGGTATCGGCATGGAGGCCGCGAAGTGGCTGGCCGACCAGGGCATCGTCGCCTTCGGTGGCGACACCTGGGCCTCGGAGGTCTACCCGAACCCGCACGGTGCCGAGGAGTTCCCGATCAACCAGTACATGCTGGCCAAGCGTGGCATCTACAACCTGGAGCTGATCGACAGCCGTGCGCTGGTGCGAGACAAGGCCTGGGAATTCCTGTTCGTGCTCGGCCAGCCGCTGTACGTCGGCTCGACCCAGGTCAACATCAACCCGGTGGCGATCCGATGAGCGCCGCCTCCGCCCTGCCGTTGTTCGCCGGCCGTCGCTTCCGCGTCCGCTATGACGGCCTGGCCGCCGACAACGTCTACAGCGCCGATGGCCGCCACGTGCAGTACGCCATCGTCTCCGGCGCCTATGCCGGTGCGCAGGGCGAAGCCGCCTGCGCGTGGCAGCAGATCAGCGAAGGGGTCTATGCCATTTCGTGGCAGGAAGCCGATGGCGCAACGGTCGTGCATGTCGATGACTTCGTCGGCGGTCGTTCGCTGGCCTGGTTCACCGCCACCGATGGCAGTTTCCATCGCATGCAAGGGCCGCTGCACGCGCTGTGATGCCGGCCAGCGGCCGGCACTACCGCGTGCGGTCGGACGGCTTCGCGTGCTGCTTCGGTAGTGCCGGCCGCTGGCCGGCAACCCCGGTCTGCTCGAACACCCCGGCCACCCAGTCGATGAAGACCCGCAACCGTGGCGATGGCGTCCGGTTGCGCGGGTAGACCAGGCTCAACGGGCTTGGCGTCGGCGGCGCCTCCGGCAACAGCTCGAGCAGCTGCCCGCGCGCGATGTACGGGTCCATCCGGTAGCGCGGCGCCTGGATGATGCCCAGGCCCGCCAGCGCGGCGCCGAGGAACGCATCCGCACCGGAGACACGCACCCGTGCAGGCAGCGGCACGTAGTGCACCTGCCCGGCCTGCTGGAACTCCAAGGGAATCAGCTGGCCGGTGGCGCTGGAGCGATAGCCGACCATTTCATGGCCGTCCCGCAGGGACGCGATGCTGCCGGGCACACCCTTGTCCTGCAGGTAACCTGGCGCGGCCACCGTGACCTCCCGCAGCATCGTCAACCGGCGCGCCGCAAGATCGCTGTCGGCCAGCGTCCCCACCCGCAGCGCCGCATCCACGCCTTCGCGCAGCAGGTCGACATAGCGGTCGCCTTCGCTGACCTCCAGTTCGATGTCCGGGTAGCGCTGCAGGAATTCCGGCAGATGCGGGAACAGCAGGTGCCGGCCCAGCGTGCCATGCACTTCGATACGCAACGGGCCGCGTGGCGGCGCATCCCGGAACGCCGCCTCGGCATCGTCCATGTCGGCGATCAGGCGCAGGCATCGCCCGTAGAAGGCTTCGCCTTCCAGCGTCGGCACCACCAGCCGCGTGGTCCGGTGCAGCAGGCGCACGCCCAGCCGCTGTTCCAGCGCCTTGATCGCGTCGGTCACCGTGGCGCGCGGCAGCCCGAGGTCCTCGGAGGCGCGGGTGAAGCTGCGGCGCTCGACGATACGGACGAAGGCGCGCATGGCCGTGAAGCGGTCCATTGTTCGGCTATCCGGATGATGTTGGCGGATTATGCAGGATTATCCGAACGTGCGATGGCGCGAAGATGGTCCTGCGTCGCTCCGGCGCGTCCCCGTGGAAGCCACCATGACCCTCTCCCCCGCCCGCTCTGTCGCCCTGGTCACCGGCGGATCGCGTGGCATCGGTGCCGCCATCTCGCGTCGGCTGGCCGCCGATGGCCACGCGGTCGCGATCAACTATGCGGGTCGCCGCGACGACGCCGAAGCCTTGGCCGCCGAACTGAACGCCGCCGGCGCGCAGGCCATCGCGCTGCAGGCCGATGTGTCCGATCCGCCGGCGGTGCGGCAGCTGTTCGATGCCATCGACGCCCGCTTCGGCGGCATCGACGTGGTGGTCAACAGCGCGGGGGTGCTGCAGCTGGCCCCACTGGCCGATTGCGACGACGCCCTGTTCGAGCGGGTGATCGGCATCAACCTCAAGGGCGCCTTCAACGTGCTGCGCGAAAGCGCGCGACGGGTGCGCGACGGCGGCCGGCTGATCACCCTGTCCACCAGCGTGGTTGGCATCAGGCTGGAGAACTACAGCGTGTATGCGGCCAGCAAGGCGGCGGTGGAGACGATGGGCGCGATCCTGAGCAAGGAACTGCGCGGGCGCAACATCACCGTGAACGCAGTGGCGCCGGGCCCGACCGCCACCGATCTGTTCCTGGACGGCAAGTCGCCGGAGCTGATCGAGCGGCTGGCGAAGATGAACCCCCTGGAGCGGCTGGGTACGCCGGACGACATCGCCGGCGCGGTGGGGTTCCTGGCGGGTGCCGATGGCGGATGGATCAACGGCCAGGTGCTGCGCGCCAACGGCGGGATGGTGTAGATCGCGCGAGCGGCATCCACGCCTGGCGTGGATCTACCTGGGAACCCGTGGCGGTTGATCGAATCCACGCAGGACGCGAAGCCCCTGTAGAGCCGAGCGTGGGCTCGGCTCTACAGCAGGGTCAGGCGATACGTGCCTCGCGGCGGCGATGCACCCAGTAGTACAACGTGGGCAGCACCAGCAGGGTCAGCAGCATCGCCGACAGCAGGCCACCGATCACCACCACCGCCAGCGGCTTCTGGGTTTCGGCACCGATCGCGTGCGAGGTCGCCATCGGCAGCAGGCCGAACATCGCCAGCAGCGCGGTCATCAGCACCGTGCGCAGGCGCTGCAGCGAGCCTTGTACCACTGACTGCAGCAGGTCCATGCCCTGCTCGCGCAGCTGGGCGAAGCGACTGAGCATCACCACGCCGTTCAGCACTGCTTGCCCGAACAACGCAATGAAGCCGATTGCCGCCGACACTGACAGCGGAATGCCGGTCAGCCACAGGGCCAGGATGCCGCCGATCATCGCCAGTGGCACGTTGGCCAGGATCAGCGCGGCGCTACTGATGTCCTTGAAGGCATCGAACAGCAGCACGAAGATGATCAGCACCGACAGCGGAATCACCCAGCCCAGCCGCTTCATCGCCCGCTGCTGGTTCTCGAACTCGCCGGACCACTCCAACTGGTAGCCCTCCGGCAACTGTACGCTGGCCTCCACGCGCTTGCGCATGTCAGCCACCACGCTGCCCATGTCACGCCCGGCGATGAAGATGCTCACCGCCTTCACCCGCTGCGCGTTCTCGCGCGAGATGTTGATCGCGCCGCTGGCCATGCGGAAGTCGGCCACGTCGGACAGCGTCACCGTGTGGCCATCGCCGATGCCGACCGGCACGGTGCGCAAGCGCTGCAGGTCGCGGTCGGCGTCGTCCAGGCGCAGCGTGATCGGGAACCTGCGGTCACCTTCCCACAGTTCGCCGACCTGGCGCCCGCCCAGTGCGGTCTCGATCACCTCGTCGATGTCGCGCACGTTCAGGCCGTAGCGCGCGGCGCGGTCGCGATCGATCTCGATCTGCAGTTGCGGCAATGAGCCGTCGCGGTCAATGAAGGCGCTCTCCACGCCCTCTACGCTACGCACCTGGCCGAGGATCGCCTGCGCCTGCTGGTTCAGCACGTCCAGGTCGGAACCGCTGACCTTGATCACCACCTGGCCCTTGATCTGCGAGATGCTCTCCAGGATGTTGTCGCGCACCGGCTGCGAGATCGAGAACTCAGGGCCCGGAATGCGCTGCTCCAGCGTACGCTGCAGATCACTGACCAGCTGCCGCTTGTCCACGCCTTTCGGCCACTCCTTCTCTGGTTTCAACGCCACCAGCGCCTCGATCTGGTTGGCGCCCTTGGCATCGGAACCGTCTTCCGGGCGTCCCAGCTTGGCCACCACCGTCGATACCTGCGGAAAGGTGCAGACCAGCTCACGGATGCGCCGCGACTGCTGCTGCGCCTCGGCCAGGCTGGTGCTCGGGTCGAGCGTGGCGGTCAGCCAGATCGACCCTTCGTCCAGCTCGGGCAGGAACTCCGAACCCAGCCGCGTGCCCAGTGCCAGCGTGCCGACCAGCAGCGCAACCGCGGTCAGGACCACTGCACGCGGGCGGGTCAGTGCGCGCTCCAGGACCGGCCGGTACCAGCCGGTCAGGCGGTCCATCAGCGGATTGCCGTCGCGCATGCGGTCGCGCCGCAGCCACCAGTAGCAGAACAGCGGCACCACGGTCAGCGCCAGGATCAACGCACCGATCAATGCCGAGGTCACCGAGTACGCCATCGGCGCGAACATGCGGCCTTCCTGGCGCTGCAGGGTGAAGATCGGGATATGCGCGGCGATGATGATCAGCATCGAGAAAAACGTCGGCCGGCCCACTTCCGACGCTGCCGAAAGAATGGTCGAGAACCGTGTCTTCCGGTCGGCCGTGGGTGGCAGCTTCGACAATCGCGAGACGATGTGCTCGGTCACGATCACCGCGCCGTCGATGATGATGCCGAAGTCCATCGCACCCAACGACAGCAGGTTGGCCGGCACGCCCCACAGATGCAGGCCGAGGAAGGTCGACAGCAGCGCCAGCGGCATCATCGCCGCCACGATCAGCGCGGCACGGGCGTTGTACAGGAACAGCCACAGCACCAGGAACACCAGCACCGCGCCTTCCAGCAGGTTGCTGAAGACGGTTTTCAGCGTGGTCGAGACCAGCCACGAGCGGTCATAGAACGGCTCGATGCTGACCCCGGCCGGCAGCTGGTTCGCCTCGATCTCGGCGATGCGCGCATGCAGGGCGTCGAGCACGTCGGAGGGATTCTCGCCCTTGCGCATCAGCACCATGCCGAACACCGCATCGTCATTGCCGTCCTGGCCGACCAGACCCTGCCGGGGCAGGCCGGTGTCGGCGACGCTGGCCAGGTCACGCACCAGGATCGGCGTGCCCCCGCGCTGCGCCACCACCACGTTGCCGATGTCGGCCGGCGAACGCATCAGGCCCACGCCGCGGATCAGGAACTGCTGCTGGCCGCGTTCCACGTAGCCGCCGCCGGCGTTCGAGCTGCCCTTCTCCAGCGCCTCGGCGAATTCACCCAGGCTGATGCCGCGGTCACGCAGCTTGTCCAGGTCCGGCTTGACCTGGAAGGTCCGCGCGAAGCCGCCGAAGCTGATCACATCGGCCACGCCCGGCACGGTGCGCAGGCTGCGCTCCATCGTCCATTCCTGCACGGTGCGCAGCTGGGTCGGCGTCATGTGCGGGCCCTTCAGCACGTACCGGTAGATCTCACCCACCGCCGAACTCATCGCCTCCAGTTCCGGCGTCACCCCTTCCGGCAGCTCCACCCCCTGCAGGCGCTCCAGCACCTGCTGGCGCGCGAAGTAGTCATCGGCCTTGTCGTCGAAGGTCAGGATGATCATCGACAGGCCGAACTGCGTATGCGAGAACACCCGCACCGAATGCGGGATGCCGGACAGCGCCACTTCCAGCGGCATCGTCACCTCGCGCTCCACCTCTTCGGCGGCACGGCCCGGGTGCAGTGATACCACCGTCACCTGGGTGTCGGACACATCCGGAAAGGCTTCCACCGGCAGCACGCGGAACGCGGCGATACCCGCGCCGATGAACAGCAGCAGTGCCAGCATCACCATCAATGGCTGGCGCAGGCAGTATGCAATCAGGCGGTCGATCATGGCGCAGCGTGCCCCGTGCCGGTGCTGGCAGCGGCCGGCGCGCTGTCCACCAGCTGCTGCAGCAGCAGCCCGCCTTCAACCACCACCCTGGCGCCCTGGGCCAGGCCCTCGCGCACCCACAGGCGGCCATCGCCCAGTTCCTCGGCATGCACGGCGTGGCGCGCGAAGCGGCCCTTGGCCTCCTCCACGAACACCACCTGCTTGCCGTCGATCAGCAGCACCGCAGCATCGGGCAGCGAGACACCGCCCTCGGCCGGCACTGCCACCTGCGCACGCACGTACTGGCCCGCCTTGAAACCGCGTGCACGGTTGTCCAGCTCGGCGCGCGCCTGCACCACGCGGCGCTCGCTGTCGACGAAGTCATCCACGTGCTGCAGGGTCGCCTGCAACGGTTGGCCATCGGCGCCGGGCACACTCACCTGCATGCCCGCCTTCAGGCGTCCGGCCAGGCGCTCGGGAACATCCAGCAGCAGCCACAGGCGGTCCGGATCGCCGATCACCGCCAGCGGCTGCTCGCTGTCGGGGCTGACCGCCATGCCCGGGCTCATCCGCCGCTCCACCAGCACGCCATCGATCGGCGTGCGCAGCGGCAGGCGCTGGTCCACGTGCTGGCCATTGCCATACGCCTTGGCGAAGGCGGTCGCGCGCGCGTGATCGGCCTGGCTGGCGGCGAAGTTGGCCTCGGCTTCGTCCAGTTCTCGGCCGG
Organism: Stenotrophomonas sp. PI_27; assembly: GCF_027854495.1. NCBI lineage: Bacteria > Pseudomonadati > Pseudomonadota > Gammaproteobacteria > Lysobacterales > Lysobacteraceae > Stenotrophomonas > Stenotrophomonas sp. PI_27. The sequence goes on from NZ_JAJNOF010000002.1 coordinate 296,515, forward strand.
ACGCCACACCCGCTGCGTGCAGCTCGCGGGTGCGGTCCAGTTCCCTGCGGGCCTGCTGCAGCTGCGCGCGACCACGCACACCATCAGCCTGGGCCTGGCCGAATTCGGGCGAGGTGATCCAGGCGATCACCTGGCCTGCCTTCACCTTCTGCCCAGGTTGTGCCTCGATGCGCGCGACCTGCCCTGCCAGCGGGGTGCGCAGCGCACTGGAGCGGGTCTCGTCCCAGACCACGCGGCCCGGCAGCTGCAGGTTGGCGCTGGCGACCGCGGTCACCGCCTCGCTGCGCAGTACATCCAGCTGGCGGCTGCTGGCGGGAAACTGGATCTGGCCGGCGCTGACCTGTGGCGCGTCCTCGGTGTACGACGCCGGTTCGCGGCCGCAGCCGCCCAGCAGGGCCAGCGCCAGCAAGGCGGGCAGCACGGCATGTCGCGCCTGCGGGCGGCAAGCGACGGTGAACTTCATCGAGACTCTCCTTCTGCAACGGATGTGGCCGCTTCCCAGCGCGCCAGGGCAATGGCATGGTCGGCACGCGCCTCGATCAACGCGGCTTCGAACTCGCGCCAGCTGCGGCGCGCGTCAAGCAGATCGGTCAGGCTGGCGGCGCCACGGCGGTAGGCCAGTTCGATGCCCTGCACCGCCTTGCGTGCGGCATCGGACTGCAGCCCTTCGTAGTCGCTGCGACGCTGCGCGGCCGACCGCGCGCTGGCCTGCAGCTGGTCCAGTTCAGCGCGCGCTTCGCGCTGCAGTACCTGCAGTTCCAGCGCCGCACTGTCACGCTCGGCTTCGGCGCGCTGGATCGCGCCGCGTGCACGTGACGGGCCGCCGAGCGGAATCGTCAGCGATACGCCCCAGGTGACACCGCTGATGTCGGTCGGCTCGCGCTCGGCCTCCACTCCCAGCTGGATGTCGCGGTGGCGCTCGCTGCGCGCCAGGGCCACACCGGCGTCGGCGGCGACCAGGCGTGAACGCGCCGCGCGCAGGTCGGCGCGCCGCTGCGGGTCGAACGCGCGTGTATCGGCGATGTTGCCTGGATCTGGCCATGGATCATCGGCGCTGAGGTCATGGCTGTCGTCACGGCCAAGCAGCAGGGCCAATGCATGCCGCGCATCGCGCAGGTCCAGCGCGGCCTCGCGCGCCGCATCGGCCACGGCGAGGTCGTCCACCGCCAGTCGCGCACGATCCACCGGTGCCATCGCCCCAGTGGCGACCTGCTTGTCAGCGGCGGCCAGCTGCTCGGTCGAGCTCTGCCGGTTGGCCTCGGCGATCCGCACCCGCTCCTGTGCGCCCTTCAGTCCGAAATAGGCTTCATGCAGCGCCACCTGCTGGCGGCGTCGCGTGTCGAGCATCTCCAGCCCGGCCACCTGCAGCAACGCGTCAGCCTGGCGGATGCGCAGCGCACGCTTGCCGCCGCGTTCCCAGGTGAAACCCAGGCCCAGCGTGCTGTCCATCCGCTTGTCCCGCCAGCGCCCCGGGCCGATGCCGTGCTTCGGGCTGATCTTGCTGCTGCCGATCGACAGCTCGGCCGCTGGCCGCAACGCGGCGGTCTGCGCATCGCCCTGCACCCCGCGCAGTTCCAATGCCATCGCGCGCAGGTCCGGGTTGTACGCCTCCATGGCGCGCTGCGCTTCCGCCAGCGACAACGCTGAAGCCACGGGTGCGCACAGCAGAGCGGCCAGCGCGGCCGCAAGACGAGGGGAGAAATTCATGCGCGTCACGGTAAGGTGACGCACTTGCGCCAAACTTGCCCCAACCTTGCACGAAGCTTGCAATGCGAATCCTGCTGATCGAAGACGACGCCGCTCTGGCCGATGGACTGATCCGCGCCCTGCAGGGCGCCGGCCATCTGTGCGACCACCTTTCGCGCGGCCTGCACGCGCCGGCTGCACTGGCCAGCGCGCCGTATGACGTGATGGTGCTCGACCTTTCATTGCCCGATGTCGACGGCCTCGACCTGCTCTCGCGCCTGCGCAACGACGGCGTCACCCTGCCGGTGCTGATCCTGACCGCGCGCGACGGTGTTGAGGACCGCATCCTCGGCCTCGACCGGGGTGGCGACGATTACCTGGCCAAGCCATTTGCACTCGGTGAGCTGGAGGCGCGCCTGCGTGCGCTGTCACGCCGCCGCAGCGACGCACCGGCACAGAAGCGGCTGGGCCGGTTGTGCTTCGACAGCATCCGCAATGAAGTGCAGGTGGAAGGCCAGCGCATCGAACTGACCGCGCGCGAGCTGTCGCTGGTCGAGGCACTGATGCAGCATCCCGGCCGCACCGTCACCAAGCAGCGCCTGTTCGACGCGCTGTACAGCTGGGACCACGAGGCCAACCTGTCGGTGATCGAAGTGCATGTCAGCCGCCTGCGCCGCAAGCTGGAGCAGGCACGCGCCGGCGTCGGCATCCGCATGTTGCGTGGCCTGGGGTATCGGCTGGAGGCCGGGGGTGACTGAGCGCGTGCACAGCCTGCGGGGCCTGCTGCTGCGTCGCCTGTGGCTGCCCTTGCTGGTGCTGCTGCTGTGCAGCGCGGTCGGTTCATTCGCGCTGGCCCGCTTCTACGCCGGCCAGGTCTATGACCGCTGGCTGCTGGACTCGGCGATGTCGTTGTCCGAGCTGGTGAAGGTGCAGGATGGGCGTGCCTCGATCGAGATCACGCCTGCGGTGTCGCGCATGTTCACCTGGGATACCGCTGACGAAGTGCATGGCGAAGTGGTCGACGCCGCGGGCGGGCGCCTGTATGGCGACCTGCCCGAAGCGCTGCCCCGCCCCGCGATCGCTGCCGGCAGCGACGATGCCGTCTACTACGACGCGCGCCTGCGTGGGCAGCCGGTGCGCATGGTCGAAGTCGTGGTCAGCGCCGGGCCGGGCCACGATATCCGCCTGCGCGTGGCCGAGACGCTGCGCAAGCGCCATCGCCTGGAGCGCAAGCTGCTGCTGACCAGCATTCCGTTCCAGGCCGCGATCCTGGCGCTGGCTGCGTGGCTGGCCTGGTCCGGTACCGGCGCGGCTGCACGCCACGCCAACCAGGTGGCGCGGCGGTTGGCCAGCCCACGCCCCGACCCGCTGGCACCGCTGGAGCCGGCGCAGGAGGCGCCGCGCGAACTGTGGCCGGCGGTGGAGGCCTACAACGCCCTGCTGCAGCGACTGGACGCCATGCAGGCCGCGCAACGGCGCTTCGTCAGCAACGCCGCGCACCAGCTGCGCACGCCGCTGGCGGCGATGCAGGTGGAGCTGGAGAGTTCATTGCGGCAACAGGATCCGCAGGCCCAGCAGCTGGCGCTGTCCGGCACGCTGGCCGGGTTGGCGCGGCTGCAGCACCTGGTCAACCAACTGCTGATGCTCAGCCGTTCGGAAGATCCCCATGGCAGCGTACTGCCGCTGCAGCCGCTGGACCTGGCCGCGCTGGCGCGGGGCGTGGTCGAGCGCTACGCCGACCGTGCGTTGGCGGCCGACGTGGACCTGGGTTACGACGGACCCGACGACGGTGTGCAGGTGCAAGGTGATCCGCAGCTGCTGCGCGAGGCGCTGGGCAACCTGCTGGACAACGCGCTGCGCTACGGCGCGGCGCCCGGTGTGACTACCCTCGGCGTTCGGCAGGACGCGGGCGGCGTGCAGGTATGGGTGGACGATGACGGCACCGGTATCGCCGAAGACGAGCGCGCGCGCGTCACGGAACGCTTCTACCGGGCCAGCAGCGAGGGCGACGGCTGCGGGCTGGGGCTGGCGATCGTGGCCGAGATCGCGCAGCGGCATGGTGCGATGCTGAAGATCGAAACGGCGCCGCTCGGTGGCGCGCGGGTGGGGGTGCGGTTCCGTTCGCGTTGACGTCCTGCGTGCCAACCAAGGTTGGCACCTACCAGGTGCGGGGCAATGACGGCGGCAATGCGGCGCCGCTCCGCATCATCGGCTCATGGAATACGGCGCCTGCGCGCCCTGTCCCGGCCAGTCCTTGTTCGGCTCGGCCTGCATGCGGAAGCGCAGTTCGCCGCCCGCCAGGATTTCGTCATGGCGCAGGAAGGTGCGCTGCAGCGGCTTGCCGTTGAGGCTCACGCTGCCAACGTACGTGTGCTTGTCATCCAGGCCCTCGGCCACGATGGTGAACGTCTTGCCGTTCGGCAGACGCATCGCGGTCCTGGGCAGGAACGGACGGCCCAGGATGTACTCGCCCGAGCCCGGCGCCACCGGGTAGAAGCCCAGCGCGGTGAACACGTACCACGCCGACATCTGGCCGACGTCATCGTTGCCGGCCAGCCCATCGGGACGGTCGGCATACTGGGTGTCCATGATCTGCTTCAACCGCGCCTGGGTGCGCCACGGCTGACCCGCGTACGAATACAGGTAGGCCACGTGGTGGCTGGGCTCGTTGCCATGCGCATACCAGCCGATCAGGCCAGTGATGTCTTCCATGTGCTCGAAGATCGATGGATCCACCTTGGCGTTGAACACCTCGTCCAGGCGCGCGAGCAGCGTGTCGCTGCCCCCGTGCGCCGCCGCCAGCCCGGCGACGTCCTGCGGCACGTACCACGAGTACTGCCAGGCGTTGCCCTCGGTGTAGTCGGTGCCGTAGCCGCTGGCGCTGGGGTCGAACGGCGTACGGAAGCTGCCATCGCGCTTGCGCGCGCGCATGAAGCCGGTGTCCTTGTCGAACGCGTTGCGCCAGTTCCCGGCACGCTTGTCGAAAGTCGCCGCGATATCGGCCTTGCCCATCGCCTGCGCCATGCGTGCGATGGTCCAGTCATCAAAGGCGTACTCCAGCGTCTTGCTGGCCGCTTCGCCTTCCTCGTCGATCGGCACATAGCCCAGCTCACGGTACTGCGCGATGCCGTCGTACGGGCCGTAATTGGCGGTCTCGACCATCGCCTTCAGCGCCTTGTCGGCGTCGAAACCACGAATGCCCTTCACGTAGGCATCGGCGATCACCGGCACGGCGTGGTAGCCGATCATGCACCAGTCTTCCAGGCCATGGAACGACCACACCGGGAGCATGCCGTAGGGACTGTGCTCATGGTGCGCCAGCATCGAATTGACGAAGTCGCTGTTGCGCTTCTCCGGCTGCACCAGCGTCAGCAGCGGGTGCAGCGCGCGGTAGGTGTCCCACAGCGAGAACGTCGAATAGTGCGTGAAGCCGTTGGCCTTGTGCACCGCGTTGTCCGAACCGCGGTACTGGCCATCGGCGTCCATGAACAGCGTCGGCCCCAGCATCGTGTGGTACAGCGCGGTATAGGCACTGCGCCGCGCATGCTCGGGGGCATCGATATCGAGTACCGACAACGCCTGCGTCCAGTCCTGCTTCGCCTGCGCACGCACACGATCGAAATCGAAGTCGGCCACTTCCGCGTCGAGGTTGGCGATGGCACCGGCCTCACTGACCGGCGAGATGGCTACCTTCACCACCAGCGGTGCGTCCAGCTTGCCGAAGTTGAAGGTGCCGACCAGCTGCCGGCCTTCGATCTGGGCGCGCTGGGCCGGGTCCTTCTCGCCCGGCGGCGGGAAGCCCTTGTAGACGATGTCCTGCTCGGTGTTGTGCAGCTCATGCCCGGCCAGCGGGCGCGAGAAGCGCATGGCGAAATACAGCTGGCGGCCAGGGGCCCAGCCACGGGTTTCGCGGAAGCCGGTCACGGTGCCATCGGCGCGCACCCGCACCCGCGACCACAGCACCTTGCCCGGGTAGTCGTACATGCTGGTACGCATGTCCAGCAGCACCTTGGCGTCGGTGCCCTTGGGGAAGGCATAGCGATGCACGCCCACGCGGGTACTGGTGGTCAGCTCGGCACGCACCTTGTAGTCGTCCAGGGTGACCGCGTAGTAGCCCGGCTCGGCCTTCTCGTCAGCGTGGCGGAACCGTGAGGCGTAACCGCTGCGCGGCTTCTCCGGATCACCCCGCTCCAGCCCGGGGTTGCCGGTGAACGGCATCAGCAGGATGTCGCCCAGGTCCGAATGACCGGTGCCGGAAAAATGCGTGTGCGAGAAACCGACGATGCTGCTGTCGTCATAGCGATAGCCCGCTGCCCACCCATAGGCCTTTTCGCGCGGCTGGATGCGCGTGTCCGGGCTGAGCTGGACCATGCCGAACGGCACCGTCGCCCCCGGGTAGGTATGGCCTTCTCCGCCGGTGCCGATGAACGGGTCGACCGAGGCGTATGCCTTGTCGGCGACGGTTCTGGCTGGGGCCGCACTGGCCAAGCCGGAAGCGAACATCGCCGTGGCGGCGACAGCGATCAGGAGGCGACGGTCCAGCATGGGCATCGGCATTTGGATCGATTCAGGTGGTGGTCCGATCCTAGCACCGGCCCGGCCCTGTCGCATGCTGCAGTGCGGCCGCCGGAACCGGCACGATGATTTGCACGTAATTGCATGGCCGGACGACGAGCCGCCTCATAGCCTTCCGGTCTCCCGCTTCCCGATCGGTGCCAATACGGCAATGGATGTCCACACATGCACTTCTGAAAGACCGCGCCTTCGGAGCGGGAGAAAGCGAGACGAACCATCAATTGGTACGCAGCGCCTCGATCTGCCCAGGATGGCGCCGCAGCGTACATACCGCTGCCGGGATTGGAACCCCGTTTTGAGCTACGAGATCTGCTTGCCGTAACTACGGCGGGCGGTGTGCGGCGGCCGCATGGCCCTCCGGCTTTTCTCGTAGCTCAGCCGAAGTTCCAACCTCGCATCGCCCGCCACCCTTGCGGTGGCCCTCGCACCCAAGGAGTTTCCGCATGACCCAACGTCTGCTCAGCCCGGCCATGGAGTCGCTGTTCCAGCGCATCGAACACGCCCTCAACAGCGCCGAAGGCATGGCCATCCTCATCGGCGAGCAGTACGGCCCCGAGCCGAAGCCGCCCGCGCCGATGGGCTACAACGCCAAAGAGATCGCCAATGCGATGGTCATGCTGAGCCAGCATGGCCGGTCGTTGCTGCAGAAGCTGCGTGCGGAAGCGGAAAAGGTGACCTATCACTAGGCCGCCCTGCAGCCGAGCCTGCTCGGCGCCGTGCGCACCGCACGCAGCGATTGCTGCCTTCAATCGGGCAATGCGCCCTGCAAGGTGGCGAGGTCGGCGCTGTCGACCGGCCTCACCACGCGCGCCACTTCCTGGCCGTCATGCAGCAGCACCACGGTGGGCCACAGTTTTACCTTGAACGCACGCCCCAGCGGCTTTCCCTTGCCATCCTCGATCTTCCAGTGCACCAGATCGTGGGCATCCACAAACGCCTGGAGTGCGGGCTGGGCGGCCTGGCAATGGCCACACCAGGGTGCACCAAACTCCAGCAGCTGCCAGCCCGCCTGAGCTTCCACGTCCGCGCCGGCGGGCTCGGCCGCCGGATAGTCACGCATGAACGGCATGCCGGTTACGCCGCCAACGCTTTCTGGATATCCGCCAACGGAGCATTGGTCAGGTCCTTGGCAATATCGCCCAGCAGGCGGGCCTGGACCTCCTTGTGCAGCAGCGGGCGGATGCGGCCCAGCGTGGTCGGGTCTGCCACCAGCACCAGGTGTGCATAGCGGTTGTTGAGCGCATCTTCGTTCAACTGCTCGGCCACCTGCTTGGCGAACGTCGCCTCGTTGAGCTGCGAAATGGACATGTCCTTCGGCACCGCGCCGGCCGGGCCCTGACCAGAGACGCCCTGCTCGCTGATGTCCTGCAGGCGCAGCTCACCTTCCTGCTTCAACGCCAGCTGATGTTCGCTGCCGACGTTGGTGAACACGCGGGCCGAACCACCATCGGCGACGATGATCAGCGTGCCTTCGGGAATGCGACGGGTCATGCGATGCTCCTTCTCGATTGCGTTCAGCGCTACCGTAGACAGCGTGGCGTGAGCGCTGCGGCCAGAGTTCGTTCAACGCATGTCATTGCACGCTGCGCGGATGAACAGGCGCCATGGAACACAGCGTGCAGATCAGTCTGCTTCGCCGCACGCTCACGCCGATGCCGTTATGATGAACGGATGATCGACACGACCCACTACGTGACGGGCGCACCTGTTACGTGGGAAGCACTGCCGACCGGCGCTTCGCTTGCCACGATTGCTCCCGCCCTGCCGTTCCACCGCCTCGCGCTGGATCCTGGCGGATGACGCCCGCAGGCCCTCGGCCTGCACGCCCCACGCTGCTGTGACCTCCGGCCGCTGACGGCGCGACCGCTGTGATCCCGTTGCTGCGTTTCCGCCGTTGCGGCGGTGCGTTGCCGTGCGCGTGGCGTCGTGCCAGCACACATTCCCCGGCCCCCCACACCACTCACCGATGCCCCTGCGCCACCTGCGCCTGCATCGCCGTTTCCGATTTCCGGGACCTACCTCACCGCTCATTTCCCCTCTTCTGCCCACAAGGGAGCCCCCATGCAGGACACCCCCGATGCACATGCCCATTTCGGCTGGTTCAAGCGCCGCCGCCACCTGAAGGTCGATGAGATCACCGTCGTAGACAAGCCCATGCTCAAGCGCGCCGTCGGCGCGGCCGCACTCGGCAATGCCATGGAGTGGTTCGACTTCGGTGTCTACGGCTATCTGGCCGTCACCATCGGCCAGGTGTTCTTCCCGTCCAGCAATCCCACCGCGCAGGTGATCGCCGCGTTCGCCACCTTCACCGTGGCGTTCCTGGTGCGGCCGCTGGGCGGCCTGGTGTTCGGCCCGCTGGGTGATCGCTACGGCCGCCAGAAAGTGCTGGCGTTCACCATGATCCTGATGGCGCTGGGCACCTTTTCGATCGGCCTGATTCCCGCCTACGAGCGCATCGGCATCTGGGCGCCGGTTCTGTTGCTGCTGGCGCGCGTGGTGCAGGGCTTCTCCACCGGCGGCGAGTACGGCGGCGCGGCCACTTTCATCGCCGAGTATTCCACCGACCGCAACCGCGGCCTGATGGGCAGCTGGTTGGAGTTCGGCACGCTGGGCGGCTACATCGCTGGCGCCGGTACCGTCACCGCGCTGCACATGCTGCTGAGCAGCGGGCAGATGCTGGACTGGGGCTGGCGCATTCCGTTCCTGGTGGCCGGCCCGCTGGGCCTGCTCGGCCTGTACATGCGCATGAAGCTGGAGGAAACACCGGCGTTCCGCGCCTTCGCCGAGGAAGCCGAGAAGCGTGAGCACGAGCGGCCGGGGCTGGGTGCGCTGTTCCAGGTGCATGGCCGCCAACTGCTGGTGTGCATGGGCCTGGTGCTGGTGTTCAACGTCACCGACTACATGCTGCTGACCTACATGCCCAGCTACCTCAGCGTCACCATGGGCTATGCCGAGAGCAAGGGCCTGCTGCTGATCATCATCGTGATGCTGGTGATGATGCCGCTGAACATCGTCGGCGGGTTGTTCAGTGACCGGCTGGGCCGGCGCCCGATGATCATCGGTGCGTGCATCGCGCTGCTGGTGCTGGCCATTCCGTGCCTGCTGCTGGTCGGCAGCGGCAGCGACGGGCTGATCTTCCTCGGCCTGATGCTGCTGGGGCTGGCGCTGGTGTGCTTCACCAGCTCGATGCCGTCCACGCTGCCGGCGCTGTTCTACACCCCGGTGCGCTACAGCGCGCTGTCGATCGCCTTCAACGTGTCGGTGTCGCTGTTCGGTGGCACCACGCCGCTGGTGACCGCGTGGCTGGTGGAACGCACCGGCGACCCGCTGGTGCCGGCCTATTACCTGATGGGCGCGGCGGTGATCGGGCTGGTGACGATGCTGTTCGTGAAGGAAACCGCCGGCCTGCCGCTACGCGGTTCACCGCCGGCGGTCGGCAGCGAACGCGAAGCGGCTGCGCTGTTGAAGAGCGATGTGCCGGTGACGGTGGACCCGACCTTGCCGCCGCTGCCGGAGGCTTCAGAGGCCGAGCAGGTGAAGCCGGCCTGAGGCTCGGCGGGACCTGCGCTGTACAGCCGAGCCCGCGCCCGGCTGCCTTTCGGGGATCCGCCGGGCATGGGCCCGGCGCGACGCCACGTGCGACATCAATCACCCCGGGTGTTCAACGCCATCGCACGCATCACGATGGGCTTGGCCCAGCCGGGCGTGTGCAGCAGGTCGGCTACCGCAATCGGGTACTGCAGTTCGCCCGCGGCCATGGCCAGTACCGGCAGCGGCACCACGCAGCCGTCGGCATCGGCCGGCGCGCTGTTGTCGTAGACATGCAGCTCGGCCAGGTGCGGCAGCAGCTCCAGCAGGTTCGCGCGCGCCGAATCGAAGCGCGCGTGGATCTTCTCCACGGGAATGTCATGGCCACCGGCGGCGACCCGCGCGGCAACGCGGGCGATATGCAGCTCGACGTTGGCCAGGCCACAGAACCAGATGGCTACCTGGTGGTGGTCGCACGCCTCGCGCAGCAGGCGCGGGATAGTGTTGCCCCCCAGCGTGGTCTCGAAGGCGAAGTCGGTGCCATCGGCCATGGCCTGGCGCAGGCGGCGGGTGCCTTCCTGCCAGGCCTCGGCGTTCGCCTCCGGCAGCGGCCAGCCGGCATCGACGAGGCGGCGGGTGAAGGAATCCGGGTTGAACCAGCCCAGCCCTTCGGCGTTCAGCCAGGTACCCAGCAACGAACTTTTACCGGCGCCATTGACGCCGGCCAGCGCCAGGATGCGTCCCATCGATCAGAGCGGCCGGCCGAGGGTGACCTTGCCGCCGCGCCGGATCGGCTGTCCCAGCACCTTGGCCAGCCCCGCCCCCTGCTGCAGGCCGGCCAGGGTCTGGTCGAACTCGCTGCGCAGGCGCTGCAGTTCTTCGTTGCGCTCGCCGGCATCACCGCCGGCGGCCTTGGCCAGCAGTTCCTGGTAGGTGCGGATGTCCACGATCACCGCTTCTGGGTGATTGTGGTTGGTGATGACCAGCGCCTGCTTCTCGCGCACGGTGCGCATCAGGCTCGGCCAGCCCCGGGTCTTCACCGACGAGGCCGGGGCCTTCTCAAGGCCAGGCAGATCCAGTGGCAGGGTCATGGCATCGCTCCAGGCGGGGTGGACGCCCCCACTATACCCAATTTGGCCAAATTGGGGATAAATCCCCTTTCAGCCCGATGATCCCGCCTCCGGGGCATCGGTCTGCAGCAGGCTGTCACGCTCGCGCAGCGGGAAGCGGATCCAGGCATCGAGCCCCTGCGGGCCAAAGCGCAGTTCGCCGCTGCCGGCCAGCTCGTACGGCACGCGCTGCTCGATCAGCGCCCGGCCCAGGCCGCGCTGGCGTGGCATTTCCCAGCCCTCCACGTCGGCATGGCGCTCGCACCAGTGCAGGCCCAGCCACGGTTCGGCGTCCTGCACCTGCAGATGCCAGGACACCTCGATCCGCCCCGCCTCGCGCGCGGCCGCGCCATAGCGCAGCGCGTTGCTCGCCAGCTCATGGATCGCCAACGACAGCACCTCGGCCGCTTTCGGTGGCAGCAGCACGTCTTCACCGTGCAGCTCGCACAGGCCCGTGCCCGGCATCTGCGCCGACACTTCCTCTTCGATCATCCCGCGCAGGCAGACCCCGGCATTGCCGCCGCGGGTCAGCAGGCTCTGGGTGCGCGCCAGCGACATCAACCGCCCACACAGCCGCTCGGCGTACTCGTCCACGCTGGCCACGGTGCTGCGCGTCCGCCAGGCAAGGGCATGGATGGTGGACATGATGTTGCGGACCCGGTGCTGCAGCTCCGCCAGCAGCACCGCCTGGCGCTCGGTGGCGCGCTTGAGGTCGTCGATATCCACCGCAATGGCGAACACCCCGGTCACCTCGCAGTCTGCATCGCGCAGCGGCGCAGCGGCGACGCGTGTCCAGCGGGCGCGCCCGTCGTCATGGATGAACTGGAACTCCAGGCCAGGGACCACCGTTTCCCCCCGCAGGGCGCGGGCGATGGCGAAATCATGGGGCTCGATGCGCGAGCCGTCGGGGTGCCATCCCTGCCACCGGTAGTGGTTGGGGCGATCGGTGGACGGCACCTTGCCGGTGGGCAGATAGGTCCGCATCCGGTCGTTGGACAGTTGCAGGCGGCCTTCGGCGTCGACAATGCAGACCCCCACCGGCAGCACCTTGAACGCCAGCGCCAGGCGGCGGTCGCTCTCCCGGCGCTTCTGCTCCTCGCGTTCACGGGCGGCCTGCGCGACATGCGCCGCCGTTGTCTCGAACATGGTCACCAGCACGCCGTTGATGCGCCCTTCCTCACCGCGGATGGGGCTGTAGGTGATGGTGAACCAGACATCCTCCAGCCGACCCCGCCGCGCCAGCGGATAGAGCTTGTCCTCATAGGTGATGGTCTCGCCCTGCCACACCCGCTGGTAGATCGGGCCGTTGATGTGCCAGACCTCAGGCCAGCACTCGCGCGTGGGCTGGCCAAGCCCGCCCGGATGCTTGTCGGCGAGGATCTCGGCATAGCCATCGTTGTAGAGCTGCACCAGCTGCTCGCCCCACAGCACGATCATCGGGAAGCCGTGGGCCAGCATCAGGTCGACGGTGGCGCGCAGGTGCGGCGGCCATTGCTCGATCGCCCCCAGCGGCGTGCCTGACCAGTCGTGGCGGGCAATTCGGGCGGCCATGCCGTCATGGCGCGCATGCGCCTGCAGCGACGGCGGCATGCCCGCCGGGCGCTCAACGGCCTGGAGACCCTCGATGCGGCGTGACATGCCGCGCAATCAGGCGATGCCCGCAGCCGCCTGCGGGCGTGCCACCAGCCGTGCCAGCTGCTGCACCAGCGCCTCGATGTGATAGGGCTTGGTACAGCGGGGCGCGCCAGCGAAGCGGCTGGGCAGGTTGTCATCGTAGCCGGAGGTCAACATGAACGGCGTGCCGGCTTCCGCCAGGCGATCGGCCAAGGGGTAGACCAGTTCACCCCCCAGGTTGATGTCCAGCAGGGCGACATCGATGGGGTGCTCATCGACCAGACGCCCCAGCGCCTGCAGGTCACCGGCCGGTCCCACCACCTGCGCTCCTTTCAGTTCCAGATAGTCCACCAGGAACATCGCGATGGCGAATTCATCTTCCGCCACCAGCACTCGCAGCCCTTTCAGGCCCTCTGGCTTGTTGCCCGCTTCCAGCACGACCCGCGCTCCTCGATACACGCGGCGTACCTCTGCCGCAACGCCTGCAGGATGCGCGAATCGGGCTACAAGGGCGCGTGATGATCGATGAAGATCGCGGCCACGACCTAGCCACTCCCGCCCTGCGACGGCGTCTTCAGAACGCGCGCTCCCATTTCAGGCTGAGCAGGCTGCGGTCGTGGCTGTACAGCCAGCCGACGTTGCTGTCGATGCGGGCATAGCGCAGGCTGAGGCTGGGGACCAGCCCGGCCACCGCCAGCCGCTCGCTGCGCACGATGGCGATCAGGGTCTGTTCTTCGTCCTGCCGGCGCGCCTCCAGCAATGGGCTCCAGGCCGCGTAATCGCGGTGGCGCAGGGAGATGAACACCGTGGCCGTGGTACCCCGCCACTGACGGGCCGCGCCCAGCCGCACGCCGCGCTGGCGGTAGCCGTTGGCCGGGTCGGCAGCGCTGCTGTCGGTCAGGTCCACGCCCGCGAACAGGGTCCAGCGCGGGTTGAGCGCGCGGAACCCGGTGGCATACAGCGCCGCCAGTTCGCCATCGTAGTTGTCGGCCAGGCCCGGCCGCCGGTAGCGCTGGCGTTTCCAGTCGGCCTCCAGCTTGAGCAGGCTGCGCGCGTCCAGCGCGTACTGCCATTCGCCGTGCACGCCACTGCCGGCCTGCAGGGCATGGTTGCCCAGCGCCTGGTAGTCATAGCTCGGCGCCAGCTGCAGGGTGTGCCGTGCACTGCGCCAGCTGTAGCCGGCCTGCACGCTGGCGTTGAGCTCGTTGTATGCGCTGTAGCCACGCCAGGCCTGGCCGAGCGCCAGCCCGCGCACGTACAGCCCATGATGGCCGGCCAGCGCCCAGCGCCGTTCCAGGTTGGCGTCGTAGTCCAGGCCGGTGGCGCGCTGCGCTTCGGGCAGCGTGCGTTCGATCAGGCAGGTGTCGCCGACACCGAACAGGCACGTGCGGCTGGCCGAACTGCGGTTGATGTTGTCGCTCCATGCAGGCCCGGCGGCGACCGACCCCTTCCAGCGCCTGCGTGCCTGCAACGCGTCCAGATAGCTGTCCACGCGTGCGCGCACACCCGCGGTGGCCGGATCGTTGCTGTCGATACCGGCCTTGATTGCACCGAACAATGCCACCGCCTCGCGGTCGCGCTGGTCTTCGGCATAGACACGCGCCAGTTCAAGGCGGGCGGGCAGGAAGTCCGGCTGCGCTGCCAGCAGTGCTTCGTACGCCTGTGCGGCGCGCGAATGGTCACCGGCCACGCGCGCCAACGCACCCTGCGCATAGTGGCGCAGCAGCGGATCGTGCCCGGGAAGCTCGATGTACTCGGCCAGGAATGCCGCGGCGGCCTGCCACTGCTGGTGCTGCAGCGACAGGTACAGCGCCTGCCCGAGATCATCGACGGTGCGCTCCACCCGCACGGTCTGGCCATCGAGGGTGAGCGTCGGCCATTGCGATTCGGCCTGCTGCAGGCGCTGCTGGTCCTGCTGCTGGTGGCGCAGTTCGCTGCCCTGTTCGAGCACGCGGCGGAGGTCGTCCTGCTGGGCGCGCACGTCGGCGGCGGCCAGCAGTAGAAACACGGGAAGCAGGGGGTGGCGCATGGTCGATCCGTGGTGCATGCAGCGGGCCGAAGCAGGGACTGGCGGATCGCGGCTTGTCCCTGCCCTGCCCCGTCAGGGGCGTGGCAATCAGTTCTTGCTGCCGCCGAAGGCGGTGTCGTACTGGCTGTTGCCGGCGAACGTGGCGATACCGGCCAGGGTGGCGGCGTTGGCGCCGAAGAACTGGCCCTGGCTGTTGCCGGTGACCGAACCGTTGGCGACGGCGGTGCCGGCGAAGGACGCATCGGCGCTGTTGATGTTGGCGCTGATCGCCAGGGTCTGGCCACCACCGGCCAGACCGCCGGTCAGCTTGCCAGTGCCGAAGTTCGCGGCGAAGGTGCCGCTGAGCAGGTTGCTGCCGTTGAACTTGTTCAGGCCGGCGACCGCGTAGGTGGCGGTGCCGCTGGGCAACGTGGTGCCTGCGCGGTCGCCGGCGAAGTACACCTGGCGGTTGTTGAAGCCACCCGCGGCGCCATCCTTGGACCATTCACCGAACCACACATCGCCGCTGCCCACCTTGACGAAGTTGAAGTGGCCCATGCCGGCATGGTTGCCGGGCGTGCCGGTGATCGGCATGGCCAGCGTACGCACGGTCACGTTGCCCACGGTGGTGGGCGCCGAGTACGCGGACAGGCCCTGGAAATCGACCGGCTTGGCGTTGGAGACGGTGCCGACGCCGATGCCGGCCTTGCCTGCGCTGTGCGGTCCGCCGTTGACTTCGGAGGCACCGACCTTGACGTACAGCTGCGAATCGGTGGCCGGGCTGGCCGCACCGACGATGTCGGCCGCCTGGGCGGCACCGGCCAGGGCGAAGGTGGCGGCCATGGCCAGTACGGAACGGGAGATCATCTTCATGGAACTACTCCTTGGGTTGAGGGAACAACGGGTACAACAACAGAACAGGTGATCAGAAGCGCGCAGTGACACCGAGCTTCAGCGTGCGCCCCGGCGCCGGCAGCGTGGAGCGCGTGGCCGGGTCGACGTAGTAGCGGTTGCCGAGATTGGTCCCGACCAGCTCGACGCTGGCATGGTCGTTGATGCGCCAGCGCGCGTAGGCGTCGACGGTGGTGATGTTTCCCCAGGTGAACGGCACGTTCTGCCAGATCAGGCCACCACTGCCGCCATACAGGCGGTCGCGATAGGCCTGCAGGTCCGGGTTCTGGTGGCGCTGGTAATGCACGATGCGGCTGCCCAGTTCCAGGCGCTCATCGAACAGCCGGGTGCCCAGCGACCCGTTCACCGACAACCGGGGAATGGCTTGGGTCAGCAGGTAGCCACTGACGAAGCCGTCCTGCACGCAGTCGGGCACCTTGCCGGCCAGTGCATCGAGCTGCACCGCCATGCTTTCGTCGCACACCTTGTTTTCCAGCGTGCGGCTGATGCCCAGGTCGGTGAAGACGCGGCGGTTGTCGAAGCGCGCCTGCAGCTCCACGCCGCGGATGCGCTGCTTGTCCAGGTTGTCGAACAGGAAGTTGCCGTCGCGCTCGATCACGTCGCGGGTCTTGTGCACGTAGTAGGCCAGCTTCACGTCGGCATCGGCGGTGTTGCCGAACAGCGCCGACAGGTTGTGCACGTAGCCCACTTCGTAGTTGTAGGCGTGTTCGGGCTTGAGCGGGTACAGCGGGTTCAGGCTGCTGGAGAACGCAATGGTGCTCTCGAACATGCTGGGGAAACGCACCGCCTCGCTGTAACGCACATAGGCGCGCGCATTGGGCGAGAAATGCGCGGTGGCCGAGAAGGTCGGCAGCCAGGCATGGTCGCGCCTGCGCTCATTGCGCCCGGACACCGTCTGCGGCCGCCCGCTCTGGATGCTGCACAGGATCTGCGCGCCCTGCACCGGCAACAGCCCGGGAATGGCCGCCACCTCGCCATTCAGGCAGGGGTTGCTGGCACGGCGGTAGTTGCCGTCCGCATCCGGCAGCCAGGGAATGCTGTGCTCCACCGCCACCGGCGTCTCGTACCTGCTCAGCAGGCCCTTGAGCAGATCATCGACGATGAAGCCCATGCCGATGCTGTCCCAGAACGCGCGCTGCGACTCGATGGCGTCGATCTCGCCCTGCAGGCTGGCCGGGCGCTCAGGCAGTTCGTTGACCCGGTAGCGGGCCTCCTTGGGGAACACCGAGGTGGTCATCAGCTCCGGGTGTTCCTGCAGGAAATCATCGAAGGCCCAATAGCGCGCGTAGCGCACCCCGGCGCTCAGGGAGAGGAAATCCACCGGCCGCCAGTCCAGCACCAGATAGCCCTCGCCTTCCTGGCGGCGCCCGGCGCGCGGGTACATGCGCCAGCCATCGCTGACCCCGAAGTACGGGTCCGCCGAGCGCAGTTTCTCGAACTGCCAGTTGCCGCCCACGGTCAGGTCCAGGGTGGAATGCAGCGCGAAGCGGTTGCTCAGGGTCAGGCCGGCGCGGTCGTTGCGGGCATTGGCCAGCGCGGTATTGCGCAGGATCGGGCTGCTGCCGGGGTTCCAGTCGGGGTTGCTGGCAAAATTGGGGAAGCCGCCGGCGGTGTAGGTATCGCTGGTGGTTTCGGTGCGCCACAGGTTGGCACGCAGGTCCAGCCAGCGGCTGCCGGCGGGCTGCCAGTGGTATTCCAGGTTCCAGGCATCGGCATCGACGCGGCTCAGCGGCCACTGGATGCGGCCGTAGTCGGGCGCGGACAGGATGCGCGAGGGCATGATCTCGCCGTAGTGGGAGAGCGTGCGCCGCCAGGTCGCGCGCAGCTGCTGGTCGTCGCTGATCTGCCAGGTCGCCTTCAGCAACCACGATTCCTGCTCGCTGGAGGTGTTGGGCACCTCGTCGCCGGGCTTGAAATAGCGCGCCAGCGTGGTGATGTAGTCCAGGCCCTTGTACTCGAACTGCTCGCGCGGGTCCTGGTCGTAGTAGGCCGCGCCGCGGGTGCCGGAGAAGTAATTGCCGCGCTTGCGCCAGGCATAGGCCGCCATCACGTCGACATGCTCGCCGCGCAGGCCCAGCGCCAGCCGCCAGGCCTGGTCTTCCCCGGCGAACACATTGGTTTCAGAACCGCGCGACTTCACCGGCACCAGCAGCGTGCTGTCGGCATACGGCGCCGAGGGCGAGCCCTGCGGGAACCCGGGCACCGTGCGGTAGTCCTCGCCGGTATGCAGCCGCGGCAGGCGTGGCGCCAGCGCATTGCTGCTGCCTTCGATCTTCAGCTCCCCGCCGAAGCGCTCACCGGCTTCCACGATGTCATCGACGTCGATGGTCTTGATCACCAGCGCGCCGCCGATCCCGCTGTGCACATCGCGCACCAGCCCTGGCCCCTTGATGACCTGGATGCCACCGATCAGGTTGGGATCGATGTAGTTGCGGTTGCTGACGCCGTTGTAGCCGCGCCAGACCGTGAGCGCCTGTTCGCCACCGTCGATGCTGACCGGCACCCGCCCCGGCCCCTGGATGCCGCGGATGTTGATGTCCAGCGCGCCGCTGTTGCGCGCATCGCCGCTGAACACACCGACCAGATCCTTGACCACGTCGGCCGGATTGGCGCCGCGGTAGCGCTCCACCCGGTCGCGCCCCGAATACGCCGTGGTCATGTCCAGCGCGAACACATCGTCGTAGCCGCGCCGATCGCGGGCCTCACCCCCTTCCGACTGCAGGCGACCGGCCACGTCCAGTGTGTCGGTCACCCGCACCCCTTCCCCTTCCCCTTCCCCCGCCTCCGCTGCGGCGCGCAGGCTCCAGGTGCCATCCATGCCACGCAGGGCGCGCACGCCGCTGCCGCGCAGCAGCTGCTGCAGGGCCTGCATCTGGCTGTACTCGCCGTTCACCGCGCTGGAACGACGCCCTTGCACCAGGTCACTACGGAACACCACCTGCACATCGGCCTGGCGGCCAAAGCTGCGCACGGCATCGGCCAGCGGTTGTTCCGGGATGGCGTAGCTGCGCAGCGGTGCGGCCACCGCCGCTTGCGCCTGCGCGCTCGGCACCCAGGCCATCGGCAGCAGTGCGGTGGAGATGGCCAAGGCCAGGACAGTGGCGCGGCGATGACAGGCAGATGCCGTGGACGGCATGAACAGGAACTCCTCAAGCGGGGCGGGACCACGGGCACATCCGGTGCCGGTGGTGCGTCTGGCTTGAGGAGAAACGCTGTTTCGCTCTGGCTATACCTCTATAGACAGCGGGGTAAGGCGACTGCCCACGGTTTTTTCATGTTTTTTTCATGCGACCGGTTCATGCGTGCTCCGCGAGTGCTTCACCACACCAGCAACGCACCGCCGGGCAAGCGCTGCACGCGCAGTCCCGCCTGCGCGGCCACGGCGTCGATGGCCGTGTCCGGCTGCTGCAGATGGAACAGGCCACTGACCCGCAGGCGGGCGCTCTGGCCGCCCAGCACCCAGACCGGTGCACGGCGGTAGCGGCCGAGGTCGGTGATGGCCTGCGCAGCGGGCAGATCGTCGATGACCACCTCACCGCGACGCCACGGCGCCATCGCCTCCGGCGCGGCCTGCTGCAGCGGCTGCAGCCAGCGCCCGTCACGGAACGCCCGTGCCTGCCCGGCGCGCAGGCGCTGCACGCTGCCATCGCCCGGGCGCACATCGACCATGCCCTCGCTGACTTCGGTGGTGATCGTGGCGTCCCGCATCGACACGCTGAACGCCGTACCGATATCGCGGATCCGGCCACCGCCAGCCTCGACCTGGAACGGTCGCTGCTCATGCGCCACCTGGAACCAGGCCTGCCCGCGCAGCAGGCGCACGCGCCGCTGCGGGCCATCGAACGCGAGTGCCAGCGCGGTGCCGGCATCGAGCACCGCCGTGCTGCCGTCGTCCAGCTGCACCACGCGCGGCGCAGTGCTGCTGCGCAGGTCGCTGCGCGCGAGCAGCAATGCGTGGGGCGCGGCCGCGACCATCAGCACCACCACCGCTGCGCTGGCCAGCCGCCACGGCAGCCGGCGGCGCGGTGCGATCGGACGCAGCCCTTGGCGATCGGCGGTCAGTTCGGGCAGCGCGGCCAGCACTTCGGGCCCGGCAGCGTCCAGCCGCAGCCAGAAGGCCTGTTGCTGGCGCCACGCCAGTGCGTGGCGGGGGTCAGCCTGCAGCCAGCGCTGCAGGCTGCGTTGCTGGCGTTCCGGCAGCGGGCCTGCACTGCACCGTATCACCCAGCGCAACGCCTGCCTGGCCTGCCGCGGCGAGGGTTCGGACGTGGTCATGGTTGTGGCCTGCCGCACCGCGAACGGGTGCGCTTTCCTGTTGTGACAACGGCGGGCACGATCTGCCCACGGCAATCGCCGCTCATCGGCCCATTCCCCGCTGCTGTTGCTGGATCAGCAGCGCTGCGCGCAGCACATGCTTGCCGACCAAGCTCTTGGAGATTCCCAGGCGCGCCGCGATTTCGCGCTCGCTCAGGCCCAGGTAGCGGTTGAGCACGAAGCACTCGCGCACCTGGGCCGGCAGGGCCAGGATGGTCTGGGTGATCTCGCGCAGCTGCGCCTGGTCCAGCGCCTGCGCCTCGCCATCACCACGGGCCTCGGCCATGTCGACAGCGTACTCGGCCATGGCACGGCGCTCGCGGGCGTCGGCCTGGCTGCGGTTGAGCGCGTGGTGGTAGGCCATCCGGTACAGATAGCCGCGCGGCTCCAGGATGGGCGGATCGCCGGGCACGCTGCTGGCCTTCAGGTACAGGTTCTGCAGGGTGTCCTCGGTGCTGGCCGGGTCGAGGTAGCGCGCGATGAAGCGGGACAACGCACGGCGCTCGCGGATCAGCAGCTCGACCAGCGCCAGGGCATTGGGAGACATAGGTGCCAAGGCCGGACCGGGGAATGATGGGCGTGATGGCGGCGGTCCGGACGTGGATTGTGGGCTGCGCGGCCGCAGGCGGCAAGCCGCGCCACTAAAGCATCATCCCCGCATGGCGTGGCTGGAGGATCTACGGTTCCTCCAGCGCCTCGAAGCGTTCGGCGAGGTAATCGATCAGCGCACGCACCGCAGGCAACAGACCACGCCGCGACGGGAACACCGCGTGCACGATGCCGTGCCTGGGCACCCATTCCGGCAGCACCGGCACCAGCGCGCCGCTGGCCAGCTCGTCGCTGATCATCATCCGCGGCAGCATCAGCACGCCCACCCCGGCCACCGCGGCGGTGCGCAACGCGATCATGTCATCGCTGACCAGCCGCGGGCGATGGTGCACGCTGGCCAGCACCTCGCCCGGCCCGGTGTATTCCCAGGCATGCTGCTGGCTGGGCGATGCCAGATCGACGGTCGGCATCATCGCCAGGTCGGCCGGCACCTGCGGCGTGCCCAGCCGCTGCAGCAGCGCCGGGCTGGCACTGGTGCACCAGGCCCGGCGCGCCAGCACGCGCACCACCAGGTCACTGTCCTCCAAGGGTGGCGGCCGCACCCGGATCGCCACGTCCACGCCCTCGCCCACCACATCCACGCGCCGGTTGGTGGCGTCCAGCTGCACCGTCACCTGCGGGTGCAGGGCAAGGAAATCGGCCAGCATCGTGCCGATGCGCGCATGCAGGATCGCGATCGGGCACGCCAGGCGGATCGTGCCGCGCGGCTCGGCGCGTGACATCGCAATGGCCTCTTCAGCCGCTTCGGCCTCGACCAGCATGGCCTTGCAGTGGCGGTAATAGTCCTGGCCGACCTCGGTGACCGAGAAACGCCGGGTCGAACGCTGGATCAGGCGCACGCCCAGCCGTTCCTCCAGCAGCGCGATGCGCCGGCTCAGTTTCGACTTCGGCATGGCCAGCGCCCGGCCGGCCTGCGAGAAGCCGCCGTGCTCGACCACCATGGCGAAGTAGAACAGGTCGTTGAGGTCACAACGGCGGATATCTGCGATGAACACGAGGCGATCTCCTGCGGCCGACGGCCCGCCGCCATTGTTCACTGTATAGGACTATGACGGCAACTACTGGTGTCTACCGGGCCCATTGTTGCACCTATATCGTCTTCGCAACGAACAACAGCGGCCGGCAGCCCCGGCCAGGAGATCGCCATGAAGCGTGTCACCGGTACCTACAGCGCCCCCCGCCCGCACTGGGTGGGCGACGGCTTCCCCGCCCGCTCGATGTTTTCCTACAACACCCACGGCCAGCACCTGAGCCCGTTCCTGCTGCTGGACTACGCCGGCCCCTACACCTTCGCCCCCAGCGATACCCCGCGTGGCGTCGGCCAGCATCCGCACCGCGGATTCGAGACCGTCACCATCGTCTATGAAGGTGAGGTCGCCCACCGCGATTCGACCGGCGCTGGCGGCACCATCGGCCCGGGTGACGTGCAGTGGATGACGGCGGCCTCCGGCATCCTCCACGAGGAATTCCACACGCCGGCGTTCAGCAGGCGCGGCGGCACGCTGGACATGGTCCAGCTGTGGGTGAACCTGCCGGCACGCGACAAGATGGGCGCACCGGGCTACCAGACCCTGCTCGACGCACAGATTCCCTCGGTGGATCTGCCCGATGGCGCCGGCCGCGTGCGTGTCATCGCCGGCCGTTTCGACGGTCATGCCGGCCCGGCGCGTACGCACACGCCGATGGATGTCTGGGACATCCGCCTGCGGCAGGGCCAGCACGCCGACCTGCCGGTGGCCGAGGGCCGCACGCTGGCGCTGGTGGTGCTGAAGGGCACGGTGCGGATCAACGGCGGCCAGCCGGTCGGCGAGGCGCAGCTGGTCACCTTCGACCGCAGCGGCGAGGACGTGTTCGTCGACGCCGACAGCGACGCCACCGTGCTGCTGCTCAGCGGCGAACCGATTGACGAGCCGGTGGTCGGCTACGGCCCGTTCGTGATGAACAGCCAGGCCGAGATCGCGCAGGCGGTCAACGACTTCAACAGCGGCCGCTTCGGCCAGATCGCGCACTGATCGTTTCAACGCGGCGGGCGATGGCCCGCCGCACCCTCCGGGCCATCGCCCACTTTTTCCAGGAGACTGACCATGAGTACCCCCGCCAACTTCAACGGTGCCCGCCCGGTGATCGATCCGGACAACGCCGCAATGCTGCTGATCGACCATCAGAGCGGCCTGTTCCAGACCATCGGTGACATGCCGTTCACCACCGTGCGCGCCCACGCCACCGCGCTGGCCACGATGGCCACGCTGGCAAAGATGCCGGTGATCACCACGGCCTCTGTTCCGCAGGGCCCGAACGGCCCGCTGATCCCGGAGATCCATGACGCGGCCCCGCATGCGCAGTACGTGGCGCGCAAGGGCGAGATCAACGCCTGGGACAATCCCGAGTTCGTCGCTGCGGTGAAGGCCACCGGCCGCAGGCAGCTGATCATTGCCGGCACCATCACCAGCGTGTGCATGGCCTTCCCGTCCATTGCCGCCGTTGCCGATGGCTACCAGGTGTTCGCGGTCATCGATGCCTCCGGCACCTATTCGAAGATGGCCGAGGAGATCACCCTGGCCCGCGTGGTGCAGGCCGGCGTCGTGCCGATGGACACCGCCGCGGTGGCCTCGGAGATCCAGCGCAGCTGGAACCGCGACGATGCCCAGCAGTGGGCCGAGGTCTACACGAAGATCTTCCCGAACTACCAGCTGCTGATCGAAAGCTACCTGAAGGCGCAGGACGTGCAGAAGAACCACGAGCCGCTGGATTCGCAGCGCAGCTGAGCGCGCAAGACGGTACAGTCCAACGCGTCGGGCACGGCTCGACGCTACAGACCGATGGAGAACCTGATGGCCTACGCACGCATTGTTTCGACCGCCGACAATTACCTGCACCACATCAGCAATGGCAGCTTCGATGTGGATGCGGACGAGCCCGCCGCGTTGGGCGGCCAGGGCAAGGGCTTCGCGCCGTTCGACCTGTACCTGGCCTCGCTGGCGGCGTGCACCGCCATCACCCTGCGCATGTACGCGCAGCGCAAGGGCTGGGACCTGGGCGAGTTCCATGCCGAGCTGCGTTCGGAACGTGACCCGGACGGACGCCTCCACGTGCACCGCGTGCTGCATGCCAGTGCCGAGCTGAGCGATGCGCAGTGGCAGCGATTGCTGGAGGTGGTGGAAAAGACCCCGGTCACCCTGGTGATGCGCGAAGGTGCACGCATCACCAGTGAGCGTGGGGCTGCAGCGTAACCCCATCCACGCATGGCGTGGATCTACTGTAGAGCCAAGGGCAACGGCAGGAGCCGTTGCCAATGTCGCGCGCAGCGGGCCGGAAAGCCGGGCATGGGCCCAGCTCTACGGAAGCTTCAGCGCCGTGAATGCAGCACGGTGCGCTGGCGCATCGCGTTGAACTCCTGCTCCACCTGCTGGATGTCCTCGGCCTCGAACCCGGCCGCATCCAGCAGCTGGTCGGCAGCGGCGGCCGCCAGCGGATCATCGTCACGCTGGCGCCAGCAACGCGCCGGCAGGAAATAGCCCACTTCGCTGCGCCCGCGCATGATCACCACCGGCCGGCCCGCATACAGCAGGAACTCGGCCAGGTGCTGGCGCAGGCCCTCCACGGAAACATAGGCCGGCCCAGCGCCCAGCATCTGGCTGGACGGTTCGGGACTCTCGAACAGCTTGCGACGGCTCATCCACTCCTCCTTTTGAACAACGCGTGGTCTCCTTTCCCTAGACGGGTGCATCGCCGTGCCCCCGCCACGCGCCACGTGAACGGCATCACGCCACCACTCAGAAGCCGGTATTGAACTCCAGCTGGAACACGTCGATCGACAGCGGCGCGCCGGACACCTCCTTGGCCGCCATCCACTTGCCGCTGATCCAGCTGCGCGCGTCCAGCGCGTAGGCACCGCCTACGTAGTAGCCGCGCGCATTGGTGCCGCCGAGGTGGAAGTTCGGATCGTTGTAGGCATCGGGCAGCGCGTCGGCCTCGATCCGCTTGTAGCCCAGCAGTGCCTGCCACTGGCCCTTCTCCTTCAGCTCGGTGGCACCGAAGGTGGCCTGCACCATCCATGCCGTGTCGCCGCTGCGGAAGGTATCGATGCTGGCGGTACCGCCGGCACCGTAGTTGTTGACGATGCCATTGTTGGCGCGGTTGAACATGGCCTG
The DNA here is from genome assembly GCF_027854495.1 of Stenotrophomonas sp. PI_27. Taxonomy (NCBI): domain Bacteria; kingdom Pseudomonadati; phylum Pseudomonadota; class Gammaproteobacteria; order Lysobacterales; family Lysobacteraceae; genus Stenotrophomonas; species Stenotrophomonas sp. PI_27. The sequence continues at coordinate 321,021 of NZ_JAJNOF010000002.1, forward strand.
CTTGTCGTAGGCCAGGTTGCGGATGTAATCGCCCTCCAGGCGGAGACCGATGCCCTGGGCCAGCTGTGTGTCCCAGCGCAGGTTCAGCGTGGCCAGGCGGAACGCCGAGGCCAGGCCCACGTACTGCGGGGTCGGGGTGTTGGCCGGATCCAGCGGATTGCGCGCGATGTCGCGGATCAGCATCAGGGTGTTGCCCTTCTGCATGAACGCCGGGCGCGACCAGTCGGTGTCACAGCCCACTGCGCCCGCATACAGCGCGCACGGCGAGGACAGGCGGCCGCTGATGTTCTTGAAGTCGTAGTAGCCCAATGCAGCGCGCAATGCATTCTCGTCATTGAAGCGCCAGTTGACGCCGACCTGCGCACCGGACAGCCACTTGTTCTCGTTCGGCGTCTTGACCCGGCTCTGGCTGGGCGAGCTGTCGGAGGTGTACTCCAGCGGCACCACCGCCAGGTTGCCGAACAGGCCGAGATCGCCACCGTCGACGTCGTACTGCAGGTTGGCGGCCAGGCCGTCGAAGTTCAGGTCGTTGGAGAACAGCGTATCGCTGGTCCAGAACGGGTTGCCGAAGCGGCCACCGCGCACCGTCACCCAGTCGGCCGGGCTGTAGGCCAGCCAGGCCTGGTCCAGCCACACGTCCTTCTTGCTCAGGCCGCCACCCAGCTGTTCGGTGGTCGACACCGGGCCATTGCTGCTGCCGCTGGCCAGGCGCACGCCGGCGGTGGTGTGCTGGCCGATGGTCGCCTCGATGCCCAGGCGCGCGCGGATGCGCCACAGGTTGCGGCGGTCCTGGCGGGTGTTCAGCAGCGGTGGCAGCTGCAGGTTGGTGTTGGTATTGGTGTCGAAGCCGTTGCCGGAATTGATCGACGACCAGTTGCTCACGATGTCGCTGTTGCGTTCGGAGAAGAAGCGCGACTCGCTGCGCACGCGCATGTCACCGGTGACCTTGATGCGCTTGGTCCACTCGGCCACTTCGTTCGGTGCCGCCCAGCCCTCGGACCTGGCCTGCGCCATCACGTCCTGGCGCACCTCGTCACGGATGCCGTCGCGCACGCTCTGCGGCACGTAGGGCACGCGCACGTCACCGGCCTCCAGGGCCACACCACCGCTGGCAGTGGCGGGTGCGGTGGCTGCGGTGCGCTGTGCAGCCGCTGCTTCGGCCTCGGCCTGGACCAGCAAGGCCTGGCCGTCTTCGGGCTTCAGCGCACCGCTGGCGATCAGGCCCTTGATCAGCTTGACCATGGTCGTTTCGGCGGCCATCGCACCGGCCGGGGCGGCCAGGCTGAGCAGCACGGCACAGCACAGCAGCGCCCGTCGGGCCGGCCGCGAATGGCGGGAATCGGATCGTGCGCGGACGTGGTCGTTCATCACGGTTCTCATCGAAAGAAGGGAAATCGGGGAGGTCGGGAATCAGGCCCCGGGCCGGCGGCCCTGGATCAGGACGCGGGCGGGGAAATCGAGCGACGGCGGCGGTGCCTGGTCGACCTTGCCGATGCGGCGCAGTACATCGAGCACGGCCGCGTCGGCCTCTTCGTTGCCGCTGCCACGCACCAGCTCGACCTTTTCCAGGCGGCCATCACTGGCCAGCCACACGTTCACCTGCAGCTGGAACGCCAGGCGCCTGACCTTGTCGTCGCGCGAGATCGCCTGCTGCATCAGGTAGCCCAGGTAGCGCCCATAGGTGGCATTGCCGGCACCGCCACGACCGACGCCGGACGAACCGCCACCGCTGCCGGACTGGATGCCGAAGTTGTCACCGCCGGCCTGCGCATCGGCATCCATCGTCACCGGATCGGCGTTGTCCGGCGTCGGCGTCGGCTCTTCGGCCGGCGTCGGCTGATCCAGCGGCTCCGGTTCGGGCATCGTCTGTTCCGGCGGCGTTTCCGGCTCCGGCGGTTTTTCCGGTGGCGGCGGGGGCGGCGGAGGCGGTGGCGGCAACGCCAGCATCGGCGGCTGCAGCACCGGCCGCCGGGTGCTGGCGGTGTCCTTGAACAGCAGCCACCACAGCGCGACGCCGAGCACCAGCAACGCGGCCAGCACCAGCGCGACGGTCACCAGCAACGGGCGACCGCGCATGCCGGGCTCCGGCCGAGGGGGTTGATGGGCCGTCATGCCTCAGCCCTGCGCCTTGCCGGTGACCAGGCCCACCTGGGCCAGCTCCAGGCGCCGCAGCAGGTCCAGCACCTCGACCACGCGGGCGTACTGCACCTGCGCGTCACCGCGCACGATCACCGGGAAATCCGGCGTGGTCGCGCGCTCGGTGCGCAGGCGGTCTTCCAGCTCGGCCATCGTTACCGGGTAGGCATCGAGGAACACCTGGCCGCTGGGGTCGATGGTGATCGCCTTGGTCTTCGGCTTCTCCAGCGCGACGCTGTTGCTGGCCTTGGGCAGGTTGACCTCGATGCCGGGGATGGAGGCGTTGCTGGTCAGGATGAAGATCACCAGCACCACCAGCAGCACGTCGACGAAGGGCGTCACGTTGATGCCCTTCTCGCGCTTCTTGATGCCGAACTTCGCCTTCTGGCCCATGGCGCGCCCCTCAGCCCTGGACCGCAGCCGGGCCGCGCCCGTCCTGCTCTTCGGCCAGGCGCGCGGCGAACTCGTCGATGAACACCGCCATGTCCGCACCGATCGCTTCGGCACGCGCGCCCAGGTAGTTGTAGCCGAACAGCGCCGGGATCGCGACGCCCAGGCCGGCTGCAGTACACAGCAGCGCCGCGGCCATGCCCGGCGCCACCGAGTTGATGTCCACCGCGCCCGCCATCGCGGCCACCACGAACACCAGCATGATGCCGATCACGGTGCCGAACAGGCCCACGTAGGGCGCGCCTTCGATGGTGGTCGACAGCCAGTTCATGCGCCGCGCCATCGCCTCCTGCTCGCGCACCATCACTGCATCCATCGAGGCGCGGATCGCCGCGATGGTGGCACCACTGAGGTAACCGCTGTTGCCATCGCGCTGGTGGCGCTGCTGCATTTCATCGATGGCCACCTGGTAGATGCGCCACAGCGAGCCATCGTGCATGGCGGTCGGCGCCTTGCCCTGTCGGTCCATGTCGGACAGGGTGCGCAGCGGTACGCCGGACAGCTTGCCGAAACTCTCGGTGAACACCGCATTGGCCTTGCTGGTGCGGCCGAAGTGGCGGCTCTTGGCGATCATGATCGCCCACGACAGCAGCATCATCAGGCCAAGGATGGCGACCACCACCCAGGCATCGAACGGCATCGCCTTGAGAATGAAGGCGAAGTGGCTCTGCCCGGCCGACTGTTCGTCGGCGCCGTAGCTGATCAGGCGCGAGTCGGCCCCTTGGGCAGTCGCGTCGGCCAGCAGCAGTGCCGCCGGGCGTGCCACCCGCGAAATGCGCAACTCGTCCAGGGCACCTTCGAAGCTGGCCAGCGGCTGCGCCGCGCCCGGCACGTCGGCGCCGACCACCGGCGCGGTGGCCAGCGCCGGCAGCGCGCCGCTCAGCTGGGCGACCACGCGACCATTGAGGTACAGCTGCAACGCGCCCTTCTCCGCAGTCAGCGCCACATGCGCCCACTGCCCTTCCGGAATCGGCTGCGCCGGGGTGCTGCGCTGGCCATTGAGCTGCACGAACGGCACGCGGTTCTCGATGCCCAGCACCAGTTCGGACGCACCGTCGCGACGCGCGTAGATCGCCTGGGCCGCCGTGTTGCTGCCCGGCTTGATCCAGGCCGAAACGGTGAGCGGCGCGCCCGCCTCCTGCGCCAGCGATGCGCTGGCCGGCAGCGGCAGCGGGCCGGCGCCCAGCTGCACGCCGCGGCCGATCACCGCGCCTTCCGACGGCGGCACCACGGCACCGGCGTTGTTGCCATAGGCGGTGGTGTCGCGTGCCGGTGCATTGGCCTCGGCAAAGTGGTAGACCAGCGTGTAGTCCGGATCGAACACCTGCTGGCCGTTGCCGCTGGCCGGGGCCTTTTCATTGCCGTAGTACATCCAGATCGTCTGCGGCGCGGCGGCACTGACTGCCGGCACGTCCACCCAGACCAGGGCCAGCCCGAGCGTGGGATCGAACTGTTCGATCTGGTGGGCCAGCACGGTACGGCCATCACCCGAGACGAAGCGCAGGTCGTTGCCCGCGTCCTGAGTACCGTCGAAGCCGAAGTTGCCGGTATGCAGGCGCAGCAGCAGCGGCGTGCGGCCCGGGTCACCGGCCAGGCCCGCGCCCTGCGGGCCGGCGTCGATGGTGATCGGCTTGCGGTACTTCCATTCGGCCTGCCACCAATTGGCATCGGCCGCAGCCGCAGGCAACGCGACCAGCGCGGCCAGCAGCAGCAACACTCGGGAAAGCAAACGGTCCATGCGAGGGGTCTCCGGAGAACGCATGTTCGAGGAAAGGGTCAGTAGCTGGTGCTGAGGTTGAAGTGCAGGCGCGGGTCGTCCTTGCGCGTGACCGGGCCATCGGCATAGGGCCAGGCGTAGTCCAGGCGCAGTTGCAGGTGGTCGCCCAGGCGCAGCTGCGCGCCCAGGCCGACCGAGGCCAGGTTGTACTTGTCCCGCTGTTCGGGCAGCGGCTGGCGCAGGCGCAGGTAGGCCGCATCGGCAAAGCTGTAGACACGGAGGTCGGTGCCGCTCCACAGCGACCACGCCGGGGTGCGCCATTCCAGGCTGGCCAGGCCGCCGTAATCGCCGATCGCCTCGGCCGACAGGTAGCCGCGCACGGTGTACATGCCACCTGCGGCGAACTGCTCGGCCGACACCAGCGGCGCATCGGTCACCTGCAGCGAGCCGCGCGCATACCACTGCCAGTCGCTGCCGAAGGTATGCGTGTTGGCCACGTCGGCCTTGAAGGCCACGAAACTCGGGTCGGCCCAGTAGCGCTTCTGCCCGACCGCAGTGGCGTCGCTGCCGTAACCGAACAGGCGGCGGGTACCGGCCACCAGCTGGGTGTTGATGCTCAGCTGATCGTGCTCGCCCTGGCGCACGCCGACGAAGGCCAGGGTGATCGGCGCGTACTTCAGCGGCGTCTTCAGGCTGTCCTTGCCCATCTGGGTGTCTTCCTCGGTGTCCTTGAAATCCACACCGAGGCTGAGCTGGCGCCACCATTGGCTGCTGCCGGCCAGGCGATAGTTGAGCTTGAGGCCGATCGAATGGCCGTTGCCGATCACATTGGTGCCGGTGCCGGTACCGACCTGCCCGCCTGCATTCAACACGCGGCTGTCGGATGTGTAGCCGGAGGCTTCCAGGCTCCACGGCGTACCTTCGAACGGCATCGTGTACGAGGCGGAAAAGACCTTGGCCTGCTTTGTATCTTCCGGCGCCAGGTACACGCCGATGTTGGCGCTGTGCCCCCGCTTCCACAGGTTGTCGTAGGCCAGCGACGCACTCAGGCGCAGTTTCTCGGTGTCGGCGCTGTGGTCGTTGTTGAGCGCCGCACTGGCGCGCCACGGCGACTTCTCCTCGACCTGCAGGTCCACATCCATCGTGCCCGGCACCTGGCCCTCGCGCACCAATGGCATCACCTGGCGACGTCCGCCTTCATTCAGTGCCGTCAGTTCCTTCTGCGCCTGGTCGAAATCAGGTACCTTGCCCTCGGCCAGCGCCGGCACGCGTTCGCGGATGCGTTCGGGCGATTCGTGGCGGGTGCCGACCACGCGCAGCTGGCCGATCGGCGTCTGCTGCACCTTCAGCAGCACCACGCCGCCACTGACCTGCTGCTCGGGAAGCTCGACGTAGACCGACTGGTAGCCCGCCTGCTGGTAGAGCGCATGGACCGCATCGCGCGCCTTCTCGACATCGGCCAGGGTCTTGCCCGGGCCGAGGAACGGTTCCACCGCGCGCTCAATGTCCCGGGGATCGAGCACGGTATTGCCGCGCACGATGTACTCGTTGATGTTCACGCTGGGCGCTGGCGCCGCCTCCTGCGCGAACAATGGCAGCGGCATCGCGGCCAGGGCCAGCACCAGTGGATGCAGGCGCAGCGGAAGGCGGGCGGCTCGGCGCGGAACAGGAGTCATCGAAGGCATCGCGTCGTATCGAAGGGAATGGCCAGGGAGCGGCGCGTGGGTCTACCAACAGGACGTGCACGTCGCGTCAAAGCCGCCAACAGTTTTGTGACAGCACTGTCATCTTTTGACAGCGCCGCGATGCCCCCAGGCGGGCCCTGCATTCGCCACACGTCTTCATGGCAGAACATCGATTGCTGCGGGAGATTCGAGATGCGTGAATCGCCGATGGTGGGGCTGCGCGCTGCCCTCGCCCTTGCCCTGCTGCTGGCACTGCCACCGGTGCGCGCTGACGCCGCCGCGAAGAAGCAGGACGATGCTGCGCCCTGCATCGACGTGCAGGTCAATGGCGAGCGCATTCCGGCCTGGGACTGCCTGCAGCGCAAACTTGCACCGGCACCGAAAGCAACGAAGCCATCGGCACTGCCGGAGGCCGAACGACTGATGCGACAGCCCGGCAACGAGCGGATGCAGTACAACCTGGAAGGCACGCGGCAGCGCATGGGCGATGCCTTCGGGCGCTCGGTGGTGCCGCAGCGACCTGCGCGCTGAGCCTGCACAGCGGTAGCGCCGAGCCCATGCTCGGCAGGATCTTGTAGAGTCGAGCCATGCTCGACTGTCCGTCCAGACGCAGCCGAGCGTAGGCTGGGCTTTATGGGGCGGCCGGCACGATGCCATCGCTTGGAACCGGCGGCAGCTCGGGAACCGGCAGGCGGCGCGACTGCCCCGCCTGGTTCAGTTCCACTGCACTGGCACTGATGCTGGCCAGCACCGTGCAAGGTCCGAGCCGTTGGCCGGGCGCATACGCTTCCGCCGGGCGTCCATCCACCGAGAGCAGGGCCAGTGGCGCAGGGTCACCGGCGATCACGCCCAGTACCACCACCTCGGTCTGCACTGCACCGGGGGACAGCAGCCGCACCAGCGGCAGGCTGGCCACCGCATCGAACAGGGGCCTTGCAGGGGCCTCTGCGTGCGTTTCGCTGGCCGCGGCCGCGGGCGCCACTGCGGACAGGGTGACGCTCCAATAGGCCACCACGGCCAGCAGCAGCGTCGCCGCCAGCAGGGTCAGTATGCGATTGCGATCCCAGCGCCCGCCTTCCATGTTCCGCACCGTCGCCACGTTCGTGTCCGCTTACGCTAGCAGCTGCCGCTGACGCTTTTGTTTCATCATGCGGGCCTACGCTGGCAGGTATCGACCCGGACAGGAGGCGACGTCGATGCAGCACATGCCGCGGGGTTTCACCCTGCTGGAACTGATGGTGGTGCTGGTGATCATCGGCATCTGCACGGCGGGCATCGGCCTGGGCCTGGGCAGCCTGCTTGATCCGGGTCGCCAGCTGCGACAGGAAGCCGAGCAGCTGGCGCAGCGCCTGCAGGCAGCGCGCGACGAGGCGCGCATCGATGGCCGTCCGCTGCGCTGGCAAGCCGACGCCACCGGCTACCGGTTCAGCCGCCGCGAGGGGACCCGCTGGGTGGACGTGCAGCGCGACGACCTGCTGCGCCCGCAGCGGTGGCGGCCCGCAGGCCTGGCAGTGCAACCGGCCACGCCGATTGAACTGAGCCCGGAGTGGATCGGCGTGGCGTGGGAACTGACACTGTCGTTGCAGGGCCACCAGCTGCGTCTTCGGGATGATGGCAGCGGACAGTTGCAGGTCGAGCAGTGAGGCGGGGAACGCGCGGATTCACGCTGATCGAAGTGCTGATCGCGCTGGCGATCGTATCGATTGCGCTGGCTGCGGTGATGCGCTCGGTGGCAGTGGCCACCGATGATCAGTCGCGCCTGCGCGATCGTCGCCTGGCGCTGTTGTGTGCGCAGGACCGCTGGCAGGAGCTGCGCCTGGGCGGACAAGCAGCGCATGATGCGCGGCAGCGCTGCATGCAGGGGCGCAGCCGTCTCCTGGTGCTGCAGCATATCGGCACGGGGAGTGACGGACAGCCGCAACTGGAAATCAACGTGGTGGCCGAAGATGCACCGCGGCAGTCGCTGGCGCGGCTGCAGCTGCCGTGGGCGGCAGTGCAATGAAGCGAGCGGCAGCAGGTTTCACCCTGATCGAGGTGATGATCGCGATCACCCTCATGGGCGTGCTGGCGCTGATCTGCTGGCGTGCGCTGGACAGTGTGGCCAGCAGCGACCAGCGCCTGCGCCGGGCCGATGCCGAAACCACGGCGGCGCTGCGCGTTCTGCAACAGTTCCAGCGTGATATCGAAATGCGCGCAGACGACGCGCTGATGAATGGCGCGGTGCGCCCGGCCGATCAGCCGCAGCGGCTGCTGCCTCCCTCGCTGGCAAGCGAGCGGCATCCGGATGGAAGCTTCGCGCTGGAGATCACCCGCAGTGTCGGCAGCGACGGGCTGCGTTGGCAGCGGGTACGCTGGTGGCGCCAGGGCAGCACGCTGTGGCGGGCCAGTGGTGCGGCGACGGACCGGTATCCCCTGCCGGCGCCGGAGCCGTCAAAGGGCATTGCGGTGGCGCATGAGGTGCAGCAGTTCGAGGTACGGGCGTGGCAGCCGGGCGCAGGCTGGGCGATCCTGCCGAGCGAGGGCGAGATGCTGCCGGCCACTGCACTGGAGCTGCGGTTGGGATTGCGCGATGGACGCGGGCCGTTGAGTTACCGGCGGGTGCTGGCGCTTTAGGACGCTTGCCTGCAACGCATCCACGCATGGCGTGGATCTACCACGCCCGCTCTGGTGGGGCCGACCTTGGTCGGCACTGATGCTGGCCCAGCCATCCACGCATGGCGTGGATCTACTGCCGAGCCCGCCGTCGGGCGCGCTCCTGCACCCGGCGGCACCGTATCGGTGGTCCTCACCGCTGATGGCCGCTCCCTGCCCTCCGTGCCGTCCTGGCTGGGGCCGCTGCCGTTCCTTGGCGGCTGGCCCGATGCTGTCTGTTCCTGCAGGTCAACTGCATCCACGCATGGCGTGGATCTACTACCGGCCACGTTCGGCAGCATTGTGTGCCGACCCAGGTCGGCACCTGCCAGGATCGTGCGGTGCCTAGCGGCGCTGCGTGCCCTCGTCGCGACTTGCCTGCGGGAACTGGAACGCGCTGTCGGCGTCGTAGCCGTCGTTGGCGGTGGCGCCACGCGCCGGCGGGTTGATGCTGCTGGTGCCGCTGCCGAAGCCGAGAATCTGCACGCTGATCACCGACGGCTGGTTGCGCCGTGCATCGTCCTGGCTCTTGCGCATCACATCCTGCGCGGCCTGGCTGGCGCTGTTGGCCGCCGCACTGGCCGAGGCCAGCGCATTGACGTTGACCGATGCCAGCACCGGCAGGCCCTTGCTCTCGCCCTGCACCTGGATGTTGGCCGCGTTCAGCACCTGCAACGCGGCCAGGTTGATATTGCCCGAGACGCGGATGCCGGCCTCGCCCGCATCGATGGTGCCCAGCGGCGCGATCAGGTCGACGTCGCCCGGCCGCACTTCGGCAATGGGGTTCAGCGTGGCGATGCCTGCACCACTGGCCGGGGCCTGCGGCGACAGGATCACATTGCCCCAGCCGTCATAGACGCGGCGCGGCGGCGTGTACAACAAGGTGGTCTGCGAACCGCGACCGGCATTGATGTCACCCTGTTCCGACCAGGCCAGGATGTCACCGCCGAACGTGGTCATCACCCGCGACAGGCCCAGCAGCACGCTGTCCTGGCTGAACAGCCGGATGTCCCCCTGCCCCTGCGTCACCAGCCCGGCACTGGCCGGTGGCACCACGCCCTGTACCCCCACCACGATCTGTCCACCCGGTGCCATCAGCTCGATGTTGCCGCCGGCTTCGGTACGCACGCCGGAGCCGCCATACATCAGGATGTCGCCGGTGCGCTGGATCGTCGCACCTGCTGCATCCTTGTCCGGCATCAGCGTGGCGATGGCCTCGCGGCCGCGCAGGTAAGAACCAACGCGTGGCCCATTCCGATCGGTGTACTCGCGGCCGCCTTCGCGCAGCTCGGCGTAGTAGACCTGGCGCAGGAAGATCCGCTGCTGCTCCTTCGGCAACCGGTCGAACGCCGCCAGTGCCTCGGCGCCGTCGGCGGCCAGGCCGAAGCGCTGCTGCAGCCACTGCTTCAGTTCCTTGTCGTAGATCTTCACCGCCTTGCCGGGCTGCGAAGCCAGCGACTGCGCCGGGTCGGCGAGCCTGGCCGGATCCAGATAGCGTGCGCGCAGTGCGTCGAAATCAATGTGCTGGTTGCCTGCGGTCACCGCAATGCTTGCGCCTGGCCGCGTATCACCCTGCACGATACCGCCAAGGCTGACGAGGTTGCCCGCCTCTTCCTGGCGCAGCTGCCGGCCTGCACTCACCTCGACGTTGCCGGGGCCAGCCACCGTCAGGTTGCTGCGGATGATGTCCCGTCCCGCTTCGATCCCACTGATGTCGGTACCGCTGGTGTTGAGCGCGGTGACGTTCGCATTGATCACGTCACGCCCAGCGCGCAGTTGCACTGCCGATCCCGCTTCATACCAGTCAAACAATGTCCGGTTCGCGGTACCGGTGTTCTTCTCCAACTGCCGGCGATCACCACTGCCCAACCCGATGATGTCACCGGCCACGGCATAGAAGCGGCTCGGTGATGTGGGCCGGGACGTCAGCGCACCGGTGGTCGGGGTACTGGGACCGAACGCGAACAATGGCAGCATCGCCGCCGGGTCTGGCCCCTGCACCCCATCGTTCGATAGATTGTGGCTGACCCGGGTCCGGCTGACGCCCTGCTGGGCCATGAATGCAGGATCAAGCGGGCCAGGCAGGCGGGCGTCGCTACCGGAACGTGCAATGCCGGTGGCATTGGTCGCGGCATGGATCGAACCCCCGGCCAGAACATCGAGTCGACCGCTGGCCGAAGGCGCGAGCAGGATCACATCGCCCGTGGTCGCCCCCGGTCCGAGGCCTCGAAGCGAGGCGCTGATGATGTCACCACTCGCAGCCACCGCGCTGAACCTGGACGGATACAGCCAGTAATTGATGCTGGCGGGAACGGATTGCTCGCGCAGCGCGATGCCCTCAGCGAACATGTTGCTACCGGTTGCATGCAGGCTGCCGGCCAGGCTGGGTGCGAGATTTCCGCCTGCCGAGAACAGGTCCAGTGCCGTGCCTCGGGTCCAGAGCGAGAACCACGTCGTGCCAGCTGCATGCTGGCCATCGCCCAGAACCACGTCGTTGTAGTTGGCCGTCGGTACACGCCCAGCATCTGCGGCGCCACCGAGAACAATGTCACCACGGGCCTGCAGCCGGGCAGTGGAATCCCCCAGGATGAGCACGGGCCCGGCCATCGCCACCGGCGCGTCGGCCACGAACGGATCCTTCAGGCCCAGCGTTCCGTAGCTGCTCTGTATCGCGCTGAGGCCACCGATGCGTGCCGCCTGCAGCAGGGTGCTGCCGCGCAGGTTGGTCACCGCGCCATTGAGATCCAGATCCTGCAGGAACCCTTCGGGCTGCTGCGCGCTGGCGCGCAGGCCCGGGTTCAACGCACCGCCACTGCGCAGCGTCAGGTCGCCGCCACCGGTCAGATGCAGCTCACCGTTGCTGACGCGCCCGGTCGACCCGACCGCAGCAACAATCGCGCTGGAGTGAGGCGCGGTCAGCAGGCCCAGGGCATTGCCCATCGGGTCCAGCACGCCCGCGTGCCGGCCCGCTTCCAGTGACAGGTTGCCGCCTCCCAGCGTGCCGAAGCCGGTGAAGCCGACCATGCGCGGCGCTGCGTCCGCTTCGGCGCCCACGGTGCTGTACGTGCCGAAGTTGATCCACCAGCTCGTCGGTGTCGCCTGCACGCCTTCGGTGGTGCCCGAACCCTGCCGCCACAACCAACCGCCCACCGCCGCGCTTGAATGCCCGGCCTGGTCACGCTGCGCCGTACCCGATTCGGACCGGGCGGTCCAGGCGTCGCCGATGATGTCGCGCCCGGCTTCAACCCTGACATCGCCGCCATGGTCGGGATACCACGCACGGTAACCGGCGAGCGCCGCATCATAGTTGCCCGACACCTGGTTCTTGCCCAACAGCGCGGTCTGCCAGGGTGCAGCCGAACGCGCCGTGTTGAACTGCGCATCGCGGCCATCACCCAGCGCCGTCGGCGCACCTGCGGTGTACACACCGAATCCGGACTTCATGCGCACGTCCTGCGCGGCCAGCAGCGTCAGGTCTCCCTTACCGGTGCGCAGCACGCTCCAGGCGGGAGCGCCCAGCCGCTTGCCATAGGTCGTGACTTCGGTCAGCGTGCCGCCGCCGTAGCAGTAGCCCATTGCCGCGCAGATCTCTTCCTCCGACATGCCCATCTCGGCGCCCAGTTCCGTAGCCGGGCGGCCGACCCAGGATTCATCGCCCCACCATGCCAGCGAGCCTTCCTTGTCCACCAGGCGCGGCGCGGCGCCGCAGAACGGACCTGCATCGCAGATCTCTGCCTCGGTAACCCCGAAGATCTCGGCGACCTCTGCAGGTGACTTGCCCGCCAGGCTCTCGTCGCCCCACCAGTACAGTGAACCTTCCAGATTGACGATCCGATCGCCCTTCCATTCCGTGGTCGTGGTCACTGTCCCGATGGTGCTGTAGTGGCTGTCGGCCAGCACGATGCTGCCGTCGCTACCCCAACGGCGGGTCCGCGGATCGGCGGCCGCCGTATCCGCACCGGCCACCGCGGACAGGTCCCAGGAGGTGGTGCCTTCGGGCAGCATCGCCGCCAGCGCCCAGTTGCGTCCCTGGCGCCCGCTGGCGTCGGCCGTTCGCAGCTTCACCGGCGCATCGCCGGCCAGTTCCACCTTGGTCATCGACGGGATGATCGCACCGGCATGCAGGTCCAGCGCGCCCGACAGCTTCATCGCCATCGGCAGCGCGACGCCGGCCGGCCACACCTGTGCGGCCACCGGCGCCGGTGTGCGCAGACGGAAGCCGGCGCCCAGGCGCGCACCCGCCTGCAACGACAATGCCTGGGCCAGCACGGTGCCAGCCGCGACCACCTCGCCACCCGCCCTCGTCACTGCTGCGCCCAGCACGGTGCCGGCCGGCAGCAGCAGCGGTCCCGACAGCCGCATTTCTGCCGGCAGCACAGTTCCGGCCGGCAGGGTCACGGCGTCGAAGGGAAGTGCATAGTTCAGCGTGGCACCGGCGCGGAACTCGGTGCCGCGCTGCAACTGCACACCCTCGCCCGGCACGATCAGGTCACCACCGAACGCAGTGTTGGGCGTACCGCTACTGCGCCCTTCCAGCAGCACCCAGCCGTCCTCATCGGGATTGGCGGGCGGCGGCGCGAAGCCGTCGTTGATGCTGCCGTAGACGTTGATGTCACCCTCGGCACGCAACACCAGCGCGGCCGACTCACCGAACCCGCGCCGCGCTGGATCGGTCCGGTTCGACTGCGGTCCGTAGCGGTACCCGGACAGATCGATATCGCCGGCCACGACCAGATCGCCACGCGGGTTGTCGCTGCTGGTCCGCGCCACGATCTGCACGCCGGGGCGAAGGCGGTAGCTGCCCAGGGCGGCAGTGCGCTGCTGCAGTCCTGCATTGGCCAGCGCAGCGTTCATCCATTGGCGGTTGTCCGGGTCCACCACCGTATCCAGCCACTGCTGGTTGATCACCTGCGGACGATGGCCATGCACATCCGCAGCACTGGCCAGCGGCGCCGAATCATAGCTGCGGAAGGCGTTGACCTGCAGGTCGCCGGCACCGGCGATGCGGAGTCCGCTGGCCACGTCGATCGCGGCGTCGTTGCTGCCCACGCGTGGCACGTTGAGCTTGACGCTGCCGCGTGCGCGGCCATCGTTCTGGCCCGGGCCGTTACCTGCGGCCACCGATGTGCCGGCGCGCAGGTCCATCGAAGACGACGCGCCCAGCTGCAGTTTGCCGTTGGCCGAAGTCAGTTCGATCATCGCCCGGTTCGGGCTGTCGATGATCTTGCCGTAACTATCGACGCGTAAGGCGCTGCCATGCGCATCCAGCGCCCCGTCTACGCGCAGCAGATCGCGGGCGGAAAGACGGATGCTGCCGACCTGCTCACCACTGGCATCGATGCGGCCGTTCACCTGCAGGCTGCCGCCATCGACGCTGATGTCCACGTGGCGTGCCTTCACTTCATCGCCGATGACAAGGTCGCCTTCGCTCAACTGGAACGTCCGGCCACCAGTAATGCCACCGGCAGTAAGCCGGGTGTTCAGGCCGGAGAAGTCCTGCAACTGGCGTGCACGCACTACCAGCTCGCCGCCGTCGTAGGGCACTTCAGTGCCACCGGCGTCGTAGCGGCCGCTGGCTCCGCCAAGCAACGTACCTGCCAGATCTACACGGCCGCCCTGTGGGCCCAGCGCAGACACCGTCAAGCGGCCACCGCGGTTGTTGCGGGCGGAAAGATCAATGCGCGACGCCGCGTCGGCAACAATGTCACCTTCATGGCTCGACAGCGCGACGTCACCGCCCCAGCTGTACTTGTCCACGTCGAACAGGCTGATCTTGCGCCCCGCCATGTCCAGCACCGCATGGCTGCCAAGCGCCATGCCCTGGCGGGCATTGGCCTCGAACCGACCGGACGCCAGCGCCACCCGGCTGTCGATCACCACGCGTTCGGCTGTGATGGACAGCTCCGCACCCAATGCATCGCTGCCCGCGGTCGCCGCGGCGCCACGCAACTGCACCGTTCCGCCATTGCGGATGGCCAGCTGCGCACCCGCGCTGCCGGTCAGAAGCGGGGTGACGATATCCAGCGCGCCGCCGCTGAACTGCCAGCCACTACCTGCCACGTAGTCGCCCTGCCGCTGGAAGACATCCAGGCTGCCCTTGCCGGAGAACACCATGCGATCCGACGCTGCCAGCGTAACGCCGGCGAAGCCAAGCACCTGGCGGTCAGCGGCCACCGACGAACTGGGCCGGGTGAAGGGCGCTCGCCCCAGCTCCAGCACCCGCGTAGTGATTTCCAGCTGCCCTTGGCCAAGCCGACCCACCATCGCCTCGCCGGCCGGCTGAGTCTGTTCACCGCCGGGCAATGGGGTGCCGGCCAGCGTACCGTCCCACACCAGCGTGTCGGCGAAAATGCGCGCACGATCGGTCGCGGTGCCGTAACCGTGAATGGCTGGCGCGCCCAGCACCAGGCTGCGCAGACTGCTGCGGCCGGTCGCACCGTCACGCGTATCCAGGTCCACGCTGCCGAACACATTGATGGCATCGCGCGCAGTCAGGCTGAGGGACTCGAGCGCCGGCGCGCCGGTGGCGGTGTTTCCGCGCAGCAATCGCTGCAGGACCTCCTGATTCATCGTCATGCCCGCCGGAAGACCGCCGGCTGCCGCTGCCGCCGCAATGGCCTCGGCGCTGCCGAGATTGAGCGCCGACATGCCCAACCCGAGCTGGCGCGTGCCGTAGCTCACCGCGTCGCCAATGCTCAGAGCGCCGTCGGTGACCACATTGATGCTGCCCGCCGACAGCAGCCGGGTCTGCCCGCTGCAGTTCGATCCGCAACCCCCGATGTCGATCGCCACCGGACCGGCCGCGCTTCCCCCCTGGGTACTGAGCGCCGTGAGGCGCTGATTGGACACGGCCAGCAGACCGCCTGAAACCAGGTAGGGTGCAGTGGGTTGCGCCACGCGCGAAGGATCGGCCTGGGGCAGGGTGTTGATCGAAGCGCCCTGCTCCACCAGGATGCCGTTGCCCCCGAATGCAGCCGACAACAGGACTTCCTGCGCCGAAAGGCTGACACCGTTGCGCAACACAACATGCTGTGCCGTGCCTTCCACCGAGTAGGTGGTCGCATCACGCCGCAGCGCGCCGCCGATCAGCAACGTCGACGGGCGGAATGCGTTGAGCGCACTGTCGAAAACGGTAGCCCCGCGCCCGCTCGCTGCAGCGCTGCCCTCCGTGACGATTTCCAGCATCGCGTCGTTCGACGCATGCAGGTTGACCGAAAGCGTGCCGCCGCGTCCGTCATTGCTGCCCGCATTGAAGCGGGACAGGCCGTGGAACGTCACTGCCGGCGCGCCGGTACGGCCCGCGCCTTCGCCGAATGTCAGGCTGAGAGCCGCGGCATCGGTCGGTCGCCAGCGCAACGCTTCGCCTCGTCGTTCGGCCACGCCCTCCACGAACGTGCTGTAGGACGTTTCGTTGTAGCTGGCATGGCGGCGCACCGCTTCGGCCGGGGTCAGCACCAGATCGGTGAGCAGTGGCGACACTGCCCCGCCCAGGCCTTGCGCCTGGTGCCCGCTGACACGCCAGGAACCCGTGCTTGTGGCCACCGGCTGCGTGTTGCCACGCGCATTCTCGGCACCGATCTCAACGCGGAATGCCCCCTTCTGCAGGGCGTAGTTGGCGGGCAGCAGCGTGTAGGTTCCGGCGGGCAGACCCGGCACTCCGCCGGGGATGACGATCTGCTGGCCGACCCGGGGGTCGGCGCTGCCGTCAGCGGTCGCCAGCGGCGCCTGCATGTCCGTCCGCCCCGGCACGATCGCATAGACCGCATTGCCGGCACGGCTGAAGCCGTAGCGCGGGTTCGCATCCGCCAGCGCATGCCGCAGGATGTCGACCGAGCCACCCCGCCCGGCTACGAACGCGGCGCCGGACAGTTCGCCGCCTCCGGACACATCCACGACGCTGCCGGCGGCGCCGTTGAACGCACTGGCCACGATGTCCACGCCCATCGGAATGTTGACCGATCCGGGGCCCTGAACATCGAAATCGGCACCGTCGCGGCGCCACGCCACACCATCCACGGTGCCGCCGAACGGCAGCGTCAGGCCGGCGCCACTGACGGAGGTCACGCTGCCCGCAAGCAGCCCGACGCGCGCAGCGCGACTGGAGTTGAACTCAGTACCACCCAGCTGCACCCGGCCCCACGGCGCCTGCACGTTGCCGCCCTGCACTACCGTGGCGGCCGTCAGCGCCAGGCTGCCGAACGCCGAGTCCGGTGTCGGTTGCGCGCCACCACCGACACCGTGGATGCGCAGTACCGCCTCTGGGTTGGCCCAGCCCGGCAGTCCCGAAGGTCCGGCCTCAGGCACGCCGGCCACGATGCGCCCCTGCGCCCGCGCGGCGGGATACAGGCGAGCGGCACTGATATCGATCGATCCCGGTGCGGCGAACCTGGATTCCTGCAGACTGCTGGCCATCGGAGCCAGCATTCGGATGTCGCCGCTGCTCTGCAGGTTGACATGGTCGAAGCTCGCCAACCAGGTGACATCGCGCAGGTCGATCAGGTCTGCGGTCACGTCGAACCGATGCTGCTTCGCTGCATCGAGCGACGCCTCCACCGGCCGCAGCGTGCCTTCCCCGGCCGGCTGCCACCAGCGCCCCTGCGCAAGACGCACGTAAGGTGCGTTCAGCAGCAGGCGACTGCCCTCCTGGTTGCCCTCCGCAACGCCCAGGGCGCGTTCGTTCAGGCCATGGATGCGCAGGCTCTGGTCCATGCGCAGAGTGACATCGCCCTGTGCCCGGATATCGCCGAACAGCGAAAGATGATCGAAGCCACCGGCCTTGATCTGCTCGACGGAGAGCGTGGCATGGCCGTACGCCAGGCGCTCGGGCAGAGCCTCGCCCGCCGGTGTGTCCTGGGTGAGCGAGATCGCCCGCGGTGCCAGCACCTCCTTGTTCCTGGCCGTCGCACCATAGGTGCCGCCGCCGAACGCAACCCCCAGCGTGCCACCCCGTGCGCCATCACCGCCCGCCGATGCGTCGAGCGCCCCCTGGAGGTACAGCGCATTGGCTGCACGCAGCACGATGCTGCCGCCATCACTGTCCACCCGGGTACGGCCGCTGCCTTCGACATCAAGCCACGCCGAGGCACCGGAAGCCTGCAGCCGCGCTCCGCGCTCGATGACCACAAAGGTATCCGGTGGCAGGTGGCGGACGTTGTCCTGGTCTTCCCAGTCCAGTGCACCACCAATCTCGATGGTTCCGCCCTTGCGCACCTGGCCGCGCAGCATCTGCCGCGCATCGCCCATGGAAACCGCATCGCCACTGACATCCAGCAGCGCACCCTCGGCGATCGTCCAGCGGCGCTCGCGGCGTTGATCGCCGCGCACACCGGTCGGGTCGAATGCCTCGTCGAGGCGGATGCGCCCGCCCGCTGCCTGCAGGTGGCCGGCCACGGTCACGTCACCCGAACCGAACAGCTCGATCGTCTGGCCGGGATCAACCCTGACCCCGGCCCCGGTGCCGACGCGCAGGTCGGCCGCAGACAACAGATGTCCCGCGCGCAGCACCAGGCTGGCGCCACCGCGTTGGGTTACGCGCCCATTGCCAGGATCGGCCGTGTACAGCGGCTGGGTCCAGGCCTCCAGCGCCTGCTCCCGCGCCAGCACATTCTGTGCGCCAGCTGCCAGGCGAACGCCCGGCCGTTCCACGTGCAGCAGGGTGCCCTCTTCAACCGTCAACCCGGCATGGCTGGCAATGTCATAGCGGGCAAACCCACTCGTGAACAGCGGGGCCTGCAACCTCAGCAGATCCTCTGCGGCCGCGGTGGAATCGCCGATGGCCAGCTTGCCGCCCGTTGCCAGGGTCAAGGCACCGCTGCCATTGCCGAGCGCAGTGATGTTCACGCCATTCCCCATGCGCAGCCGGCCGCTGCCGTCCGTGGCGACATCGGTACTGGCCGCCTGCAGGCTGACACTACCGCCCTTTCCGACGCGTCCCTTGCCATCGGTACCGATCGCACCACCGGCATCCACCGAGAGAAGGGCGCCATCGCCCAGGGTGATGTCATGACTGCCAACGAAGCGCACCTGTCCGCCATCGATCCACGCCTTCGTTGCCAGTGCATCGGTGGACAGCAGTGCGTTGCTCCAGCCGCCGGCAAGATTGATGCGGGCACCGGCAGCAACCTCTACGCCCGCGCGATCGCCGGAGAGCAGCGCCGTCGGCCGGCCGAGTACCGGAAGCAGGTTGCCCGCCTCCACCTGGCCACCGGCGATCTGCACGCTGCCGCCGAAACTGACCTGGCTGCCGGTGAGCGCAAGCTGCCCGCCCTCCTGCAGCGTGAGCGTTCCGTCCAGCGCGATGTGCCCGGCCGAGGCCAGATCCAGGCGTCCCCAGCGCTGTCCGCTGAGTACGTCGCTGTCCAGCCACACGGTGTTGCGCCTTGTCGCCCCGATCGGCGCCTGCAGCGACCATGGCGTGGGATCGGCCGGGATCCCGCCGATGCGCACCTGCGAGTCGAACACCCCGTTGCGACCCGTGCTGTCGAAGCGGCCGAGCCAGAGTTGTGCGTTGCGCGCCACTGCCGTCTGCGACTGCGAGTACCCCTCCTGTTCCGGGTCCGGCCGTGATGTCTGCAACTGACCCTGGAAGGTGCCTGTCTCCACCTGCCCCTGCAGCACCACGGTGGGTGAAGAGACCCGCAGCCGGCCCGCATCACGACCGACGGTATAGCCATTGTCGAAACGCTGGCCGGGTGCCACCAGCGGATTGCGGAACGATTCGGTCACCCCCCATCGTTCCTGCTTCACTTCGTAGCCCTGGTACAGACCGTCGTACAGCATTTCGGCCGGTGCATCATCAAGCCGGTACAGCTGCCCGTCGCGCCCACGCAGCCAGCTCTGCTGGACCACGCCCGACTGTACGTCCAGGCTGCCACCGGCCAGATTGATGCGGGACCCGGCATGGCTGACCACTTCTTGGCCGGCCAGCTGCACGGTGCCGCCCAGCGCCGCCCACTCACCGATTGAATGCCCCTGGTTGTCCAGGTAACCGCCCACCTCAAGCAGGCCGCCGCCGGCGTACCAGCGCGTGCGGTCATAGCCGCCGGTGCCGGCAGCGACCTCGGTCAGCTGGCGGCGGTCGATCCACACTTCGCTGCTGATCAGCTTGCCACTGTCACGGTTGTCCGGCGAATCGCGCAGTTCATTGCCCTGCACCTTCACCTTGACGTTGTTGCTTTCCATCGCCACCTGCACGCCTACTGCACCGGAGACGTCCACCCGCGCCCCGTCGTCCAGGTAGCTGCGCCGGGCTGCATCGGAAACGACCTGGCCACCGGTCGCCACCGCCAGCGAGCCCGCCTGGAAATTCACGTCGCCGCCGGAGACGATCTCGATGCGCGACTGATCGCGACGGTCCTGCAGGCGCGAGAGGTTGTCGAAGGTGCCGCTGTTGCTGGACCCGCGAAGCCTGTCCTGCTCGGCGGATTCCTTGACGAGCGCATCGCGCTGGGTATCCAGCGCGGTGGCCTTGCCATCGTCTTCGATCAGCACCGCCGTGGCAGACCCGGCCTGCAGGGTCACGCTGCCCTTGCTGTCGGATGCCGAGTTCAGCAGATGCACGGTGCCACGCTGGTTCAACGTCGTGGTGGCTACCGCCACGCCGGCCTGTTCGACGGTGCGGCCGGCCAGCGTGACGTCGCCTTCGCGCGCCTGGATCAGGCCGCTGTTGCGCACGTGGCCGGCCGTGCTGTCGCTGGCGAAGCGTGGGGCGATCTCATTGCCGCGGGTGGTGGACGCGGTGTTCTGCGCGGTGCCCACGCCGCGACGGATCACGAAACTGTCACCGGCCGCCAGCTGCGCCTGTCCCTTGCGGGTTTCGATCTGGCCTGCGTTCTCCACGCTGTGGCCCGCCAGCAGCACATAGCCACCGCCACGGGTGGCCGTGGTCGGTTCATGGGTGGCGATGCGTGCACCGCGTTCGACCATGACCTTGCCCACGGCATCGGTCAGCGCCGAGGTGTTCGCGTCGGCACTGTACAGGCCGTGCTCACGGAACTGCGCGTCACTGATCCGCGCTGCTGCCGCAACAAGGTTGCGGACGTTGACCTGGCTGTTGTTGCCGAACACCACGCCGTTGCGGTTGGCCACGAACACGGTGCCATTGGCCTTCAGCTGGCCCAGGATCTGGCTGGGCCGCGCCTGCGGATCATTGACGCGGTTCAGTACCGCCCAGTCGGGGTTCTGCAGGAAGTTCAGCGTGGTGTTGCCACCGATGTTGAAGCTCTCCCAGTTCAGGATCGCCTGGTCCGCAGTCTGCTCGATGCTGACCTGCAGCCGCCCGTCGGCAGCCTGCGACTGGATGGCCTCGCGGGCGTTGATCCAGCCGCGGGTCAACGGATTCTCGTCGACCTTCAGGCCGTCCTTGCCGAGGCCGTCGGCCACCACCACGCCCGCATCACGTCGCCCCTGCCGCGCCTGTTCCTGCAGGCGCTGCTGCAGGGCGATCGCCTGTGCGGCCGTGCCCAGGTTGTCGATCGACTGCTGCAGCTTCTGCCGCGCCGCATCCTGCTGCTGCGCGGGCAACTGGAACTGGACCGGCACGCCGTTGGGCATGCGCCCGCTCTGCGCCGCCGCGCCCTGCGCCGCGCCGCGCTCGGCGAACCAGCCCGGGCTGAATGCCTGCTGGGCCTGGCTGGCCGGTGCCACCACCGTGCCCAGGGCCACGGCAACGGCCCAGGCCATCGGGTGGCTGCGCCACAGGGCAGCAGGAGGGCGGGCGTGGGGCGAATGCGGGTGCGACATCGGGGACCTCGTCAACCTGATGGGCCGCGTCAGCGGCGGCGAGTACGGATGGGCCTGCGTGACGCACGCCCTGCACCTGATAGACGGTGGTAGTGGCGTGAAGGCGACACCCCGCT
Source organism: Stenotrophomonas sp. PI_27 (assembly GCF_027854495.1). Taxonomy (NCBI): domain Bacteria; kingdom Pseudomonadati; phylum Pseudomonadota; class Gammaproteobacteria; order Lysobacterales; family Lysobacteraceae; genus Stenotrophomonas; species Stenotrophomonas sp. PI_27. The sequence goes on from NZ_JAJNOF010000002.1 coordinate 342,497, forward strand.
TGCCACCGTGCGGGGCGAAAACGCAGAAAGCGCCGGCATTGCTGCCGGCGCCCTTCATGTTCCAGACGATCGCCGAAGCGAACGCCGTTACAGCGGACGGCCGATGCCCGAGCAGGTGCTCGGATTGTTCACCGCACCGGCGTTGGTGGCGGTGGCGAAGCGGGCGCGGACGGCGTCACGCCAGGCCTTGGTCAGCGGGATGAACTTGTGCGCGCGGATGGCGGCGTCGTTCGGGCCCTGCTCGACACCGTTGACCACGGTGCTGCCGTAGTGGCGGGTCAGGAAGCCGCGCACGTTGGCGCCGACGGTGGCGTTCTTGTAGCACTGGCCGAACACGAAGTTCGTGTAACCCGCGATCGGATAGCCCGCGCTCGGATTGCCGAACACCGGCACCCAGTTGGCGGGGTTCTCGGCAGCAGCGCCGGTCGGCGGCGCCGCCGTTTCCAGGGTCGCCTGCACGCTCACTTCGTCCGGCGAGAAGCCCTTGACCTTGGCGACCTTGGTGGCATCGGTCAGGCTCGGGATCACGTCCGGACCGACATAGCCGATGCGGCCGTCGGCAGCGTAGACCGCGTTGTACAGCGCGGTACCGCCGGTGGCCGGGGCGGCGATGAAGTTCGAAGGCACGGTGGTGAACAGGTTGGCGAAGGTCGACTGCACCGAGAACGCCGGCACGCCGTTGGTCAGCTTCAGGGTGGTGCCGGAGACGTCGGCCGGCTGGCACGCGGCGGTCAGGAAACGGGCCAGCAGTTCGCTGGTGCCGCTGCTTTCGCCACGGTAGACCACCTGGATGGTGCCGCTGCGGGCGCTGTCGATGCTCGACCAGTTGGTGATCTTGCCCGAGAAGATGCCGCAGATCTGGGTGACCGACAGGTCGATCGCCGAACCGGCCTTGTTGAACGGAACGGTGACCGAGGTGGCGACCGACGGGATCTGCACCAGTGCGCCATAGCGGTTGGTGTCGCCGGACACGTTGTAGGTGCTGTTGTAGGTGCTCAGCTCGGTGCTGCTCAGCACCGAATCGCTACCGGCGAAGTGCACGGTGCCGGTGGTGGAGAACAGCGAGGCATTGTTTTCGAGGAAGGCCTTCTTGCCCGTGCCCGAACCGGTCACGGCGTAGCTGAAGTTGGCCGGCAGGATGCTGTCGGCCGCGCCCTTGTAGAGGTCGGCCGGCAGCGACGCGCCGCCGCCGGTCACGGCGGTCTGGGCCGAGGCGGCGCCAGCAGTGGCGAGCAGCGCGGTGGCAACCAGCGCGGCCAGAGTCTTGTACTTGTTCATGATCTTCTCCTGAAGGGTTTACTGCGAAGGGAAACACCGAGGGAGGAACGGTCACTACACGCCTGCTGCCGCCGAGGGCCTCCCAGCCCGCTCTGCGGCGACGTGGCCATGCTGGTCCGCGCCGATGACAAGCCGCTTAAGAAACCTGTGGAAGATCAGGAAAAGGTGTGGAGGATTGTGTGGAGAATCGGCCCATTGCCACATTCCAACGACGCCGCCCGATCGACTGGATGGAATCGACTGGATGGAATCGACTGGATGGAATCGACTGGATGGAATCGACCTGATGGGATCGACCTGATGGGATCGACCTGATGGATTCGACCTGATGGGATCGACCTGATGGATTCGACCTGATGGGATCGACCTGATGGATTCGACCTGATGGGATCGACCTGATGGATTCGACCTGATGGGATCGACCTGATGGGATCGACTGGGTAGAGTCGACTGTTAGTCGACTGCTTTTCACACGCAGCAACGGTCTGAATGCACTCGGTCGCCGCGCTGGTCGACTGACAGTCGACTCTACCCGTGATGCGCGTTGCGCATCACTGCACCAACTGGTTCATTTCCATGATCGGCATCAGCACGGCCAGCACGATCGTCAGCACCACGCCGCCCATCACCAGGATCATGGTGGGTTCCAGCAACGCGGTCAGCGCCATCGCACGGCGCTCGATCTCGCGCGAGATCGTCTGCGCGGCGCGATCCAGTAGCGGCGCCAGCGAACCGGTCTTCTCGCCACTGGCCACCAGATGCACCAGGATCGGCGGATACACCTTCTGTACCTTCAACGCAGCACCCAGCGCAGCGCCTTCGCGTACGCGCGCGGACACGTCATCGGCACAACGCGCCAGCAACGCATTGCCCAGTGTCTGCCGGGCAGCTTCCAACGCGCGCAGCAGCGGCACGCCGGCATCCAGCAGGATGGCCAGCGTCGAGGCAAAGCGCGCACTGTTCACACCCAGCACGAAACGCCCGGCCATCGGCAGCCGCAGCAGCATCGCGTCCCAGCGCAGGCGCAGCTCGGGCCGGCGCAGGGCCAACCGCCAGGCCACCACCAGCGCAGCGATGCCCAGCCCCACCCACACGCCCCAGCTGCGCACGAACGCGCTGGCGGCCAGCATCACCTGTGTGAGCATCGGCAGCGTCTGCCGTGCCTGCACGAACGCGGTCACCACCTGCGGCACCACGTAGCTGAGCAGGAAGATCACGATCGCCACCGATACCAGGCTGATCGCCGCTGGATAGATGAACGCGGTCAGTACCTTGGCCTGCAGCGCATTGCGTTCTTCGATGTAGTCGGCCAGGCGCTCCATCACCCGCGCCAGATCGCCGGAGTCTTCGCCAGCGCCAACCAGCGCCCGATAGATCGGCGGAAAATCGCGTGGCCGCGCGGCCAGCGCCACGGTCAGGCGCTGGCCGGCCCGAACATCTGCACGGACGGCGGTGAGCGCCTGCGCGACGTGCGGGCGCTCGGCCTGCTCGATCACCGCACTCAATGCGCCTTCCAGCGGCAGGCTGGCCGCCAACAGGCTGGCCAGCTGGCGCGTGGCCCAGGCCAGCTCGCTGGCAGACAGCCGGCGAGCGCCCCAGCCACCACCGGCAGTGCGCGCCGCGCGGACCTGTACCGGCGTCAACCCGCGTCCACGCAGCAGCTGGCGAGCACCGCGCGGGCTGTCGGCATCCAACTGGCCCTTCTCGATGCGGCCCTGCGCGTTGGCAGCCTGGTAGTCGAACAGTGCCATGCAGGCCTCAATCGTCGCCGGTGACGCGCAGGATCTCTTCCAGCGTGGTCACCCCGCTGTCGACCCAGCGTTGGCCGTCCTGCCGCAGGGTACGCATGCCCGCACGCCGTGCGGCCTCGCGCAGCGCGGGCTCGCCCTGTCCTTCATGGATCAATGCGCGCACCCGGTCGTCGACCACGAACAGCTCGTGGATGCCCGTACGCCCACGGTAGCCGCTGTTGGCGCAGGCCGCGCAACCCACCGCGCGCCATACGCTGCGGCCCTCGCCATCCAGCTCGGCGCGCCGGCACTGCGTGCACAGCCGCCGCACCAACCGCTGCGCCAGCACGCCGCGCAGCGACGAGGCCAGCAGGAACGGCTCCACGCCCATGTCGGCCAGGCGGGTCACCGCCGAAATGGCATCGTTGGTGTGCAGCGAGGCCAGCACGCCATGGCCTGTCAATGACGACTGCACGGCGATCTGCGCGGTTTCCAGATCGCGGATCTCGCCGATCATGATGGTGTCCGGATCCTGGCGCAGGATCGCGCGCAGCGCGGTGCCGAAGCTCATGCCGATGCGGGTGTTGACCTGGATCTGGCCGATGCCGGCGAAGTCGTACTCCACCGGGTCTTCCACCGTCAGGATATTGCTGGTGCTGCTGTCGAGCTGGCCCAGCGCAGCGTACAGCGAGGTGGTCTTGCCGCTGCCGGTCGGCCCGGTGACCAGTACGATGCCATGCGGCTGCCGGATCAATCCGGTGAACGTGGCCAGGGTGTCATCGGCCATGCCCAGGCGCTGCAGCTGCAGGCGGCCGGCATCCTTTTCCAGCAATCGCAGCACGGCGCGTTCGCCATGCCCGGTTGGCACCGTTGAAACGCGGATATCCAGCGGCCGCCCGCCCACGCGGATCGCAATGCGCCCGTCCTGCGGCAGGCGTTTCTCGGCGATGTCCAGGTGCGCCATGATCTTGATGCGTGATACCAGCGCCGCATGCAGGGCGCGCCGCGGATGCACCATGTCGCGCAGCGTGCCGTCCACCCGGTAGCGCACCACCGAATGGGTCTCGAACGGCTCGATGTGCAGGTCGCTGGCGCCATCGCGTGCAGCCTGTGCCAGCAGCGCGTTGATCATGCGGATCACCGGCGCATCGTCCTGTGCATCCAGCAGATCGGTGACCTCCGGCATGTCCTGCATCAGCCGGTCCAGATCGACCTCGCTTTCGGCGGCACCCACCACCGCAGCGGCATCGCCGCCGTCCCGGTACTGCTCGCCCAGCCGCTGTTGCCAGGCGGTGGCCTCCAGTACCTGGAACGGCAGCGGTCCATGCCGGCGGCGCAGTTCGGCTACGGCCCACGGCGCGGTGTCGGCGGTGCCAAGCAGCACCGGCTCGCCGCCCGCCTCGGACAGCATCACCCCATGGCTGCGCACCCAGGCGTACGGCAGCGGCGCGGCGGCGCTCACGGCCCGATCACCAGTTCCGGCGTGTAGCCAAGCCCGCGCAGCTGCTGCAATGCCGGGTCCAGCGTCGCCGGATCGCGCGGCAATCGCACGCGCAGGCGCTGCCCGCCCTCGCCCGGCGTCGCTTCAGCGTAGGCCTGCAGGCCCAGTGCCCGCACCTGCGCCACCCCCTGGCTGGCGCGCACCGGGTCCAGCCCCTGCGCGAACTGCACCAGCTGCGCATCGCCGTCGCCGGCCGGATACAACGCCGCCAGGCTGGTGTTCTGCAACGGCTGGCCCTGGCCATCGCGCGCATTGCCCTGTCCGAGCACGGACAGGTCCTGCGGCGGCAGCTGCGGCGCCGACAGCGCCGGCAACGCCCAGCTCTGCACCGGCTGCGCACCGGCCTGCGCATTGCGCATATAGTCGTAGCGGTCGCGGGTCAGGCGCTGGCCGGCGGCGGGGTCGCGCACCACATGCGGGCGCAGGAACACCATCAGGTTGGTCTTGCTGCGCTTGCGCGTATCACTGCGGAACAGTGCGCCCAGCACCGGAAGCTTGCCCAGGCCCGGCACCGCGTCGCGGCCGTGGCTGACGTTGTCCTCCAGCAGCCCCCCCAGCACCATGATCTGGCCATCGTCCAGCAGCACGCTGGTATCCAGTGCGCGCTTGTTGGTGATGATGCCGGCGGCACTGTTGGCACTCTGCGCGTCGATGCTGCTGACTTCCTGGTAGATGTCCAGCTTCACCGTGCCGCCCTCGGAAATCTGCGGCCGTACCCGCAGCTTCAGGCCCACGTCCTCGCGCACGATGGTCTGGAACGGGTTGTTGCTGCCGCCGCCACCGTCGGTCACGTAACGGCCGCTGACGAACGGCACGGTCTGGCCAACCATGATGCTGGCCGCTTCGTTGTCCAGCGTCATCAGGTTCGGCGTGGACAGGATGTTGGCCCCGCCCTTGCTCTGCAGCGCGTTGGCCAACGCTTTCATGTTGAGGATCTGGCCGACACCGGGCAGGTTAAGGGTACCGTCGATCACGCCGATCTTCAGGCCATCCCTGGGCAGCACGTCCAGCGTGGTGCGCGCGGTGCTGCTCAGCCCGCTGCCGCCGCTGGCGCCACCGAAGTGCGTGCCACCGAAGGTACGGCCATTGCCCAGCATCCATTGCACGCCCAGCTCGGCCGCATCGGTCTGGTTGACCTCCACGATCAGGCTTTCCACCAGCACCTGCGCACGGCGCTGGTCCAGCTGGTCGATCACCCGCCGCAGATTGCGGTACACCGGTTCCGGCGCAGAGATCAGCAGCGTGTTGGTGGCCACGTCCGCCTGTACCGAGATGCCGTTCTGGCTGAAGCCGGTGCTTCCCGCATCGATCGGGTCGCGGCGGCTCGGGTCCAGCCGCTGCGATTCCAGCGCATTGCCTCCGGTCTTGGCCTGCTGCGGTTGCGACGGCTGCGTGGGCGTGGAGCGGTTGGCCTCACCCGGCAGTGGCGTGATGCCTTCCGTGCTGCCCATTGCCGGTGCATCGCTCTGCCCGGCCACCACGCCACGCAGCACACCGGCCAGCTGGTTGGCCTGGGCGTTGCGCAGGTAGACCACATGCAGATTGCCGGACTCATCCTGGGACCGGTCCAGCTTCTCCACCAGCTGCCGCGCCAGGCGGGTGCGACCGGGGCTGCTGGAACGCAGCAGCACGCTGTTGCTGCGCGGGTCGGCCATCACCACCACCTTCTGGCTGGGCTCGGCGCCCTGTGCATCCAGCAGCGGCGCGACCATCGCCGCGACATCAACGGCAATGCCCTGTTGCAGCTTCACCACGTCGGTGTCCATGCCGGCCGGTGTATCGACGCTGGCGATCACCTGCGCGATGCGCTCCAGGTTGTCGGCGTAATCGGTGATCACCAGGGTGTTGTTGCCGGGATTGGCGGTGATCGGATTGTCCGGGCTGATCATCGGCCGCAGCACCGCCACCAGCGCAGCCGCGTTCTCGTAGCGCAGCGCGAAGGTGCGGGTGGTCACCTCACCGCCGGCACCGCCCGTGCCGACACGTCCTCCCAGCAGCTTGGCATCGGCCTGCGGCACCACCCGGCTGACGCCGCCGTTCTCGACCACCGCGAAACCCCGCATGCGCAGCGCGCCCAGCAGCAACTGGTAGGCCTGGGTACGGCTGACCGGGCCATCGGACACCACCGTCATCTTGCCGGTCACCCGCGGATCGACCAGGAACTGGCGGCCGGTGAAGCGTGCCGCCATGCGCAGCACGCCACCGATATCCGTGTCCACCAGGTTCAACTGCACCGGCTCATCTTGGCTGTCCCGTGCCTGCACCGGTGCCGGCGCGTGCGCCATGCCCACGATCAGGGCCAATGCGGTAGTGCAGGCAAGGCTGCGCATCGCCCTCATGGATGGGCACCCGCAGTGGCCACCATCACGATGTGTCCGGAAATCCGTGCGGCCGGCATGTTCGCATCCCCCGTGCGTGTCAATTGCAGTTGCTGCAGCTCGATGGCCGGGTCGGCCAGCAGCGGCAGCAGCCAGTTCCAGAGCGCATCGGCGGGCACCGCCTGCACCTGCAGGTGCCAGCGCCCGTCGCGCGCTTCGATATGCAGGCCGTCGGCCAGGCCGGCGGTCCTGATTGCATCGCGCAGCCCGGCCAGTGTCGGGTGCTGGCGCTGGGCCTGCTGCTGGCGCTCACGGGCGCGCAGCAGCGGCGCCAGTGCGCGGGACTGCGCCTGCAGCCGCGGCAGTTCAGCCTGCCAGTGTGTGCGCTGCTTCAGCAGGGGCTCCAGCCACAACGACCACAGGCCCGCCACCAGCAGCGCCACCACCATCACCCACAGCATCCGCCGGTCGCGCGGTGGCAGGCGCTGCCAGCGCTGCTGCAGGCGCGCCCATCCCTCACCCCGGCGCAGCGTTCGGGTTGTCACAGCCCCGCTCCGCTCACCCGCAGGCGTCCATCGACTTCGCGCGCCACCTGCAGGCCCTGCGCCTGCACCGCATGCTGCCAGTGCTCAAACCGCTGTGGATCGTCGGCCAATGCCCGGGCGTCGGCATCCAGCTCCATCTTCAGCTGCCCCGGCTGGTAGTGCAGGCTGCGCACCTGCCCGGCCAGCTCCGGAACGGCCTGCAGCGTGGCGGCCACCTGGCGCTGCAGCGGTGGCAATGGCGGCGCCGGCGGTGGCAGCGCAAGTACGCGCCTTGCCTGCACCACCGGGTCCACCACCGTGGTGATCTCCGGAAAGCGTGCGCTGAACTGCCGTGCCATGTCCTGCTGCAGCGCTTCACCCTCGCTTCGCCAACGCGCGACCTGCAACTGCAATCCCAGCGCGGCCAGCAGTACGGCTGCCAATGCCAGCCCGATGGCCAGTCGCGGCGACTGGCGGCTCGCGCCGGGCAACGGCAATGACCACCCCGGCAAGGGCCCGCAGGCCTGTTGCGCAGGCGCGACCGCGCTGGCCGGCAGGTCGTCCGGCCACGCCGGCGGCACGCTGCCGATCCATTGCACGGCCTGCACCCCCGCCTGTTGCAGACGCCCGGCCAGCGCCTGCATCACTGCACACGCGTCACGCCCGCCATGCCATTGGACGAATCCCCGATCGCGCCCGTTGCGCACCAGCAGGTGCGCGCCGCTGACCTGCAGCGTGGCCTGGCCGGGCTGCCAGGGCAGCAGCAGGGGCGTTGGATACAGTGCCTGCAGTTGAAGTGCGCACGACGCCAGCAGCTGTTGAAGTTGCACGATCGCCTGCTGGCCGAGCCAGGCCACCGCAACCGTGCCATCCGCTGCCTGCGCACCGTGGGCCAGCGTGACCTCCTGCAGGTCATCCAGCAGCATCGCCTCCACCTCACCCTGCAGCGCCGACTGCAGGCGGCGCCCGGACAGCGGCGGCAGCTGCAGTTCCAGCAGGATCAGGTCGTTCGGATCAAGGCAGGCATGCACCGTGGCCTGCGGATGCCGCAGGCCCAGCGCCGCCAGCGTGTCGCTGCCGTGGGCCAGCACCGAGCCCTTGTGCAGCTGCACCCAGTCCACCGTGCTGTCGGCGCGCAGCCCCGCCAGCGCCGGCAGGCGCACCCGAAGCCGCGCGGTCATGCGCCGATCCTCGTCCACACCCGTTGTACACGCGCCCCGTCGTCGCGGTACTCGCGCCAGAGCAGCGCGCGGAAATCCACCGCGCTGCCGTCCGCCTGCACCTGGCCGACGGCCAGGAACCACTCGCTATGGATCCCCAGGGGAAGCACCGCCATCTGTTCGTTGCTCAGTTGCAGCCGGTTGGCGATGTCGCCGCGATTGAGCAGCCAATGGCCAGCGTCGCGCTCGCCGAGCAGCGCCTGCAGTCGTGCCGGTTCCACCGCTGGCGTCACCGCCTGCAGAACGCTCAGGTCGCTGGTGTTGGCATTGACCAGGGTCTGCGACGGCAACACCACGGTGCGCCGCGCCAGCGCCTGCAGCGCCACCGGATCGGCACCCGGCAGCGCCTGTTCGATCAGTGACTCGCGCGGCAGCGGTGCCTGCGCCTGCATGTCGCCATCGCGCAGGCGCACCTGGATGTGGTCCGCGGCGGACGCGCACGCGCCCTGGCCCAGCCCTTGCCCGGCACACAACGCGATGAACGCGCGCCGCGCCTCGGGGTCCGGCCTGCCATGCGCAAGGAGATTGCGCAGGTTGAACATCGACTGCGCATCGACCAGCTGCAGCTGCACCGGCAACGGCGCCTGCAGCGCCAATGGGCGCGCCCAGCGCCCGCTGCGCACCGTGGTCAGCTGTTCCTTTACATCCTCACGCAGCTGCTGCGCCGCACGCTCCAGCGTGGCGTCGACCGCCATGCGTACCTGGGCGCGCAACTGCTCGGCACGCAGCGCCCGCAGCTGCGCCGACTGCCGGGTCAGCAGCGCGGTGGCGATCACCGCCACCAGTGCCACCACCAGCAGGGCGACGATCACGGCCATGCCGCGCTGGCGCGTGCACGACGGTGAGTACATCAGCTGTGCCATGGTCGCGCCTCACAGCTGCCAGGAGCCGATGTCCGCGTTTCCGGCTTCACCGCCGGGCTTGCTGTCCGCACCCAGCGAGAACACATCGACGTCACCATGGCTGCCGGGAACCTGGTACTGGTACGGATGGCCCCACGGGTCATTCGGCAACCGGTCCAGGTACGGTGTTACCGGCAGCGCGCCGCTGCCCTGCGGTGGCTTCACCAGCGCCTGTAGGCCCTGTTCGGCACTGGGATACCGGCCGTTGTCCAGCTTGAACAGCTTCAGCGCCTGCATCAACGCCGCAATGTCCTGGCGCGCCGCGACCACCCGTGCCTGGTCCGGCCGGTCCATCAACCGCGGCACGATCAGTGCGGCGAGAATGCCGATGATCACCACCACCACCATGATCTCGATCAGGCTGAAGCCCTGCTGCCGAGCCCTGCGACCACGAACCTGCGTTGCCATTGTTCCGCCCTCGTCATCCTGGAAGAGACCGCTGCACCATGGTCAGCGGTGCATGTGTCAGTACGATAAACATCCACCGCCGATTCGCTGCGCGTGCACCTGCGCGGACAGAATGCGTGCAGACGGTACACAGGCCGCCTCGAGCAGCTGCGGCGGCATCCTGGCCAGCAGGTCATCCAGGCAATCGCGCAGCACTGGATGTGCGCACGCCTGCAGCAGGCGCGCGCACTGCATGGGTGACCACGCCGTTCCGTGGTCGAGGCCGATGAAGGCCCGGTAGGCCTGGTGATAGCGCAGATCGTCGTAGACGCGCTGGGTACTGTTCAGATCGCGCACGACCACCAGCAGGGCCGCACGTTGCAGCAGCCGCGCATCCCCCGCGTCGAGCGGCAATACATGCATGGCCGCTTCGGGCCACGGCCGTAGCACTGGATCGAGCGCGCCTCGCAGTGCCACCAGCGGATGTGCACTGCCGTCCAGTGCCGCCCAGCGCGCTGCGTCCGCCCAGGCATCACTGGAGAGCAGCCAGACCCAGGAGTGGCCGTAACGTTGCACGTTCACCGGTGCATGCCGCGCCTGCTCCAGTGACCGGCTCAGGTGGCGATCCAGCTCCAGCATGCTGATCCTGCGGCTGTCTGCCATCTGCGTCGCCCGTGCTCCGCGACGCATGGTGCGTCGTACTCTGGAGAAGACGTCAGCGAGGCAGGTGAAGCGACAGCGCAATTGCAGCGCTGTGCGCTGCGTGGTGTTTCATCGGCAGCGTCATCGCAGCGTCATGCGCCTGCAGGCTTCGCGCTGCATCCGCGGTGCCTCACCGCCACAACGGCGCGCCAGTACCGCCACGTCGCTGCGCGCAGCGAAGGCAACCAGGGCATCGGTCATGTCCACGTCATCGCACCACGACGCCATCGCACTGCGCACGGCCAGCAGCTGCCAGCCATCCATCACCCCGTCGCCGCCCGCCACGAACCAGTGCCACAGCCGATGGTGCCGCACCTGCTCATGCAGTTGCGCAACGCTGTCGAGGCCATGCATGTCCATCAGCAGCAGGGCACGTGCCAGCGCCGCGGGCGGCAGCGCTCCGGTCTCAGCCAGGGGCAGCAGCAGCTGCTGCAGCCGCAGGAGCATCGCCAGCGGATGCGACTGCGGATCGAATTCCAGCAGCACCCTCTGTTGCTGCCACTGCGCATCGGACACCACGCACACCCAAGGCGAGCCATAGCGGTGCACCATCAGGGGGCGCCGTTGGGTGGTTTCCAGCAGCGCCGACAGATTGCGACGCAGATCCAGCACACCGATGGTCTCGTTGCGCACCCCAGGCTTCTCCTTGCTTGCAACGGCCCTGCGCGGCGCGCACGGCCCGCGCCTTCATCTATCCAAGGACGGCGATGCCACCGGGAAAGCGACGCAGATCCAGCGACAGGGTCAGGCGCAGCTGCTCCAGCGCCGCGTCCGGATCATCGATGCGGAAGCGTCCGCTCACCGGCGCGCGCGCCAACGCCGACTCACCCAGCAGCACCTTGCCGCGGCGATAGCGGTTGATCTCGTCCACCACCTCGCGCAGCGGTGCGCGGCGGAACACCAGCATGCCCTCGGTCCAGGCACTCACCTCGGCAGCGACGGCCTCGGCCACCACGCCACTGAGGCGCTCGTCGTAGCGGGTCTGCTGCCCCGCCTGCAGTTGCAGGCGGCCCTGCGGGTGCTCGATGCGGGCGCTGCCCTGCAGGCAGGTCACCTGCACCCGGCCGTGGGTGTTGCGCACGTCCAGGCGCACCGCGCCTTCATCAGCAATCACGCAGCCCGGGCCGGCGAACAGTGCCAGGCGCAGGCCGGCCCCGGTTTTGATCGCGGCCTGGCCCTGCACCAGCTCGAAACCCTCGCCCTGCGCGTCCACGCGTCGGCGCAGGCTGCTCTGCGTATCCAGTTCGATCTTCAGCTGCGGCGAAGGCGCGATCTGCAGCCGCTCACCGGTGCCGGTGTGGAAATCGGCCGTCATCGCCGTCACCGAGGGCCACAGCCCCAACGGCGGACGGATCGCCGCCACCACTGCCAGGCTGGCGGGGGCGGCAATCGCCGCGCCCAGGAAGGCGCGACGGCTCCAGCGCTGGGTCGGCGTCGGCGCGAGCGGTTGGCGTGCAGCGGCAGGCAGCTGCTCGCCGGCCAGGCGTACCTGCTCCCATTGCCGGCGCGCACGGCCGAATGCTTCGCGATGACGGGGATCAGCCTCGCACCACGCGCGGAAGCTTCGCCCGTCGGCCGCGGTTGCCTCGCCCGAGGTCAGCCGCACCACCCATGCATGCGCCTGGCGCTCGACGGCATCCAGCGGGCGTTGCGGGCGATCGTCAGGATCCATGGGGGCTCATGCCGGACCCGCACGCTGCGGGGTTCTGCTCGGCGTCAAAGTGTAGACGGATGCCGCCGTTCAGAACCGCACCTGGCGCCCCTGCCCGCTGCGTTCGGCCAGGTAGTCCTGGGCCGCCTTCAGCTCACGCTGCACCAGCCGCAGCGACACCCCCAGGTGGTCGGCGACGTCGCGCTGCTGCAGGCCGTCGACGCGGATCGCCAGCAGGATGCGGCGGCGACGCTCGGGCATGCGCTGCAGCAGGCCGACCATGTCCTCCAGCGCGAAGTCCAGTTCGGCCGCCTGCGCCGGGCCCGGTGCCGGGTCGGCCATGTCCATCAGTGTTTCCACTTCTTCCAGGCTGAGCAGGCGGTGGTCGGCACGTTGGCGGTCGATCACGGTATTCATCGCCATGCGCAGCAGATAGGCCGCGGGGTTCTGCACCGCGTCCAGGCGGTCGCGACGCGCGCTCAGGCGCATCCAGGTGTCCTGCAGCGCATCGCCGGCCAGCTCCTCCGAGCCCAGCTTGCGCGCCAGCCGGCGCTTCAGCTCGTCGTAGGCACCCACCAGGTGGTCCATCAGGTCAACTGCCCCAGCCGTACCGTTGCTCATGTTCGAATCCTTGAAGTCATGGAAGGGGCGAGCGACCGCCACAATCGTGGCCGGTGCCGGAAGGACGGATCTGCAGCGTCACCGGTTGGGGCAGCGCCGCGGCCCCGGTCGCCAGCTCCAGGCCCTGCATCGCCTGCAGCAGGCGTGCATCGCGGCGATCACTGCCACTGCCGGACAGCAACGCGGGCTCGCGCACGTGGCCTTCGCGGTCGATGCGGAAGCGCAGCGTGGCGGCGTAGCGGCCGGGCGCGATCTCCGGGTCGTCACAGAACGCCGCACGCAGGCGCTGCTGCAGGTCGCCGTAGCGACGCCGACGTTCGGCCTGGGGGAGTTCAGCACCAACATCGGGGCCGGTCGCCAAGGGCGTGCCCCGGCGCAGCACCACACGCTGCTCGCCGATCACCTCGGCCTCGATACCGGAGTCCTGCAACAGCACCCGCAGTGCCGGCAGCGGCGGCAGGTTGGCGTGCAGCGGATAGCTGCTGCGCCCGGCGGCAAGGTCGCCCGGGTACATCACCGACCACCCGCTGATGACGCTGAAGCGCTCGACCGCCTGTTCCAGCGGCTGCGCCGGGATGTCGTAGGCATGAACAGCGTCCTGCGCCGCAGCGGCAGAGGACAGCAGCAGCCATGCGGCGATCGCCACCTTCCAAGTTCTGACCGCATGGTGTCCATTCAGCCCCCTGACGTAGAACACGTGACCCTCGGCAGCGACAGCAGCTGCAGTGGACGCACCGCGCGGCCGGAAACCCGGCCCGCGCGCGACCCGCAAGCGGGCTCAAACCGTACCCGGGCCACATGTCATTGCGATGACCGCCGCCCACGGCCGGACGTCGAGGCAGGCTCTGTGAAGCCGATCACCCATCAGGAATCAATGACTCGAGCAGACATGATCATCTGCCCTTGGGGTCAGAGCCCGTTGCGAAGCAACGGGATCCGACCCGGACAGATCGCGGGAAGCTGTCAGCCGGCGGGGCGGTATGGCCAGGCAGGACCGTTGGCGCCATGGATGGCGCCATCGAGCCCCCAAGGAAGGGTTTACGGCGTGTCCTGCCTGGCCATACCGCCCCGCCGCCCCAGGGAGCATCGCTGTTGCTGTTGCTCCTGAGGTTGCCGGCCAGCGGCCGGCACTACCTGCGGGTGCCGGGTGCAACCCGGCCGCACCACCATCCGTCACAGCGGCAGCTGGGTCGTCTGCTTGATCCGCTGCATCGGAATCTCGGTCTTGGTGTTCTGCACGCCGGCAATCCGGTTCAGGTGCTGCATCTGGAACTGACGGTAGGCATCAAGATCGGCCACCGCCACCCGCAGCAGGAAATCGCAGTCACCCGCCATCAGATGGCATTCCAGCACTTCCGGGAACGACTTGATGCTGTTGATGAAGTGGTTGGTGGTGTCCTCGTCCTGCCCGCGCAGCCACACCCGCACGAACACTGTGAAGCCACGGCCCACCTTGGCCGCGTTCAACAGCGCCACGTAGCGGTCGATGTAACCGCCCTCCTCCAGCAGCCGCACCCGGCGCAGGCACGCCGACGGTGACAGCCCGACCCGTCGCGCCAGCTCCAGGTTCTGCAGGCGGCCATCACACTGCAGGGCGTCGAGGATGCGTCGATCAAGGCTGTCGAGCTGGTACTGCATGCAATTCCACCTTGGCGGCACATGGCCGCAGGAAATTTCAATCATCCCGAATCAAGTGGCATCAACGCAACCCGATTTCGTGGTTGGCCCGTTAGCATGGAGCACCCCACCCCGTTGTGCCCTCCATGGACGCCCGAACTTCCCTGCCCCTGCCCGATACCTGCGACACCGCGCCGCGCGCCGAATTCCTGCGCGGCCTGCGTGCCGCCGTGCCGGTGATGATCGGCTTCATCCCATTCGCCCTGGTGCTCGGCGCCCAGGCGGCCCAGAAGGGCCTGAGCGCGCTGGAAGTACCGCTGATGACCGGGCTCAACTTCGCTGGCGGCTCGGAGTTCGCCGCCGTCGAACTGTGGACCTCGCCGCCGCACATCGCGTTGATCGTGGCAATCACCGCGCTGGTCAACAGCCGCCACCTGCTGATGGGCGCCAGCCTGGCCCCGTTGCTGCAGCACCTGCCGCGCCGCCGGGTCCTGCCGGCCCTGTTCTTCATGTGCGATGAAAGCTGGGCGATGGGCGTGGCCGATGCGCGCCGCCGTGCCCTTGGATTCAGCCTGGCCTATTACCTGGGCGTCTCGGCGGGCCTCTACACCGTCTGGGTCGCCTGCACCGCGCTGGGCGCGATCGTCGGCCCGCTGCTGGGCGACATCCATGCCTATGGTTTCGACATGGCCTTCCCTGCCGTGTTCCTGGTGCTGCTGCGCGGCATGTGGCAGGGCATGAAAGCGGCGCGGCCGTGGCTGGTCAGCCTGGTGGTGGCCGCAGCCACCTACCTGCTGATCCCGGGTGCATGGTACGTGGCCAGCGGCGCGCTCGCGGGCCTGGCGGCGGCCTGGCTGCTGGCGGAGGATGCGGCATGATGTTCAACGGGCTGATCCACTGGACCTCGGTGCTGACCATCGTGCTGATGGCTGCCGCCACCTACCTGACCCGCATCGTCGGCTTCCTCGCGCTGCGCAACCGCACGTTGAGCAAGCGCGCGGTGACGGTGATGGAAGCCGCGCCGGGCTGCGTGCTGATCTCGGTGATCGCCCCGGACTTCGTCGCCGACCAACCCGCCGACCTGGCCGCGCTGGCGATCACCCTGCTGGCCGCCACCCGGCTGTCGATGCTGCCGACGGTGCTGATCGGCGTCGCCTCGGCCGGCCTGCTGCGCTACCTGATGGGCTGACTGCGTGGTGCGCCGGGCAAAGGCCCGGCGCTGGCCAGTCATCGCAGCACGCCCTGTACGCGCGCTGCCGTCAGGCGCTGCTGCTGGCCGCCAGCAGGCACAGGCTGCGCGGCGGCAGGGTCCAGCTGCCCGCCTCGTCCGGCTCCACCGGCGTCTCATCGGTCTGCAGCAGTACGCGCCGGAACGACAACGCCTCGTCCGAGACCCGGAACTGCTGCGGCTGGTCGCCGGCATTCAGCAGCAGTGCAAGGCTGACATGCCGCCCCGGCTCGCGCAGGCCGCTGTCGGGGCTGCGACCGTCCAGGATGATCAGCAGCGCCCGCAGCGCCGGATCGTGCCAGTCCGCCGCCTCCATCGCGCGGCCATCAGGGTGCCGCCAGTCGATATCACGCAGGCCGAGCGCTTCATCGTATTCACCGCGCAGGAACCGGTTCCTGCGCAGCAGGCCGTAGCGCCGCCGCAGCGACAGCGCGCGCCGCACGAACGCCACCTGCGCCTGCGCCGCCGGCTGCGCGGCACGCTCCCAATCGATCCAGCTCAGTGGATTGTCCTGGCAGTAGGCGTTGTTGTTGCCCTGCTGCGAATGCCCGAACTCATCGCCGGCCAGCAGCATCGGCGTCCCCTGTGCCAGCAGCAGCGTGGCCAGCAGGTTGCGCATCTGCCGCGCACGCACCGACAGGATCGCCGGATCATCGGTATCGCCCTCCACCCCATGGTTGCTGGAGAGGTTGTGCGAATGGCCATCACGGTTGTCTTCGCCGTTGGCTTCGTTGTGGCGATCGTTGTAGCTCACCAGGTCATGCAGGGTGAAGCCGTCGTGTGCGGTCACCAGGTTGATGCTGGCCGAGGGTCGCCGGCCATGGTGATCGAACAGGTCGGCCGACCCGGTGAAGCGGGTAGCGAATTCCGGCAGCTGCCCGCCATCTCCGCGCCACAGCGCGCGCACCGTATCGCGGAAGCGGTCGTTCCATTCCGCCCACCCCGGCGGGAACTGGCCCAGCTGGTAGCCCCCCGGGCCGATGTCCCATGGCTCGGCAATCAGCTTCACCTGGCTCAGGATCGGGTCCTGGCGCACGGCGTCAAGGAAGCTGCCCGACGCATCGAAGCCATGCCGCTCACGGCCGAGGATGGTGGCCAGGTCGAAACGGAACCCGTCCACCCGCATCTCGGTCACCCAGTAGCGCAGCGAGTCCATCACCATGCGGAGCGCGCCGGCGTTGGTCAGGTCGAACGTGTTGCCGGTGCCGGTATCGTTGATGTAATAGCGGCGATCATCGGCCAGGCGGTAGTAGCTGGCGTTGTCGATGCCCTTGAACGACAGCGTGGGGCCCAGCTCGTTGCCCTCGGCGGTGTGGTTGTAGACCACGTCCAGGATCACCTCGATGCCGGCGTTGTGCAGCCGCGCGACCATCTGCTTGAACTCGGCCACCGTACCCAGCGACAGGTAGCGCGGTTGCGGCGCGAAGAAGCCGATGGTGTTGTACCCCCAGTAGTTGCGCAGGCCGCGCTCGAGCAGCTGCTGGTCATCCACATAGGCATGCACGGGCAGCAGCTCGATGGCGGTTACGCCGAGGTCGCTGAGATGATCGACCAGCGCGTCATGGCGCAGCGCGGAGAACGTGCCGCGCTCGGCCAGCGGGACGGCGGGATGCTGCATGGTCAGCCCGCGCACGTGCGCTTCGTAGATCACGCTGCGGTCCCAGGGCGTGGCCGGCGCACGTTCGGCGCCCCAGCTGAAGGCCGGATCGATCACGGCGCAGCGCGGCATGTAGCCGGCGCTGTCGCGGCGGTCGAAACTGAGGTCGCCATCGCGATGGCCAAGGGTGTAGCCGAACAGGTGCGGCGCCCATTTCAGTTCGCCGACGATCTGCTTGGCGTAGGGGTCCAGCAACAGCTTGTTGGGGTTGAAGCGATGGCCTTCCTCCGGCGCATACGGGCCATGCACCCGGTAGCCGTAGCGCTGCCCGGGCCGCACATCGGGCAGGTAGCCATGCCAGATCTCATTGGTGTACTCCGGCAGCGCGATGCGTTCCACTTCGCGGTTGCGCGCGTCGAACAGGCAGAGTTCGACCCGGGTGGCATGCCGCGAGTACAGCGCGAAGTTCACGCCCAGCCCGTCCCAGGTCGCCCCCAGCGGGAAGGGCCGCCCTTCGCGCACGCGCGAGGTCTGCGCCCATTTACGGCTGGCCATCGTTTTCCTCCTCGCCACGTGCTGCGGCGATCTCGGCCTCCACCAGCCGCTCGGCCATGTGCCAGTGCCGCTGCTGCTGGTCGTCCGGGCGCCCCTCGGCTTCCCAGATCTGGTGGGCCAGTGCCTCAATCCGCTGCCGTCGTTCCCTGCTGTCCATCCCTACCTGTCTCCTCGTTGATCCATATCGCCAGCGGGCTGCCAGCCAGAAGCCTGCCCACGTCTGCGGTTGCGTTGAAATGTTCGATGCGCCCGTCCAGGAGGTTGCGCATGGGGCCTGCCGGCAGCCCGCGCAGCGCCACGCCGGTGCCGACGTCGTGCACGGCGTGCAGGCCGGGACCGGGCATCGCCGTGGGCGAACCCCGCCGCACGATCACCAGCAGCACCTGTGCCTCGTGGCTGCGCGTGAACGCCAGCCACGGCGCGCGCGCGGGCACCGACAACGGCTGCAGCTGGCCGCGCAGGAACAGGTGCGGGTGCGTGCGGCGGCAATCCAGCAGTTGCCGCAGCAGGAATGCCTTGATGCCACCGTCGTGCCAGTCCTCCAGCAGCGCCGGCCACGCGCGCCTGTCGCGCAGCCAGGCCTGCCGCGCCGGATAGTCCACGGCACGCCGGTTGTCCGGGTCCACCAGGCTCAGGTCCCAGCCTTCCCCGCCCTGATAAAGGTCGGGCACGCCGGGCAGGCAGTGCTGCAGGCACAGCTGCGCCAGGCCGTTGCAGGCGCCTGCCGGCGCGATGCGTGCCACGAAGGTCGCCAGCGCCTCGCGCACCGGCTGCAGGGGCGCTGCGTCAAGCAGCGCGTGCAGCCACTGCGCGGCGGTCTCTTCTGCAGCCACGTTGGGGTCAGACCAGCTGCTGACCCGCTTGCCCTCGCGCAATGCCTTGGTCAGCCACTGCACCATCCTCGAGGCGAAGTCGGCGCCAGGGGCACCGTGCATCGGCCACGCCGCCACGAGGGCCTGCCACAGCGCGTACGCCTCAGCACCCGGCAGCGGCACCGGCATGCCGGCCGTGGCCGCCATCCGGCGCCAGCACTGGACTGCGTCCTGCCACTCCTTCGGGCAGGTGCTGAGCACCGCCAGTCGCGCCCGGCTGTCCGCGCCCCGCTTGTGATCGTGGGTGGCCAGCGCCAGCAATGCCCTGGGATGGCGACGCAGGCGCACCGTGGCCTGTTCCAGCAGCGCGCGCCCCTGCATGCCCAGCCGCTGCGGATCACTGCCGACTTCGTTGCGCGAGAGCAACCTGAAATAGCGATAGAACCCGGTGTCTTCCACCGACTTGGCATTCAACGGCGCGGCCAGTTGACCGAAACGCACACGCAGTGCGCGCTCGGCCTGCGCCTCGCCGGGAAGCACTGCCAGCAGCAGGTCCAGCGCCGCGCGAGCCGCACCGTCCAGCGCTTGGCGCGCTGCAGCGCTGGCGTCGGCCAGTGCCTTTCGTTCACCCGCCTCCTGCAGCGAATAGGGCCGGTAGGTGCGGTAGTGCCCCAGCACTGAAGCCAATGCACGGGCCAGCGCAGCCACTCCGATATCGGCTTCGGCCAGCCGTGGCTGCAGGACCTGCTGCGCGCTGCGCAGCAACCGCTGGAAGTCGGCATGAAGGCCCTGGCGCAGCAACATGGCGCGGGCGTCCTGCTGGATCCGGTCGAAGCTGCGCGGGTCACCGCCCAGCGCCTGCCACGTGCGCGAAAGCGCGGGTGCTGCCGCCGGGTCGTGCAACCAGGCACCGGCCTGGTCCATGAAGTCATAGCCGGTGGTGCCGTCGCAGGCCCAGTCGTCGGGCAGCTGCTCGCCCTCGGCCAGTATCTTCTCCACATGCAGGCTGACGGCCTGCGGCTCACGACCGCCGGCCGCGCAGGCGGCGTCGAGCGATTGACGCAGGCGCTGTAGGTACGCGCCCGGGGAGGACAGGCCATCCACGTGGTCTATGCGCAGGCCGTCCACCCATCCCTCGCGTACCAGCCGCAGCGGCAGCGCATGCACTGCGTCGAACACATCCTCGCGCTCCACCCGCAGCGCGGCCAGTTCGTTGATATCGAAAAAGCGCCGGTAGTTCACCTGATCGCCGGCCGTGCGCCACCAGGCCAGCCGGTAGTGCTGACGCTGCAGCAGCGTATGCAACCGTTCAACGCTGCGATTGCAGCGCTCGGCCCACGCCGGCCACTGCGCGGGCTCCAGCGGATGGCTGCGCGGCGACAGCGGCAATGCCAGCCCATGGTGGCGCAGCACGGGCCGCGCGTTGTCCACCACCACGCGCACCACGCCGTCGCGCACGGCGTCGTGCAACGGCCGGTCCAGTACAGGCAGCCAGAGCCGGCCCTCGCAGCCCGGCGCCTCCCAGTCGATATCAAACCATGCTGCGTGCGGGCTTCGTGGCCCGTGCATCAGCACATCGCTCCACCACGGGCTGTGCGGGGACGCCGCCAGATGGTTGGGCACGATGTCCAGGATCAGGCCCATGCCATGCGCGCGCGTCACTTCCGCCAGCTGCCTGAAGCCCGCTTCACCGCCCAGTTCCGGATTGATGCGAGCCGGGTCGATGCCATCGTAGCCATGCGTCGACCCGGGCACCGCCGCAGCGATCGGTGACAGGTAAAGGTGGCTGACGCCCAGCGCGGCGTAGTACGGCACCTGCGCGGCAGCCGCCCCCAGGTCGAAGCCTGCGTGCAGCTGCAGGCGCGCGGTGGCACGCAACCCCGTCATTGCCCGGTCCTGCGGCGCGTGGCACTCAGGCGCGCCACGCGCGCATCGACAGCGTCAACATCCCACGTCGGCGGCAGGCGGCGGCGCCAGTTGGGATGGCCGTCGACGGTACCTGGCAGGTTCACCTGTGCGCGACCGCCCAGCGCGTCTTCCAGCGGCAGCAACGCCAGCCGGGACGCCGAGTGGGCGACCAGTGACAGCGCCCTGGCGTCCAGCGGCGCACCCTCGCCGCCGGCTGCTGCAGACAGTGCCTGCGCGTCGCTGGCGCGCGCGCGCAGTGCCGCTGGCAGATCCGCCAGCTCGCCCAGGCGTGCACGCCAGCGCAGGTCACGCCCGCGCAGCCAGCCGGCCAGCGGCGGCAGGTCATGGGTGGAGGGCATCGCCACTGCATCGCGGCGCCACTGCGGCGCCGGCAGGAAGCGCGCGCCGTTGCGGGCAAACGGCAGGACCTCGATGCCCAGAATGCCCCGGGCTGCCAGCCGCTGGCGCATGCCCGGCGGAACCACGCCCAGGTCTTCGCCGATCAGCACGCAGCGATGCCGCCAGGACTCCAGCACCAGCAGGTTGATCAGATCATCGAATGGATAGCGCAGGTACACCCCCTGCCCGGCGCCCGCGCCACGGGGCAGCACCCACAGCCGCAGCAGGCCCAGGATGTGATCGATGCGCAGGCCGCCGCGGTCGGCCATCACGGCGCGCAGCACGCGGAGGTAGGGTGCGAAGCCCTCCCGCTGCAGCGCCATCGGTGACCAGCTGGTGATGCCCCAGGCCTGGCCGAGCGGATTGAACGCATCGGGCGGTGCACCCAGCTCAAGTCCCTGCAGCAGATCAGCCCCGCCGGTGCGTGCCTCCACGCCCTGCGGCGCGCAGCCCACGGCCAGGTCGGCAATCAACCCGATCGAGGCGCCCTGGTCGCGCAGCGTGGCGTGCACCTGCGCCCAGCCCTGCCGTGCCACCCACTGCGCAAACGCATGGTCGTCCGCGCTGCCGGTGAACCGGTCGGCGGCATGCTGGCAATAGTCCCGCAGCGGATCGCCCTGCATGGCACGCCAGGTTTCGATCTGCGCGTGCTGCGCCGGTGCCTGCGCTGCAATCCAGTGGCGAACCTGCCGTATCCAGCGCCACTTCACTGCCGCCGAGTGCGGCCAGTCGATGCGACGTGCGGCAGTCCCCGCTTCCACCGCCGCCGCCAGCGCCTCGTCCCCGCCCAGCACGCTGTGGGCAGCCTCGGGCAGCACCTGCGGCAGGGAGACCTGCAGCGGGTCGAGCCAGCGCCGGTCGCTGGGCGAATAGGGGCTGTAGCCCGGGCCCGGTGGCAAGCCGGCGTGCAGCGGGCTCAACGCCAGTGCGTCGCCGCCATGCCGGTGCAGCAGCTCGCTCCACCGTGCACAGCCGGCACTGTCACCGATGCCGGCATCGCCAGGGGCGCGCAGGCTGTACACCTGCGCCGACAGGCCCCAGCTGCGCAGCGTGCCCCGCGGCCACCAGGCACGCTGTGGCGCCACCGCAACCGCCTGTTGCCGGTCGCCCCGGCGCCACTGCCAGTAACCCGGCTGCGCCGGCACGCGCCAGCGGCCCTGCGCATCGGCACGGGCGGGCAGCACTGCGCCCTGCTCATCCACCCAGCACGCTGCGCCGGCTGCCTCCGGCATCGCCAGCAGCTGTCCGCAGCAGGCCGTGCGCAGGCCAGCGTACTCGGGCACCGCCTCGCACTGCAGCCCCTCCAGCACGGCGCGCAGCACGTCCGGCGCGACCTCGCGCGCGGCACCGGCCACGTCGGTCCAGCGGACCAGCAGGCCCGCACGGCGGGCCGTTTCGCGCACCGCTGCATCCGTGCTCATGCGGCGATCCAGCAGGCCAGCACGCCGCCGCCTGCCGGCAGCATCCCGGCCGCGTCCGGACCCACGACGCAGTCGCCGGGCGGCACCGCATGCGCCACCGGCACAGGGCCCACGTTGATCGCGATCCACCATTGGCCCGAGGGCAACTGCCAGCCCGCCTGCACCGCGCCTTGGCCCAGCACGCGCGCGCCCAGCGACCGCGCCTGCAGCAGGCCCGGCTGCAGATAGCGCCTGCGCAGGCCGAGGAACTCACCCGTGCAGCGCAGCCAGTGCTGCGACCAGGGATCATCGCCAGGCGGCGGCGTGTACGACGCCTGCAGGGTCGCCGCATCGTTCGGGTCCGGAATACGCGCGCGCGCGGCGGCGTCGGCAAAGGCGCTGAAACCGGAGAACTCACGGCGACGCCCTTCACGCACCGCCTCGTCCAGCGGCGGCGCGTAGTCGGTGAAGAACAGGAAGGGCGATTGCACCTGCCACGGTTCGCCCATGAACAGCAGCGGGATCATCGGCGTCAGCAGGGTCAGTGCCAGCGCCGCGCGCAGCGGCGCAGGATCGGTCAGCATCGACAGGCGCTCGCCGAAAGCGCGGTTGCCCACCTGGTCATGGTTCTGCGCGAATACCACAAAACGCGCGGGCGACAGGTCGGCGCTGGGTTCGCCGCGGGGATCGCCGCGCAGGTCCGGCTCGCCCTGCCAGGCGAATCCCTCGGCCAGGCAGCGGGCCAGCAGTGCTTCGGCGCGACCGGCATAGGCCGCGTAATAGCCCTCCTGCTCGCCGGTCAGCATCACGTGCAGCGCATTGTGGAAGTCATCGTTCCACTGTCCCTGGTAGGCGCCGCGCAGCCACCGCGCCTGGTTGCGTTCGTTCTCCAGCACCAGGTGCGCGTGCGGGGCCACCGCACGTACCTCGTCGGCCAGCTGCTGCAGGAAACGGTCATCGTCAATGGCGTGCACCGCATCCAGGCGCAGTCCGTCGACGCCATAGTCGCGCAGCCACATCAGCGCATTGTCGATGAAGAAGCGCCGCACCCAGGGCTGGCGGAAGTCGATGGCCTCGCCCCACGGCGTGCTGCGATCGTCACGGAAGAACCCGCGCGCGTAATCGCGCAAGTGGTTGCCCTGCGGTCCGAAGTGGTTGTAGACCACATCCAGCAGCACCGACAGCCCTGCATCGTGCGCCGCCTCGATGAAGGTTCTCAGCGCTGCCGGCCCGCCGTAGGCATGGGCCGGCGCATACGGGAACACGCCGTCGTAGCCCCAGTTGCGCTGCCCGGGAAACTGCGCGACCGGCATCAGTTCGATGGCGGTAACGCCCAGCGCCGCCAGCAGCGGCAGCTGCGCAGCCAGCGCAGCGAAGCCGCCGCCCGCTTCGATATGCACTTCGTAGATCACCAGGTCCTGCCAGGCATGCCCGTGCCAGGCAGGCCGCGCTGCCCCCGTATCCAGCACCACCGCGCTGTCGCCGTCGAGGCCGTCCGGCTGCCAGCGCGAGGCCGGGTCAGGCACCTCCTGGCCGGAAGGCAGGCGGAACCGGTACCGGTCGCCGTGCGATGCTGGCGTTCGCAGCCAGTGGCAGCCGTCCGGGTCGCGTTGCATCGGTCGCTGCGTGCCGTGCAGGCACAGCGCCATCGCGACTGCGTCCGGTGCCCATACCCGGAACTCCACCCCGCCACCGGCCACAGGCCATGCGCCCAGGCGCGGCGCGACTGTCGTCATGCATCAACCTGCAGGTACAGCGTGGACAGCGGCGGCAGCGTGAGCAGCAGCGACTGGGCGTGGCCATGCATCGGCCGCGGCTCGGTATGCACTGCTCCAAGGTTGCCGCTATTGCCGCCGCCGTAGTACGCGCTGTCGGTGTTGAGCCGTTCGCTCCAACGCCCCGGTTGCGGCACGCCGACCCGGTAGCCCTCGCGCCGCACCGGGGTGAAGTTGCTCACCACCAGCAGGGTGCGGCCGCTGCCGGCAGGATCCCGGCGGATGAACGCGTAAACGCTGTTGCGGTTGTCATCGGCCACGCTCCAGTCGAAACCCCGCTCGTCGCGCTCGTCGCGATGCAACGCAGGTTCGGCGCGGAGCACGTTGTTGAGGTCGCCCACCAGGCGCGACAGGCCCTGGCCCTCGTTGCTGGCTGCCTGTGCCCAGTCCAGCGCCGCATCGTGCGACCATTCGTGGCCCTGGCCGAACTCACCGCCCATGAACAGCAGTTTGCTGCCCGGGTGCGCCCACATGAAGCCGTAGTACGCGCGCAGCTGGGCCAGCCGCTGCGCTGGCTCGCCGGCCATCTTGGCCAGCAGCGCCCCCTTGCCGTGCACCACCTCGTCGTGGGACAGCGGCAGCACGAACCGTTCGGAGAAGGCGTAGACCAGGCCGAAGCTGATCTCGCTGTGGTGATGCGGGCGATGGATCGGGTCGCGCCCCATATACTGCAGGGTGTCGTGCATCCAGCCCATGTTCCATTTGTGGGTGAAGCCAAGCCCACCCTCCTCCACCGGCGCGGTCACCCCCGGCCACGCAGTGGATTCCTCGGCGATCACCAGCACGTCCGGAAAGCGCTCGCGCAGCGTCTGGTTCATCCGCCGCAGGAACGCGACCGCCTGCAGGTTCTCGCGTCCGCCCTGCTCGTTGGGTATCCACTCCCCCTCGGCACGGCTGTAGTCCCGGTACAGCATCGACGCCACTGCGTCCACGCGCAGGCCGTCGATATGGAAGCGCTCCACCCACTCCAGCGCACTGCCGATCAGGTAGGCAGCCACTTCGTTGCGGCCATAGTTGTAGATCAGCGTGTCCCAGTCGGCGTGCACGCCTTCGCGCGGGTCGGCGTGCTCGTACAGCGCGGTCCCATCGAACCCGGCCAGGCCATGGGCATCGTTGGGGAAGTGCGCGCTCACCCAGTCCACGATCACCCCGATGCCGGCCTGATGGCAGCGGTCCACGAAGCGCGCGAAGGCCTGCGGCGTGCCGTGGCGCGCCGTCGGCGCGTAGATCCCCAGCGGCTGATAGCCCCAGGAACCGCCGAAAGGATGCTCGCTGACCGGCAACAGTTCGATATGGGTGAAGCCCAGCCCGGCCACGTACGGGATCAACCGGTCGGCCAGGGTATCCCAGTCCAGCGGCGCACCGTCGTCGCTGCGCTGCCAGGAGCCCGCATGCACTTCGTAGATCGACAGGGGTGCGCGGGTTCCGGCCTGGCGGCGGGCCGCCAACCATGCCTCATCGTGCCACTGCATCGGCACAGCCGAAGGCACCCGCGATGCGGTCGCCGGTGGCAGCTCGGCCCAGCGCGCCATCGGATCGAACTTGTCGGGCATCACCCGGCCGTCGGCGCCGACGATGCGGAATTTGTAGCGGGCACCGGCCTGCACGCCCGGCAGGAACAGCTCCCACACGCCGGCGGTGTGACGCAGCCGCATCGGATGGCGTCGGCCGTCCCACCCGTTGAAATCGCCAACCACGGCGACCCGCCGGGCATTGGGCGCCCACACCGCGAAGCGCACGCCCGCAATGCCCTGCACCTGCGTCGGCACCGCACCCAGCTGCCGCGCCGCATCGGCATCACCGGCATGGAACCGCTGCAGCAGGGCTTCGTCCAACAGTGGACCGAACGCATAGGCATCGTGCACCTGCTCCACGCCCTGTTCGAAATGCAGGGCAAGCAGCGGTATCGCCGCGTCGCCGGCCGCGCCCTCGAACAGGCCGGGCAACGGGCCGGGGGACAGGTCCCAGCGCCGCCCGTCGCCTGCAACCACCTCGACGCGCTGCGCGTGCGGCACCAGCACGCGCAGCTGGCGTCCGCCTTCTGGCTGGCGATGCGGGCCCAGCCAGGCGAATGCATCGGCCGGGCGTGCATGGACCAGGTCCTCCAGCGCCGGCGCGACACGCTGCTCCAATCCCGCCTCCGCGATGGTTTCATCCTCCAGGGCGGCCAGATGCAGGCTGTCGTGGCTCATGCGGCCACCTGGCAGGTCTGCTGGTACAACGCCAGGTAGGCGCGCCCCGCCGCATCCCAGCCACCTGGCCGCAGCATGGCCGCGCGGCGCATGGCCTGCAGCAGCCCCGGCAGGCGGAAGGTGCGCATCGCCCGTTCCACGCAGCGGCGCAGGCCATCGGCATTGGCGCCATGGAACAGGAAACCGGTCACGCCGTCCTCCACGGTATCCACCAGCCCGCCGGTCGCGTGTGCGATGGGCAGGCAGCCGAAGCGCTGCGCGTACATCTGGCTCAACCCGCAGGGTTCGAAGCGTGAAGGCATCAGCAGGAAATCGGCGCCGGCAAACATCTGGCGGGCCAGCGCTTCCTCGAACCCGATGAAGGCGCCCACCCGCCCCGGGTAGCGCCGGGCCAGCGCCTGCACCTGCGCTTCCACCTGCGGCTCGCCACCGCCGATGATGACCAGCTGGCCGCCGGCCGCCACGATCTGTGGCGCCACGTCGCAGGTGATGTCCAGGCCCTTCTGGTGCACCAGCCGCGAGACCACCGCGAACAGCGGCCCGGTCGACGGCGCCAGCCCGAACGCCTTGCGCACCGCATGGGCGTTGGTGGCGCGCCCGGTCCACTCGCCAATGCCGAAGTGGGCCTTGAGATGGATGTCGCGGCGCGGGTCCCAGCTGGCGTCGATGCCGTTGACGATGCCACTCAAGTGCCCGCCGGCTGCGCGACGCGCCAACAGGTCATGCAGCCCGCAGCCGTCATCCGGGGCGGTGATCTGCTGCGCGTAGCGCAGGCTGACCGTGTTCAGCCGCGTGGCATTGGTGATGCCGCCCTGCAGGAACGACATCTGCCCGTGGAAGTGCAGTTCATCCAGGTGTTCGGCCGGCACGCCCAGCACCGGCGCAAGCGCGTAGGGGAACAGCCCCTGGTAAGCCAGGTTGTGGATCGTCAGCAGGGTCGGCACGGCCGTCCGGCCCCAACGCACGTAGGCGGCCGCCATGGCCACCGGCCAGTCATTCAGGTGCAGCAGCTGCGGCGACCAGTCCAGCCCGGCACGCCCGGCCGCAATCTCCGCCGCCGCATGCGAAAGCGTGGCGAATCGAACCGCGTTGTCCTTCCACTCCTGCCCCTGCCCGTCCACGTAGGGCGAACCCTCACGTTCGTACAGCTCGGGCGACAGCAGGACGTAGATCGGAAGGCCGTCGGCCTGCACCGCCATGCCGATCGTGCACGCCGGCAGGCCGGCCCGTGCGCTGACCTGCCCCACCCGCTGCAGCTGTGGCAGGCGCTGCAGTACCTCCGGGTAGCCGGGCAGCAGCACGCGCGAATCACACGCACCGCGCACCGCACGCGGCAGGGCCGCAGCGACGTCGCCCAGGCCACCGGCCTTGACGAAGTCCGCCATCTCGGTGGCAACGAACAACACGCGCTGCACCAGTTCCGGCAGATCCAACGGTTGCGAGTGGCCGCGGCGGGTGCCGATCGGCACGGGCGTGACGGGAGAGATCGCAACGGGTGAAGCGGACTGGGCGGCGCGGGCCATGGGGATGATCTCGGATGCTTCAGGCAGACAGACGCCAGCGGCGCCCGGACGGGCGCTGAGGCTGGGAAGGAAGTCGACGCAGGACGTGGGGGACGCCAGCGAGAGGCTCAACAGGACAATAGCCCTCCATGCGATCAACCAACCGTGAAGCCATGGCGATTTCTTTGTGACAAGGCGTCATGAGCTCAGTACACATGACGCGCGCCCGCCCGCCGCCCGCGCCTCTCCTGTAGCGCCGGGCGCACGTTCGGCTGCGGGCAGTCCTGTTGCCGCTCGAGCCGAAATGGGCTCGGCTTTGCAGGGATTCTCCCTGCGACACCCGGTCGCAGCCCATCACGCCACGCGCTTGACCAATGTCAAAACACCGGCCGCCGCGCGGGCGTATCTCTATGCAGGACCCGAACACGCCGGCACTGCCGGCCCCTACAAGGATCCTGCGATGAGCTACTCCCCCGACAACGCCCAGCTCCTGAATGCGCTGCAGAACGTCATGGTGATCTCCACCACCGACCTGCAGGGCAACATCACCTACGCCAATGACCTGTTCTGCACCCTCACCGGCTTTGCCCGCGAGGAACTGATCGGCCAGCCGCACAGCATCGTGCGCCATCCAGACGTACCCAAGGCCGTCTACAAGGACATGTGGGACACCATCAAGGCCGGCGGCACCTGGACCGGCATCGTGCCCAACCTGGGCAAGGGCGGCGTGCTCTATGTGGTCGATACCACCGTGCAGCCGCTGTTCGACGCCGAGGGCAACATCACCGCCTACATCAGCATCCGCCGCGTGGTGAACGACCTGATGCAGAACTACGACCTGGTCGAGTTCAGCAAGGAAAAGTTCGACGACTTCTACGAGGCCGCGTGAACGCCCTGCCGACAAGCATGCCCTTCAGCCGCCTGCTGGTGGGTTACGCGTCCGAGTCGGGCAATGCCCGCGCCCTGGCCCAGCGCCTGGGCGCAGGCCTGCAGCCGCACGCGCCGCAGGTACTCCCGTTCAACGACATCGACGTGGCCAGTCTCGGCCACGGCGACGTGCTGCTGGCGATTTCCAGCTCGTTCGGTGATGGCGAACCGCCGGCCAATGGCGAGCGGTTCTTCGAAACCCTGCGCCGGACCCCGACCTTGAGCGGCCTGCGCTACGCGGTGTTTGGCCTCGGTGACACCGGCTACCCGAGCTTCTGCGGCTTCACCAAGGCGTTGGATGCCGCGCTGAGCGAGCGCCAGGCGCAGCCGCTGTTGCGCCGCGTGGATGCCGACCTCGGCTACGAGCCGTTTTTCCAGCAATGGCAGCCGGTGCTCGGCCAGGTGCTGGATGGCGACCTCAGCGCTGGCCAGGACCTGCACCTGCAGGTCACCGCCTATGGTGAAGACAACGCCTTTGCCGCGCGCATCCTCGAGCGCCGCCGCTTGAACAGCAGCGACCCGGCCGCGTGGCACCTTCAGCTGGACATTGCCGGCAGTGGCATGGCCTATCGCGCGGGCGACACCCTGCACGTGGTGCCGGAGAACGACCCAACCCTGCTGCACGCAGTGGCCCGCTGGTACGGCGATACCACGGCCGTGGCCGCCCTGCGCGACCGCGAGCTGCGCCTGCTGAGCAAGAGCGTGCTGCGCGAGCTGGCCCGGCTCGGTGGCAGCGAAACGCTGAAGGGCCTGCTGAAGGTCAGCCAGAAGCGCGAGCTGGACGCCTACCTGCACGGCCTGGACCTGCTGGACGTGCTGCAGGACCACGCCACCCCGGACAGCGTGCCGCTGCCCCGGCTGCGTGAACTGCTGTCACCGCGGCTGCCGCGTGCCTATTCAATCGCCTCGCACCCGTGCGACGACCAGCTGAGCCTGTGCGTGCGCGAAGTGCGCTACCCCCTGCGCGGCCGCGAGCGCTTCGGCACTGCCACCGGCAGCCTGCTGCACGGCGGCGGCCTCGCCCGTGTGTACTGCCGTTCCAACCCCGGCTTCCACCTGCCCGATACCGGGCACGCGCCGTTGCTGCTGGTCGGCACCGGCACCGGCATCGCCCCCTTGATGGGCCTGCTGCAGGAGCTGCGGGCCAGTGCCTGCGAGCGCGAAGTGCACCTGGTGTTCGGCGAGAAGCACCGCCAGCACGACTACCTGTACCGCGACCAGCTGCAGGACTGGCACACGCGCGGCGTGCTGGCCGGCCTGCACACCGCGTTCTCGCGCGATGGCGCCGACAAGGTCTATGTGCAGCATGTACTGCAGCAGCGTGCCAGCGAGGTGCGTGATGTGCTGGCCCGCGGTGGGCATGTGTACCTGTGCGGCAACAAGCGCCACCTGGAAGGCGCGGTACGCGAGGCCATCGATGCCGTCGCCGGTGCAGGCCAATGGGACGCGCTGCGCAATGTAGGCCGCACGCACTGCGAGCTGTATTGATCCGTACCACTGGACTGCACGGACCTTGAACCGGTAGAGCCGGCCGCTGGCCGGCTGCTCAGCATGCCTTGGTTGCCGGCCAGCGGCCGGCACTACCAGAATATGTAGCCAATCATCGCCTGTGCATCACGGTAGAGCCGGCCGCTGGCCGGCTGCTCCGGATTCCAGGGTTGCCGGCCAGCGGCCGGCACTACCAGAATATGCAGCCAATCATCGCCTGTGCATCACGGTAGAGCCGGCCGCTGGCCGGCTGCTCCGGATTCCAGGGTTGCCGGCCAGCGGCCGGCACTACCATCAGATGTGACCCAACATCGCCGGTGCGTCCATCACGGGTCAACCGCTGATGATACGGCCGTCCACCATGCGCGCCACCTGCTGGCCGAACATCGCCACGTCCTGCGGGTCGTGGCTGATCAACAGCAGCGGAATACCGGTCTTGTCCAGCACCGTCTCCAGTTCCAGGCGCAGGTGCTGGCGCAGGTCATGGTCCAGCGCGGAGAACGGCTCGTCCAGCAGCAGCGCCTGCGGCTGCGTCACCAAAGCCCGCGCCAGGGCGGTACGCTGACGTTGGCCACCCGATACCTGCGACGGCAGCAGATCCCCCACCGTGTCGATGCGGAATGCCTGCAACCAGTGCTCCACAGCATCGAAGCGCTGGCCCACGCGCGGATTCAACCAGCCCTTCTCCAGCCCGAACGCCACGTTCTGGCGCACGCTCAGGTGCGGGAACAGCGCATAGTCCTGGAACACATACCCCAGCCGACGGTGCTGCGGCGGCACGTCCACGCCAGTGGCCGCATCGAACACGGCCTGGCCTTGCAGGCGTACATGCCCCTGTCCTGGCCGCAGCAACCCGGCCACCGCCTTCAGGGTCAGGCTCTTGCCCGCGCCCGACGGCCCGGCCAGCACCACCTGCCGTTGCGTGCACTGCAGCGCGACGTCCAGCACGAATGCCTGGCCTGCAGCCTGCAGGCGGCGCTGCACGCGCAGGTCAAGCCACATCGCGCAGCTCCCGGCGACGCCCGCCCACCAGCCGCGCGGCCAGCAACAGGATCACGATGCACACCGCCGAGGTCAGGATCACCAGCGCATTGGCCTTCCCATCCTGCCCGGCCTGCACCGCCTCGTAGATGGCGATCGACAGCGTCTGCGTCCGGCCGGGAATGCTGCCGGCCACCATCAGCGTCGCGCCGAATTCGCCCATCGCGCGTGCGAAGGCCAGCAGCAGGCCGGCAAGAATGCCGCGCCACGCCAGCGGCAGCGTGACACGGAAGAACACCGCGGCTTCGGACACGCCAAGCGTGCGCGCGGCCTGCTCCAGCTGCCCGTCCACATTCTCGAACGCGGCGCGGGCCGGCTTGAACACCAACGGAAACGAGGCCACCGCCGCCGCGATCACTGCGGCCTGCCAGGTGAACACCAGGTTGATGCCGAACCACAATTGCAGCCAGGCGCCGATCGGGCCGTTGCGGCCGATCAGCACCAGCAGGTAGTACCCCAGCACCGTCGGCGGCAGCACCATCGGCAAGGTCAGCACCGAATCCAGCAGTTCACGGCCGGGAAAACGCCGACGCGCCAACAGCGCACCCAGCGCCACGCCCAGCACCAGATTGATCGCGGTGGCCCAGCCGGCCACCTTCAGCGACAACCCCAGCGCGGTCCAGTCCAGATCCATGCCTCAGGGGGTGCCGAACCCGTGCCTGGCCAGGATCGCCTGGCCCTGCGGCGAACGCACGAAGGCAGCGAAGCGCCTGGCCTCTACCGGCTGCGTACTGGCGCTGGTCACCGCCAGCGGATAGGCGATGCGCCCGGACACCGGCACCACGAACGCGCGGCGCACACGGTCGGGCATCGCCTGCGCGTCGGTGGCATAGACGAAGCCCGCATCCACTTCACCGCGCGCCACGTAATCCAGCGACTGGCGCACGTTCTGGGTGGTGATGGCCTTGCCCCGCACTGACGGCCACAGCCCTGCCGCGTCCAGCGCGCCCTTGGCATAGCGGCCCACCGGCACGCTGTCCGGGTTGCCCAGTGCGATGCGCTGCACGCCGGCGCCGGCCAGATCCTTCAGTGTTCGCGGCGGCGCCTTGGCCTGCGGAGGCACCACCACCCACAGCGCATTCACCGCGAACACCGCGCGGGTGCCGGCCGCCAGCAGGTTCTGCTGCTGGGCCTGGTCCATCGTGGTCTCGTCGGCCGACGCAAACACATCCACCGGTGCACCGCGGCTGATCTGCTGCAGCAACACGCCAGAGGCGGCGAAGTTGAAATCGACCTTGGTCCCCGGGTGCGTCTTCTCATAGGCCGCACCCAGTTCGCGGAAGCTCTCGGTCAGGCTCGAAGCCGCCGACACCGTCAGGTCCGCCGCCCAGGCCGGCACAGCGGCCAGCAACCCCAGCCACAACACTCCCGCTCGCTTCATGCCCAGTCCCCCTGCCTGATCAGTCCAGTCCGGATTCCCGCACCGCGGCCAGCGCCGCCAGCCGATCCGGGTCCAGCAACAGCATCTCACGTTGGTTCACTGCAATCACACCGTCGTCGCTCAAGCGGCGCAGTACCCGGCTCACCGTCTCCGGCGCCATCCGCAGGTAGTTGGCGATCTCGGTGCGGGCCATGCTCAGGTTGAAACGCGTGGCCGAGAAGCCCCGCCGGGCGTAGCGCTGTGAAAGATCCAGCAGGAACGCCGCCATGCGCTCCTCGGTGCGATGGTTGGCCGCCAGCGTGGCGACCTTGCCGATCTCGGCGCTGAGCAGGCTGAACAGCCGCGCCTGAAGCCCCGGCATGCGCGTGGCCAGCAGGCTCAATCGCGGAAACGAGATCCGGCACAGGTAGACGGTGTCCAGCGCCACGGCATTGCACGGGAAGCGCGCTCCGTGGATGGCATTGAGCCCGATCACCTCGCCCGGCAGGCTGAAACCCAGCACCTGCTCGTTGCCCTGGCTGTCATCGACAAAGGTCTTGACCATGCCCGCGCGGACCGCCGCGATCGAATCGAACGGATCGCCGGCACGGAACAGGTAGTCACCGGCCTGGAACGGACCCACGTGATCGACCAGCACATGCAGTTCACCCAACGCGGCCTTGTCGTAGCCCTGCGACATGCAGGCATCGGAAAAGGCGCAGGTACTGCAGAAGTGCAGCGCGTCTCCGTCATCGGCGGCTGCCGGGTTCGGCGTGACTGGCCGGGAAAATGCAGCAGAGGGCGGCGTATGGGGCATTGCAGCAACGCAAGAACGAAGGCCCTCATCATACGACAGCGGGCCGCCCCGCCCTGCGCAACCTGCGCCTACTCTGGCGCGGGTTCGGAACGCCGCTGCGGGCCACGCTGCCGCATGCTGTCGCGCACGTCCACGTCGAACTGCAGCTGCAGCATGCTGTCGTCATCCAACGCAATACCGAAGCCCAGGCCATCGCGGCAGGGCAGCCTCTCCGCTAGTGCTTGAACCGCTTCGCGTGGCAGCACCAACCGGCAGAATGTCCCGCCATCGAGCAGCACCGCCTGATCGCCGGCATGCAGCGACAGAGCTGCGCCCCAGCCACCGCTGCCACCAAAGCGGGTCAGGTTCTCGACCGACTCACCTGCCAGCAATCGTGCCAGTTCTTCCTCATCCACGCGCAGGCGCATCGATTGCTGTTGCAGCTGGACCTTCATGCTGTGATGGACTCCCACTCTGATGGCGTATTGCAGTTGAGCAGCAACGCCCGATCCTCGGGTGCCAATGGCAGCCGGGTCACGCCCAGGCGTTGCTGCAGGGCGCGCAGTGAACGACGCGCCGTCGGATCCTCAATCAGCTCCTGCAGCACGCGGCGGCAATGATCATCGATCTGCAACCGCATCGGCAACGGCTCGTCGTCGAATACCGTGCAGGCACGCCCTTGATCGGCCTGCAGCCGTTGCAACAGCGTGGGCGTCACCCGCGGCGTATCGACCGGCACCACCCAGGCGGGGCCATCGGGCATCTGCATCGCCACACTGTAGAGGCCGCCCAGCGGGCCGCAGCGTGCGACCCGGTCCGGAATTCCGCCAAACGCCGGGTAGTCACCGCTCACCCACGCCCGCCCGGCGCCCGCCTGCAACAACAGGCCCCGCATGTGTTCCAGCACTGTGCGGCCGTGCCAGGGCAGCAGCGCCTTGTCGCGGCCCATCCGGCTGGACAGACCACCGGCCAGCACGATGCCGTTGATGGTGCCATTCATGGTAGAGCCACGCCATGCGTGGCTGCGCCGGCCGGATTCATCGGGAAAGCCTCATCCACGCATGGCGTGGATCCACTGGACCCGACGCCCCCCCGAAGGGCGCGGTCAATGCCCGTGGTCATGGGTGTGGTCGTGGGACTGCGAAGCTTCGCTGTCCGCATGGCACAGGCTGCAACCCTCGCTCCACGCGCTGTCGCCGTCCTCGTAGTGCTCCTGCTTCCAGATCGGGCACTGGTGCTTCACCACTTCGATCAACTGCCGGCAGGCGCGGAACGCTTCGTCACGGTGCGGGCTGCCGGCGGCCACCACCACCGCCACATCGCCGATGCCGAGCCGGCCCTTGGCATGGGCCACATACAGCTTCAGCTTCGGCCCGAACGTGGCTTCGACCTCGGCGGCCAGGCGCTTGAATTCGTTCAGCACCAGCGGTTCAAACAGATCGTAGGTGATCCCGGTCACCCGCCGGCCCACATTGACGTCGCGCACCTTGCCGATGAACACATCGATGCCGCCGAAGCCCGGATCGGAAACCGCCGCGATGCCCTCGGCCGGATCGATCGCCGCCTGCGCGCGGTCCACCACCTTCGCGATGATCGTCTCGCTCATCGCTCAGCCCCCGCTCACCGGCGGCAGGATCGCCACACGACCATCGTCGGGCAGCGCCTCGTGGTCGCGCAGCACGCGTTGCTGGTCGGCGAACGCCGAATAATCCAGCAGGCCGGCACGGAAACCCGGCCAACGCAGCGGCAGCAGCTCGCGCAGCGCCTGGCGCAGATCGGCCACGGTGCCACCGGCCACCTCCACCGCGATCTCGCGGCTGGCATCCAGATCGGAAAACGCACCGAACAACTGCAGATTCACCTGTCTCATCATGGCTCCTGGCTCGCCAGCTGCACCGGGTCCTGATGACCCCAGCCCTGCACGCGCACCGGCGTGCCGGCAGCGACCACGCCGCCCTCGCCTTCCAGCACCGCCCAGGCGTTGGCCTGCAGCATGGACATCAAACGGAACGACTCCTGCCCAGCCAGCACGCGGGCACTCAGGCGGCCCTGCGCGTCCACTTCCACCCGCGCCCGTGCATGGAAGCGCAGGCCCGGCGGCGTGCGCACGTCGGCCTGCAGCGGCAACGTCAGCACCGGCTCCGGTGCCAGCCCCAGCAGGCGGCGCAGCACCGGTTCCACGAAGAAACGCTGGCCGACCGCAGCCGACACCGGGTTGCCCGGCAGGCCGAAATACAGCGCGCCATTGGGCAGCACCGCGAACAGCAACGGCTTGCCGGGACGGATCGCCACCTTGTGGAACACGATGCGCGCACCCCGGCCGCGCAGCGCGTCGGGAATGAAATCGTAGCGGCCGGCCGACACCGCGCCGGTGCTGATCAACAGCTGCGCACCCGCGTCCAGCGCTGCATCCAGCACCGCATTGAAGGCGGTCACCTCGTCGCCCACCGTGCCCTGCCAGACCACCTCAGCACCGGCGGCCTGCAGGCGACCGACCAAATACGGCCGGTTGCTGTCACGGATCTGGCCGGATTCCAGCGCCTGCGCCGCCTCGGTCACCAGTTCCTTGCCGGTGGCGATCACCGCCGCCTTTGGCCGCGCCACCACCGCCACCTCGCCCACGCCGATCGCATGCAGCAGGGTGCGCGCATTGATGTCCAGCACCTGCCCGGCCTGCAGCACGCGCTCGCCGTCGCTAACGTCCTCGCCGCGCAGGCGCACGTTCTGGCCTGGCTTCACCGTGCCCTTCAGGGCAATGCGGGTCGGGCGTCCTTCTTCGCTGGCGAGGATCTCCACATTCTCGACCGGTACCACCGTATCCAGCCCGACCGGCATGCGCGCACCGGTCATGATTTCCCAGGCACCCTCGCCGCCGTCGGCACCGGCATCGCCGGCCGCCTGCCAACCCTGCACGGCAAATTCGGTACCGGTCTCGAACGCCGTGCCGTTGGCGCGCAGCGCGAAGCCGTCCATCGCCGAATTGTCGAACGGCGGCAACGACTGCGCGCTGTGGATGTCACGGGCCAGCGTGCGGCCCGCGGCCTGGTGCAGCGGCAGGCGTTCGGCCGGCAGCGGCGTGGCCGCGTCCAGCAGGTGCTGCAAGGCCTCGCTGTAGGCAATCATCAGTGGCCATCCCCCTCGACCATCGCCAGGGCGTGGCCCAGCACCGGCGCCAGGATGTCCAGGCACTGCGCCGCCGCCTTCGGGCTGCCGGGCAGCGCGAACATCAGCATGTTGCCCAGCTGCACCACCTCGGCGCGGCTCAGCCAGGCCATCGGCGTGTGCTGCGCACTCAGGGCCCGCACCATCTGCGCCAGGCCATGCACCGGCCGCGCGTTCAAGGAACGCAGCGCCTCCGGGGTCAGGTCGCGCGGGCCCAGCCCGGTACCGCCGGTGCACAGGCACAGGCGCACGCCCTCGGCGGCCAAGGCCTGCAGGCGGCCCGCCAACGGCTCGATGCCATCGGGCAGCACCTCGGCGGCCACCACCTCGCCCCCCAGCTTCTTCAGCCCGGCCACCAGGGTCGGGCCGGATACATCCTCATAGGTGCCCTCGCTGGCGCGATCACTCAGCGTGATCACCGCGCAGGCGGCGCCCTCCAGGCCCTTCGGCGCACGCGGCTTGAAACGCGCGAGCTCGGCCTCGTCCATGCCTTCCGGGTGCAGCCAGACCCCGCGCTTGCCGCCTTCCTTGAACAGCAGGCGGATGCCTTCGATGCGCAGGGCCGGCTCCACCGGCTTGCTCAGGTCGTACAGGGTCAGCAGCGCCGCGTTGACGCCGGCCAGTGCCTCCATCTCCACGCCGGTGCGCGCCTCGCTGGCGCACTCGCACCACACGCGGATCGCCTGCCGTTCCGGCACAGGCGCGCAGAACACCTGCACCAGTTCCAGCGGCAGCGGGTGGCACAGCGGCATCAGCATCGAGGCCATCTTCGCGCCCTGCAGGCCGGCAATCTCGGCCATCACCAGCGCATCGCCCTTGGGCAGGCGGCGCTCGACGATCAGCGGATACGCCACCGGGCCGGCATGAAGCTCGCCCACCGCCACCGCACGGCGGCGGCTGATGCGCTTGTTGCGCACATCGGCCATGTGGAAGGCCGCGTTCAATTCCCCACTCATCGTGTTGCTCATCCTCCGATGGAGGCCAGGTGCGGGGTGAGCCCGGTCTGGCCCTGGTGCAGTCCATGCCCGGCCGCTTTCAGGCCAAGCTGGGTGGTGATGCGTGCCAGCAGCGCGTCGTGGTCATCGTCGCGCTGCAGCAGCGGGCGCAGCGGCACGCCGAACTCGCCGAACAGGCACAGCCGCAGGTCGCCCCTGGCGGTCACCCGCAGGCGGTTGCAGCCCTTGCAGAAGTCACGCGAATACGGGGCAATGATGCCGATGCTGCCGCGATGGTCGGGGTGGCCGAACTCGCGCGCCGGGCCGGCATCGGCCGCGCGCGGCCGCTCGTGCCAGCCCGCGGCCAGCAGCTGCTCGATCATCAGGTCGGCGCGCAGGTGGTGGCGCTGGAAATAGGCTTCGTTGTCGCCGGTGCGCATCAGCTCGATGAAGCGCACGCTGAAGGGGCGATCGCGCAGGTACTCCATCCACTGCGGGAGCTCGTCGTCGTTCAGGCCACGCAGCAGCACCGCGTTGAGCTTGATCGCCGGCAGGCCCAACGCCTGCGCCAGCGCCAGGCCCTGCTGGATCTCCGGCAGGCGGTCGTGCCCGGTGATGGTGTGGAAACGCTCGCGTTGCAGGCTGTCCATGCTGACGTTCAGCGCGGTCAGGCCGGCCCGGTGCCAGCCCGGCAGGCGCCTCGGCAGCAGCGTGCCATTGGTGGTGATGGCCACCTTGCGGATGCCCGGCACCGCCGCCACCGTGGCGATGATCTCGTCCAGATCCTTGCGCAGGCTGGGCTCGCCACCGGTCAGGCGGATCTTGCTCATGCCCAGCGCGGCAAAGGCCCGCACCAGGCGCGCGATTTCATCCACCTGCAGGAAGCGCGGGTGGCCATCGGCCTGGTAACCGTCGGGCAGGCAGTAGCTGCACCGGAAGTTGCAGGCTTCGGTGAGCGACAAGCGCAGGTACGGAAAGCTACGTCCGAAGCTGTCGGTGAGTTGGCTCATGGCTGTTCCGCCTCCTGGTACCACCCTGCAGCCCTGCCCCTGAACGGGTTGTCGTCCCCAACCCGCAGAGTGCGCTGGGGCGTTGAAAGCGTCAACCCGTGAGCCACGCAGCCTGAATTGGCACCGCCTGTCGTGATAGGCCCTCCCCGCCCGGCCCGTTCGCCGTGACAACCTCGACCCCTGTCGCAGATTGCACGTTGCGGACGGATCACTACGCCAGCCAGCACTGGCGGGGCTTAACAGCGTAGGACAATGTCAAAAGCGTCTCCAATCGAGTGATGTTTGCAACTCTTCTGATTGGCATTGCACAGCGCCAGGGGCTCAGATGGCGTGCCACCGGAAAAGGGTGGCCGGGCTTCGAACACCCGAGTTGATGTTGATGTATGCGCTTGCCAGCCGGCGCCACCTTAGCGTGGCGCCGGCTGGCAATCCGTCTGCCGGCTATGGCGGGCGGTGCGTGGGGGCCTTCGGGCCCGCCGGACTGACATCAACCCGGTGTTCGAACCACGTACCGTCCGCCACTTTTATGGGTGGCGGCTACCGATTGCCCTGCACGGAGCCTTGCCATGAACGAATCGGACTTCCCGCATCTGCACGCCTACCGCGGTACCGCCCACGACGACGGTTCGCCACAGGCTGCGCCAACAGTGGACAGGAACACCTTCATTGCCAATCTCCACCGCATCGGCTCCGGTGCGGCGGCCGACGGACAACCCTGGCCGGAGCGGCATCAACTGCCCGGCCGCTGCCTGGCCCTGGCCGACGCCGATTGCGCGTTGAATGGATTGCGGGTGGTGCTGGAAATGCTGTTAGCGGCCGAACGCACCCGTCAGAACGGGGAACCGGAAGAGTACGTGGGCGACCGGGTGATGGAGGGGTTGGTCATGGCTTGCCAGTCGCTGTGCGCGCAGGCGGTGGGGCGGTTGCAGCCCGAAGGGTGAATGCCAAGCGCAACGCCCTTCAGCGAGGATCGCCTCCCGCCCGACACGCCGTCGGCGCAGCCCCCTTGTTCGGGGGAACCGCGTGTACATTCCAGCGATCTGCCAAAGCGCGTTCGACGCGGAAAGAGAATGACCATGCCTCGGCGGGCATCTTCCCTTCAGAGAAGCCAATAGCTATCTCGAAGCGATCCAATCCGAGGTTCCCCGCCTCCAGTCCCGAGCCATCTTCCCGCTTCACTCCGATGTAGACGACAGGGCGTTTCACGTCCACCTTTGCCCTGGCAAGCTGGCGATCCAATTCAGCGCTGCCATCGAAGAACTGCATTCCTTCGTCCTTGGCGATAGAGCTGAGGGTCTGCTTGAACCGATTCACGCCCTCTTGGTCATGCACGCAGAACTGGATCATCTTGAAGGGCCGCTTTCCTACAGCCCATGCGCCGCCAGAGAATCCAAGTCCGACTCCAATCAGAAGTAGTGCTGTCAGGATCCTCACCATCATCAAGGCCCCAATTTGCAGAGTGTGGCGGCCAACGTCGCCGCAGGGCCAAAAATCATGACCCCAAGGATATCTCCTCTCGGTCTTCTCAGGCGCCTTCCCCCGGATGAGGGAGACCTTGTCGGGGGTGAGGAATCTGGGCACGGAATGTCCTTCAGGGCACTGCATCCACCATCGGCATATGCTCGATCCGCCATGTTCTGGCGTAGATGAGAATGACGCTTCCGGTCGAGGTGGTCTCGATACGGAAACACTTCAGGCCGGACAACGGATAGCCGACGGCCTTCCAACGATCAAGGAGATCAGCGAGTCCCGGCTCGTCATCGTCGACCCTGGCGAACTCTATTCCCTCCTCCCCCAGTACGCCGAAGTTCATGAGCGCGGAGCACCCGTAGGCTTCCGGGAAGCAAACGACTGCCTGCCGGCCATCCGGCCAGCGCACCCGGACCTTTACCTCGTCGGACTCGCCAGGACTGCTTCTATCAATGTTGATGGCCAGCAACGTGGCGTCACACCATTCGAGCGCGTTGAAATCCTTCATCTACTGGAATCCCCCAAACCCATACAACAGAACGACCGAATCACCGCCGTCATCATTGCTGCGGCGTGTACGGGGAATTTCTTCAGCCTCGCAACGCCCTACTTCACGCAAGACGCCTTCAACGCGTGCCTAGCCTGTGCTGATCCAACATTGGCCGACACCAGGTGATCGACGAGTTGACAAGAGATTCTCTGTTCCCCGTGCATAGGGACGACAAACAGATCCCCATTGTCCCTCGTTGTGTCCAACGCAACCCAAACCCTCGCTTGCGCGTCTATAGAGAACCCGGCGAGCAGATGCCCGCCCCCTTCTTCATAGATCAGGTCGCCAACCGGCTGGCGTCTATACTCCAGCTCTGCCCTTTGCAAAGCGGCATAAACCGGCTTCTCACCCAGCTCACCTCGTTGGAGTTTGCGAAATGAAA
Organism: Stenotrophomonas sp. PI_27; assembly: GCF_027854495.1. Taxonomy (NCBI): domain Bacteria; kingdom Pseudomonadati; phylum Pseudomonadota; class Gammaproteobacteria; order Lysobacterales; family Lysobacteraceae; genus Stenotrophomonas; species Stenotrophomonas sp. PI_27. Next base: position 383,437 of record NZ_JAJNOF010000002.1, read on the forward strand.
ATAGCGCCGCACCCGTGAGAAGGATGAAGAGCAACACGTAAATGAATCTCATGGACTAGATTCCCCATCAGAGCATCTGGGATGCGCGACGACGCTCGCCGGTCACCGCTCCTGAAGCTCCCCAAGATTGAGATCCCGGGCATAGGACCGCCGACTACTGATCTGCACCGGCTTGGATGCGAACCTCCGACCATCCCTGCATTCGACGGCGAATTGGTAGCTTCTGGGTTCCGGCCCTGCAACGACCATCATGGGGACCGAGAATGTGCTTCCAACCGGTTTCGACGAAACTACACCTTCGCCCTCCCCAAGCATGCTCAGCTCACAATTGAGAGCGCGAACGTCACCCTGACCTGGCGGCACGCTTCCCGAGACGCGCACGATCATATCGCCACCCAATGTTGCACAGCCGGCCAGAACCAGGCCGGCAACGACAGCGGCGACACACCCCACCCTTGGCATCCCCGAATCCTCAGTACGCACTGCGACATCTCACGCCGATAGCCGGTCAGGGACGCATCAACCTGATCAATAGAGACCCGCCATGATACGAATGTAGTCGTCGAGCGAATCCACCCGGCGATCGACTGCAATACCACGTTTTTTTGCGAGCGATTGAAGCTCGAATATCAACACCCCATACCCCGAGTCCCAACCATGAGCTTCACCGGGCGACAGTTCCTTCGAAAATCGATCTCCAGGACGGAGCTTCCCGGAGGGCAAACGAAGCTCGCCTGCAACATGCTCCAGCAGCTCCACTACGGTTTCCTGGTCCAGGCCACTCTCCGCATAGTATCGGTCATAGAAGCCAGTTGGCGACAGCGCCTCTCTTTCTCTCAGTTTGTCTTTCATTTCCATTCGCCTCTATCCACCGCCTGCGCTGCAGCCACAATAGACCATGGAGCCGATATCCCAGAACCCCTCCCATACAGTCGTCACCACAGCCACGCGCCCCAAAAGTCTTCCTGCCGAACTCCACGACGCTTGAACTGGACCGAATCGGCGTCCGTTTGCCGCCCGCTGCATCGCCTGCCCGGCTTGGGAACCCGCAGCATGCTGCCACGTCGTGGCATGAGGAGCAGCGCTGATGCCCGAGCCAGTGCTTCCAACTGCAGAATTGGCAGCAGCATTTGCCACCTGTGCGCCGGATGCGACTTCACCAGTTGTCGACGTACTCTCCGGCCCGCTAGCGCCAAGCTTGCCCCAGTCCCATCGCCTCTCCGAAACGCAATCGGCGAAGGTTGCCTGAAGCCCATGCGGATCATTTAGGGCAATCGGCATGGATCCAACATAGGCATAGGTGTTTACTCCACCTTCCAGCCCGATTGGATCACTCTGCGAGTACCGCCCCACCGCCGGGTCGTACTCGCGCTGGTAGTTGTAGAACAACCCACTCGCATCCGTCGCCTGCTGGCCCGGGAAGCGCAGTGCCAGCTCGAACGCCACACCATCGCCGTCCGGGTCAGCACTTGGAATCTGGTTGCCGAACACTTCGCTCTTGTTGCTCCACTCCCAGATCGCGACATCGCGCGCCGGGTCGATCACCACGCGCGGGGTGCCCAGGTGATCTGGTTGGACGTAGGCCAGTTCTGGCACGCCGGTACTCGGCACGTTGATCAGCGCCACCGGATAATTCTCCAGCCAGATGGCCTGCTGCTGCGCCTGGCCCGTGGCCGAGTAGTTGCCCAGCCATTGCCCCGCCTCGTCATACAGGGTGATCTGAGCAGCGCCACCAGCCGGAGTACGCAGCACGCGCTCGCCCCGGTGGTTGTAGCCGTAGCTTTCCAACACGGCATTGCCCTGCTTCACCGCGTTCATGCGGTTGGCATCGTTGTAGGTGAAGGTCTTGCTGCCGATGCGGGTGGTGTTGCCCACAGCGTCATGGTTGCGCGCTTCGCCATCCACTGCGGTCAGCCGGTGGCTGGTTGCGGGATAGGTGTAGCTGGCGGTGCCTGCCGAGGTGGTCAGCGCGGTGCGATTGCCGGTGGCGTCGTAGGCATAGGTTTCGATCGGGGTGCCGGTCGTGCCGTCCTGGGTCTGGGTCAGGCGACCCAGCGCGTCATAGGCATACTTGGCCAGCACCGTTGAGCCTGTGCCGTTCTTCAGCTCGGTGATCGAACCGACGGGATCGTAGCCATAGCCCAGCGACAGGCCACCGGCGGCCGGGTCATGCACCGCCTGCGGGCGGTGATCCAGATCCAGCGGACGCTGCAGCTGGCGGCCGTTGCCGTAGGTCCAGCCGGTCGCCGGGCCGAAGGCCGCATAGGTCACGTTGTTCACCACGATCTGGCGCGCCTGGCCGGGGCGGGTCAGACCGATCTGGCTGATGCGCCCTTGGGTATCGCGCACGTAGTCGGCCACGCTCCCGTCTGGGTAGGTCAACGCGCTCAGGCGACCCGATTTGCTGTAGGCATAGCGCAGTGTGCTGGCGACACCATTGACGGTCTGCACCTTGCGGGTGACCTGGCCGAAACGGTCATGGCAGTACTGGGTGCTGCCATTGGCATGCAGCACCTGCCCCAGGCGTCCCTTGGCAAAGCGTTCGTCGGCGGCACAGACCGCTGGCGCCACGTCATAGCTGTAGCCCACGTCCAGATTGGGATCCGGGTAGGCGATGCCGATCAGGCGGTTGAGCGCATCGTAGTGATAGGTGGCGGTGATGCCGCGCGCATCGGTGGCCGTCTTGCGGTTGCCGGCTGCGTCCACGGTGAAGCTGCTGGCGCCACTGTCCGGGCTGACCTGCCCGGTCAGGTCACCGAACCCGTTGTAGGCGTAGGTGGTGTGCAGGCCCTTCGGGTCGGTGACCTGGGTGACCTGGTCCAGCGCGTTGTACTGGCTGCGGATCTCCGCCGCCACGCCGCCGACATCCTGCAGGGTCTGCGCCAGTCGGTTGAGCGGATCGTACTGCTGGCTGGTCACGCGCTGCAGGGCGTCGGTCACGGTCTGCGGGTTGCCGTTCGCATCGTAGGCAAAGCCGGTGGCGTGATTGCTCGCGTCCTTCAGTGCGGTCAGCTGGCCGAGCGTGTTGAACGTCCGTGCCAGGGTGCGACGCAGGGTGCCGCCAGTATCCAGAGTGTCTTCCTTGAGGCGGTTGCCGGCGTTGTCCAGCGTGTAGTGAATGGTGTTGCCGGCGTTGTCGGCGATATCCGTCAGCCGCTGGGCGGCGTCGTAGACATAGGTAACGCTGCCGCCGTCAGGCTCGGTGACCTGTTGCACCTGGCCGGTCGGCCAGTAGCTGATCTGGGTGACCCGATTCTCGGCCGTGGTCGCGCCACGCACGGTGACCGAGGTTGGCCAGCCGCGGGCATGGTAGGTGTAGTCGGTGACCACGCCGTTGGCATCCTTGACCGACAACGGCCGCCCGAACGCGTCGTAGGCCAGAGTCTCGACCGTCTGGCCCAGCGCATTGGTCACGCTGCGCAGGTCGCCCTTGCGATAGGTGCAGGCACCTCCGGTCGCGCACCCTGCATCATCCGAGTAATAGGCATAAGTAACGACATCGGCCACATCCGTGCGCGGGCCATCCACACTCTTCAGCAGCCCCTCCACCGGGCAGCTGCCTGCCGCTGCCACATCAGCGGCTTCGCAGTACGTGTAGCTGGTGATGCGCGTCTGACCGGAAGCGATGTCGGTCACCGTGTTGGTTGTCGGCTGGCGCCGGCCATTGAAGGACGTTCGGGTTTCACGATTGCCGATCCGGGTGGTCAGTACCGCATTGGTTTCAACGTCGCGCGCCGTGGTCACCACACGCTGCTCGGGCAAGCCGACCGCTTCGGTCACGGTATGGATGCTGACGGCACGACCGCTTACCGGATCGGTACCCTGCGCATAGGTGTGCTTGGTCTGGATGCCACGGCGATCGGTGTAGGTATCCAGACGCCGGCGGAAGTCGACACTCTGGTCGTAGTAGGTTCGGCTGACCGTTCCCTGCGAATCCGTCAGGCCGGTCACCTTGCGCGACGGAGCGCTATCGCCGCCGGGTGTCAGGGTGTAGTCGGTCTGCCGCCCCAGCGCGTCGGTCACCACCGCACCGCCATTGGGGCTGTAGGTCAGTGTCACGCCATCGGCACCGCCGGCATGCTGACTGGAGATCACACGACCGATGGAATCGTAGGTAAAGGTGCTGTAGCGGCGACCGTCCTCGGCGGTGATACCCGTCAGGTGCTGGGGGAAAGCCTGGTTCTCGTAGTGATACGTGCGCACATCGCCACCCGCATAGGTCACCGTGGCGACCTGGTTCTGCGGCGTGTAGGTATAGGCGGCGAGCGCAATGCCTTCGACCAGCACCGAACTGATCAGCGCCTCATAGTCGTCGGACTGGTAAACGAACTCCAGTGTGCGGCCACTGCTGTGGATGACCGCCGCAAGGCGGTCGCTGTCGTCGTAGATATAGGTCAGCGACGTGCCATCCGGGAAGCGCTTGGCGGCCAGACGCCCGTCCGCGCCGAAGGTCGAGAGGGAGCCCTCCGAGTACAGTGTCCAGTTGCCGTTCTGGACCAGACGATCGCCACTATCGTCGTCCGCCTCATAGGCTTGGCCGACCTTCTTGAATGCTCGCTGGAAACCAGTACTTTCAATGATGCCCACACTGTCAACGCCATCCAGTGCCAGATGGGCGCCCAGCGAATGGGTCCAGCCATAACCGAAGCCACCGGATGAGGTCGAGATGCCGGAGTGATAGAAGCGCGTCAGCGCGATCCAGCCCAGATCGAAGTCCGGCGCGATCTCGTACTTCTCGCCCGTTTTAACATCACATGGGTTGCCGACATTACCGTCGCAGGTACCGCCGTTGGAGGCCGGGTCCTTGTCGGGAATCGGACTCATGTTCACCGCTGTATCGTTGCGGGACATGGGGCAGCTACCGTTGCCGCCGTCCTTGTCGCATTTCTGCGACTTCGAGGTGATGGTCGCAACGAATTCTTCGCTGACGCAGGCGTTGTGCTTGTTGGACCACTGTGTGAGGGGAATCGGGCAGTTCAAGCGCCGGGTACGCGCGACCGCCACCGTTCCGGTGTACGGCGTGCAGGGTGATTCAGCCGTGTTGTTGCCAGCCATGGAAGTCAGATCGTAGTAGCGCGACTCGATGACACCTTCCTGATCGGGCGAAGCTGCAAACCAGTCGCCAGAAGGAGTGACCGCCGCCCCGGGGCACATGGGATTGCTGGCTTGTTGGTCCGCAAGAAGATCGGCCACCATCGCCTCTTCCGTCGGGAATATGTCACGCCCGATGTAGGACCAGTCCGGGTCGGAGGGCTGCGACTTCCCCATCCAGTAGGTGATCGACGTATTGCCGTTCAAGTCCACAACTTTCGACTTGATCTTGTCGACAGACTGCCAGCCGAACTGGAACTCCGGCGGGAATGGACTGGGTGCGGGCAGGCTCTTGATCGCCTGCACCGCCTGCTGCTGGGTCTTGTACTGCGTCGAATTGCCGCCGGGCTGTGAAATGCGCCAGGTGATCTTGCTTTCCTGCGCCTGTGCCACTGCGGGGGCGAAGCAGCCAACGGCAACGATCGCCAGCACGGCACACGAAATGGTCTTCAGTCGTTCCAACATCCCTGTTCTCCTTCCTGGACGAACACAGCGCCGGCGGGAACGAGAACGCGGAGCTGTGCCCCGCGTCATGCTTCGGATCGTCCCTGGTCCGGAATGCGGCAGTGCCACATGCCGCCTTTATCGTTGAGGACGCTTGCACATTCAAGTGCGGAGTCGCGTAACCGATCACAGATTCAAGCATCCAACGCCATCCAGCGGACTACGCCCCGTCCCATGACTTCCTGCACGGGGAATTGGTGTTATACCTCACTACATTACCAGTACGACCTGGCGCGAGGTCGGCAGGCTGTGGCACTCCGCTGCAGACCTGACCCATCGGAAGGGCCGGCACGCGTCACGGCCCAGGGGAATGGCAATGAAAAGCAGCCGAGTGACGTTGTGGGCGCTGGCCGCGGTGATGGCCGCGGCGGGCACCGCCCACGCAGGGGAAATCCAAGTGGATCGCGGTGCCTACGCGCTGCAGGCCGAAGAGACCGGGACAGGCCCGATCACCGTGGTCTTCGAATCCGGTTTCGGGCAGGGCGCGGGCGCCTGGAAGGAGGTGGTTGCCGGTCTGGGGCGCGACTACCACAGCATCACCTACGCCCGTGCAGGACTTGGCAAGTCCGGCAGCGACGGCCACCCCAAGCGCATCGATGCGCATCTGGCCGACCTCACGGCAGTGATCGATACGCTCGCACCCGGTCGCCGCGTTGTGCTGGTGGGTCACTCCTATGGCGGCCTGCTGGCCACGGAGTTTGCACGCCGCCATCCGGAGTGCCTGCAGGGCCTGGTGCTGGTGGACCCGGCCACGATGGGGCAGCGCCATGCGTTCAAGCAGGCCGACAGTGCCCGCGTGCAGGCAGATGATGCCCGGCTGCGGGCGATGCTGCCGCCAGCCATGGCCGCCGACTACGCCGTGCTGACCGAACAACTGGATGCACCCGGTGCGGAAACCCCGCGCACGATGCCGGACGTGCCGGTGGCGCTGCTGACTGCAACGCGGCTGGCTGCCGAGCCGCTGTTCTTCGAGGAAACCGCAGGGGGCAAGGCGCTCTGGAAGGCACAGCACGCCCTGCTCTTCTCGGGGTTCACGCGCGGCACGCATCGCTACCTGGCGACCGGGCACACCCTCCAGCGCGAGGATCCTGCTGCGGTGGTGGCCGCGATTCAATCGGTCTCCGGCACCTTGAAGTAGCCGTTCCAGGCAACGGCCTTCCGGGTTGTCCCGGCTACTGCTCCCGCAGGCGCACCGCAAAATAGCGCGTCGGGGAAAGGCCAAGCGCCTTCTTGAACATGGTGATGAAGGCCGTCACCGACTCATAGCCCAGCGTCTCGGAAACGCGTTGTACCGATGCGCCCGCGGCAAGTTCCCGAATAGCGATGAGCAGGTGCAGCTGCTGCCGCCAGCGCCCGAAGGACAATCCCGTTTCTCGCTCAACGAGCCGGGTCAACGTGCGCTCGCCCAGGGCCAGGCGCATGGCCCACTGGCCGATGGTGCTGCGGTCTGCCGGATCCGCCGACAGCGCCGCCGCCAACGCCCGCACCTTCGGGTGATGGCTGACCGGCAGCGACAGATGCTCGGCCGGCATCTGCACCAGTTCGTCCAGCAGCACCCGCGCCAACCGGTCGGTGTGGCTGCCATGCGGATAGTCCAGCGGCGCGTCGGCCAGGTGCAGGATCATCTCGCGCAGCATCGGGGAGATCGCCAGTGTCACGCACTGCGCTGGCAGGTCGACGATGCCGGGCTCGACGAACAGGTAGCACAGGCGCGCGTTGGCGGTGGCGCGGTTGCTGTGCGGCATGCCGCCCGGAATCCAGACGCCACACTGGGGCGGCACGATCCACAGCGCGTTGGCCACTTCGCAGGTCACCGCCCCATGCAGCGCAAGAATGAGCTGGCCCTTTCGATGCTCATGCACCGGAATTTCCGCGTCGTGCTCGGCCACCTGCAGGCGGCTGGCAACCGCCGGGCGATCGGTCTCGTCCGGGTCCAGGTCAAAGCCGGGGAGCGAAATGCGAGCCATTCTCACATTGACCGGTTTTAGCGATTAATTGTCATTGTAGCGAAATTCTCCAGTGCGGCCGATCACTAGCATGAGCCGCATGCACGCCCCCACCCCTGCCCGTCCCCACGTGTTCCAGGCATTCGCCTGGTTGAAAAGCCCTGCCCTCAGGACCGACCAGGAGGCGGTGCTGTTCTCGCTCAAATGCCTGCTCGCCGCGTCGCTGGGGCTGTATGTCTCTCTAAGGATCGGCCTGAATCGCCCGTTCTGGGTGATCGGGACGGTCTATCTGGTGTCGCAACCGCTGTCCGGGGCAACACTCAGCCGCGGCCTGTTCCGCCTGCTCGGTACCGTGGGCGGGGCCGTCGCCACCGTCGTGCTGGTGCCACGTTTCGCCAATGCACCCCTGGTGCTGAGCGCCGCGCTTGCGACCTGGATGGCGCTGTGCCTGTACCTGGCGATGCTCGACCGCACGCCACGTGCGTACGCGTTCCTGCTGGCCGGCTATACCACCAGCCTGATCGGGTTTCCTGCGGTGATGGTGCCGGGAGACGTGTTCACCATCGCCATCACGCGGGTGCAGGAAATCGCCATCGGCATCCTGGCGGCTACGCTGGTACATGGGCTGGTGCTGCCGCGCCGGGTCTCGATGCGCGTGCACGCGCGGGTTGCTGCCGTGCTGGATGACGCGGAACGATGGACACGCGACATGCGCGCCGGCGCATCGGACACGGCGCTGGCGACGGACCGCTCGAAAGTGGCGGCCGACCTGCTCGAACTGCATGTGCTGTCGATCCACCTGCCCTTCGACAGCGCCCACGGCGTGGCCCAGGTGCAGATCCTGCGTGCCCTGCATGACCGGATGCTGGACGTACTGATGCTGTCCAGCGCGGTGGAAGATTCCCTCGCACGGCTGCGCTCATCACAGGCCAGCGCCATGGATTCGCCTGGCTGGCGCGAGCTGATGCAGACCGGCCTCGCCGCGCAACAGGCCGAGCTCGACCTCGCCCACGCCGACTGCCGCGTGCTGCATGCACAACTAAGCGCTGCCCGCCCCGACTGGCGCCGGCATGTACCTGCCCGCCTTGCGCGACATGCGCAGGGTGCGGTACTTCACCGGGATCATCGGCTTGCCCTGCGCAGCGCGCTGGGCGCGTTCGTCGGCATCCTGCTGAGCTGCGTGCTGTGGATCGTTACCGGCTGGTCGGAGGGCGCCACGGCGGTGTCCATCATCGGCACGGCGTGCGTGCTGTTCGGCACGATCGAAGCGCCTGCGCCGCATCTCATGCACTATCTGGTGGGGTCGTCGATCGGCGTTGCCGTCGGCCTGCTCTACGGTCTGCTGATCTTCCCCGCGTTGTCCGATATCACCGGCCTGATTGCCGCGCTCGCGCCGGTGCTGCTGCTGTGCGGATCGTTCCTGGCCCGACCACCCTTCATCATGGCCGCCTTGGGCGTGGTGCTGACGTTTCCGCTCATCGCCGGCCTGGGTGCGACCAATACGGTCAACGTCGTCGGCGCACTCAACAACAGCGTTGCGTTGTTCATCGGTACGACGGTGGCATTGTGCAGCATGCAGTTGTTCCAGACCGCCGATGCGGGCCGCAACCGCGCTCGGCTGGAGCGTTCGATCCGTCGGGACATCGCACGACACGCCGCCGGACAAGGCGGCGTGGCCCGGGCCTGGCTCAGCCGCATGCTGGATCGAATCGGGCAGCTCGCTCCCCGGTTGCGGGGCGGTTCCAGTGCCGCAGACGACCTGCGGGCATTGTTTGCGGACGTGCGCGCGGCACGTGCATCCAACCAACTCCGCGCACTGGACAAGTGCCAGGACAACCCGCAGGTCCGGGCGCTTCATGCGGCACTGGTCGAACGCATCGCTGCACATTTCAGGGTACGCGCCCACTCGGCACGCAGTGTCGACATCCATCTTCTGGAACTGCTGGACCGCATGCACGAGGCCGCGACGGCCCGCAGCGGGGCTGATCGGGATCACCTGTTGCATCTGCTCTGCAGCCTGCGCCGCGACCTGCTGGTACCCGCGCTCACCCATCGGCACTGACCTCATGCTTCCTGATCTTTCCATTGATGGGGTGCTCATTCCAGCACTGCTCGCCGTGGCGGTGGCCGCGCTGGTGCTGTCGGTGCTGACCTCACGTCTGCTCGCCAGCCTCGGCCTGTACCGGTGGTTCGCCGCGCGGCCTCTGGTGGGCCTGTCCCTGTTCGTGATCCTGGCGGAGCTGATGATCCGGCTCGCGCCCCTGCTCGAGAGATGAAATGAAACACCTGCTTGCTGTCATCGGGCGCTGGAGCGCCACACTGGGCGTGTGCGCACTTGCTGCCGTCGCCGCGCTTTCGCTCTGGAGTCGTTACGAAATGCGCCCGTGGACGCGGGACGGGCGGGTGCGCGCCGATGTGGTGCGCGTTGCATCAGACATGGGGGGGCTGGTGACCCAGGTGCGGGTGCACGACAACCAGCGGGTCAGCGCCGGACAACTGCTACTGGTGCTGGATCAACCGCGCTTCGCTGCCGCACTTGAGAAGGCCGACGCAGCGGTCAGCAGCGCACGCGCCACGCTGGCGCTGGCCCGCCGAGAATCGACGCGGGACAACGCACTGGGCAACCTGGTCGCCTCGGAAACACGCGAACGCAATGCGGCCAAGGTCGATACCGAGCTGGCCGCCCTGGCGCAGGCACGGGCCGAGCAGCGCGTTGCCCAGCTCAACGTGCAACGCACCGAGGTGCGCGCGAGTACCGATGGCATCGTCACCAACCTGGACCTGCATGCCGGCGACTACCTGCAACCGGGCGCGCAGGCGCTGGCGCTGATCGACACCGGCAGCCTGCGTATCGAGGGCTACTTCGAGGAAACCAAACTGGGCTGCATCACCGAGGGCGATGCCGCCGTGGCGCGGCTGATGGGCGACGCCCGCGATGTCCGCGGACACGTGGAGACCATCGCCGCCGGCATTGCCGACGATCAGCGCTCGAGCACGCACAACCTGCTGCCTGCCGTGGCACCGACCTATACCTGGGTCAGGCTGGCCCAGCGCATCCCGGTACGCATCCGTATCGACGATACGCCGGCGGATACCCGCCTGATCGTGGGTCGCACCGCGACTGTCACCATCACACCCTCGGCACAGGGAGCCTGCAAGTGAGCGTGCGAACAGTGCGTGGTGGGCTGCTTGCCCTCCTGCTGCCGATGACGGCCTGCGTCTCCGGCCCCGACTATCACCTGCCTGCGAATGCCGTCGCGGCCTCTCCCCAGGCGGCGCGGCCGTTCATCTCGGGCCAGGACGCATCGTTCAGCCGCGACGTGCCTCCGGATCGGTGGTGGCAGCTGTATGGCGACCCGCAGCTTGACGCCTATGTAGGCGAAGCACTGGCAGCCAATACCGACCTGCGCGCCGCCGAGGCCAACCTTCGGCGCGCCAGCGCTACCGTGCTGGAGTACCGCGCGCGCGGGGCCGTGCAAACCGACGTGGATGCATCGGGCACGCTCACCCATGCCGGTGGCTACACCCAGGCGTCGGCCGCGCCGCAGTCGTATGTGCTGGGCCTTCACCTCTCCTATCCACTGGATCTTGCAGGTGGCATCCGACGCGGCATCGAAGCCGCCAACGCGGACGCGGAGGTCGTCGCTGCGGCACGGGACCAGGTCCGCGTGGTCGTCGCTGCGGCCGTCACCCGGGCCTATCTCCAGGTGTGCACCCGCAATCACACGCTCACTGCAACCCGACAGGTGCTGGCGATACAGCACGCCACGCTGGAGGCAACCCGTCGCCTGGCTGCAGGCGGGCGTGGAACGGACTTCGATGTCAGCCGTGCCGGCGCCGCGGTCAACCGCAGCGCGGCGGCGGTACCGCACCTGCTGGCGGAGCGCCAGGCCGCACTGTTCGAGCTGGCCGCACTGATGGGCAGGGTCCCGGCAGACTATCCCAGGGAGGCGGAAGCCTGCCCCCAGCCCCCTGAGCTGGAGCAGGCGCTGCCGGTCGGTGACGGCTGGCAGCTGCTCCAGCGGCGCCCCGACATACGTGCCGCCGAGCGCGGCCTTGCGGCGGCCACGGCGATGATCGGCGTAGAGACCGCAGACCTTTATCCGCGGGTCACCTTGGGCGGTTCCCTGGGTACAGCGGGCACGCGGCGTCAGCTGCTTTCGGCCGACGGTTCCGGGGTGAGCGTCGGGCCACTGCTCTCATGGCACTGGCCCAACCGCCGCGTGGCCGAGGCCCGCATCGCGGCGGCCGGCGCCAATGCAGAGGCCACTCTTGCTTCTTTCGACGGCGTGGTGCTGCAGGCCCTGCGCCAGACCGAGACCGCGCTTTCTGCCTGCACGCAGGAGCTTGAACGCGAGCGCAGCCTGGCGCAGGCGCGTGGGGATGCCGAGCGGGCCGCCGGGCAGGCACAGCAACTGTACCGTTACGGCAGGATCGATTTCCTCGACGTGCTTTCGGCCCAGGCCGCGCTGGCAGATGCGGAGTCCGCACTGGCCGCCTCGCGCGCGCAGCGGGTCGACCGTCAGATGGATGTGTTCCTGTCACTGGGTGGCGGTTGGGCTGGAGGGGCCGTCGCCGTTGGTGCGGCCCGCTGAGATCGTCTTCGCAGCCGCAGCCGCTCCCCGATCTGTTCATGAAAGCCCTGTCCACACCCGTATTCATTCACACAGCCTGCCCTATATTCGCGCTCACAGCGCCGCATATCGCGGCCATGACGGAGGCATCCCGATGACATCCATACGTCTTCTTGCCATTGCCGTGGGCTCGGCCGCAGCACTCGCCGTAGCGCCCGCCTTCGCCGATCCGCCGCACCATGCCCGCGGCAACGGCCCGCCGCCGCATGCAGGCGGCCCGCACCACCGCGATGCGCCGCCGCCGGGTTGGCAGAAGAAGGCCTGGCGTCGTGGCGAGCGCCTGCCCTGGGCCGAAGTGGACCGCCGCTACTGGGTAGACGATTACGCCCGCTATCACCTGCGCGAGCCGGGCCGCGACCGGCGCTGGGTGCGCCAGTCCGACAACGAGTACCTGTTGGTGGAGATCGCCACCGGCTTGATTGTCGACGCCCTGCATCGTTGAAGCGACCTGCAACGTCCCACGCGGGGCGATCTGCCTCGGTGCAGACACCTTACGACCGGGGCCGCCCCGGTCGGCGGTGTCTGCGCCCACGGCGCCCCGCCCGCCTCCGCGGCCCGCCATGCAGGCCCTCCCGCAGCGCGATATACCCGCACATCAGCGCTGTGGCAAATAGCCCCATCGCCACCAGTATTTCGAATCCCCGATCACCAAAGAGCAGGCGGATGGAGGTCTCCAGTGAGCACAGCCTGCCGCAGCGCAGGCCGTGCTCGTTGAAGCCATGGGTGAGCACCAGTACGCCCATCAGCCCGCACCACGCCATCAGGGCCAGGCTTGCGATGAAGATGAAAGGTCGATGGATACGCATGCGCTCGTCGCGGTCTTCTACGGTGATGTCCAGCGCGACGTTGCGAGCACGCGATCGGAAGCATCCAGCTCTACCGACCAGGCTTGGGTATCCAGGCGCAGCCGGTTCTCATACCACCATCGCTGCGCACAGCGACCACTGCATCCACGGCTGGCATAGCGGGTAAAGGGAGCACCGGCGTGCTCCACCACGTCAGGGTGCCCCAGCGCCCGCAGTACCTCTGCCCTGCTCGCCCCGACCGAGACCGAGGCAAGCGCGTGGGAATGCCACGCCGAGATCGCCGAGCAACCGGCCACGTACGCCATAAACAGCCCGACCAGCCCCCACATCAGTGTCCTCATTGACAGATCCCCTCCTGCGCCGCGCGCCCGCGCATCATCCGCGCAGACGCTCTTCGACGTCAAACTTCAACGACAAGCGGACCTGTTGCGGCGCCCGGCAACCGTGCTAGCGTGCGCCGACCGATGATTCAGGATGAACGCAGGGACACCCGTCGATGGCAGGCAAGCGCCGGAAGGACAGGATCACGCAGGCGCACCGTCTGTTCGTGAAGCGGTACGGGCCCAAGGGCGGCGCCATGCCAAATCCAGCGACCGGCCCTGCGACTGGAACTGCGAGAGCGGCTCAAGCGTCTGGCGCCAGAAGAGCGGGTCAGGGTGCTCCCCGGTGAGGACGACAACGATGATCAGCCCTGGAGGAGTGATCCGGCGCGCCATCGTCGTGACACTCTGCAGTGTACTGTGCGCCTGCGGCCTGGTGATGGACAGTTCGTTCGACACGCTGCGCGAGGCGCTCGATTCCGACATGGTGAACAAGGGATGGATTCCCGGCTGGGTGCCGCAAGCGGCGACCGACCTGCGAGAGGTACATGACCTCGACTCGAACACCAGCGCGCTGGCCTTCACCAAACCCCCTGCGGTATCACTGCAGCTGCCTGCGGATTGCCAGGCAACGACATTCAGTAGCAGCGATCCTGTTGCGTTCGATCGATACTGGTGGCCGGGCGACTGGACGCTCAAGTCGTCGTACCGTGTCTTTCGCTGCGCGCCCGAATCCGGAAAATCAGTCTTCGTCGCCATCAACAGGACCGAAGACCACGTGCTCTTCTGGCGAACCTACGCGCGGTGATGCGCCAGCGCCCCCCTATTCCTCCCCAGGACACCATGATGCCCAACGCACGAGCACGCTTCGCTGCCCTCGCCCTCTTCCTCCCGGCGTGCTTGCCGGCCTACGCCGCAAAGGACGCCCCTGCCGACGTCGAGGCGATCAAACAGGTGGTCGAATCCTTCCGCACCTCGCTGATCAACAAGGACAAGCCGACCTACATGAGCCTGTTCTTCTCTGATAAACCGGAAGACATCGGCTGGCAGTACGTTTCCGAGGATGTGCGCCTGCAGGACATCCGCAGGGCCAAGCCCGATGCGATCAAGGCACGGCAGATTCCCGCCAACAACTTCATCGCACTGATCGACGGGGCGGTGGCCTCGCTGAAGCCGAAAGAAGAGACATTCTCCAACACGAAGATCGAGACGGATGGCGATGTGGCCTCGGTGTCGTTCGACTACAGCTTCCACGACGATGGGGTGAAGACCAACTGGGGCAAGGAAATGTGGCAGCTGATCCGCACCGAACAAGGCTGGAAGATCTTTTCGGTGGTCTATTCGATCCGCGATTCACGCAGCCCGGACCAGTAAAGCTGGATGGCGCCGAGCGCCGATTGCGATCCATTCAGCCAGCGCATTGGCAATCAGCCAGTGATCGGGCAGAGTTCGGCCACGCGCAAGGACGCATGCCATGACCCGCCTGCTGATCATCGAAGACAACCCCGAGCTGGTTGCCAACCTGTATGCCTTCTTTGAACCGCTGGGCTACGTGCTGGACGACGCCCGCGACGGTGCCAGCGGACTGCGCCGGGCCACGCAGCACGACTACGACGCCATCCTGCTGGACCTGATGCTGCCGCGCCTGGACGGCATGACGCTGTGCCAGAGGCTGCGCCAGGAGTTCCAGAACCCGGTGCCGATCCTGATGCTGACCGCGCGCGACCCGGTGGATGACCGGGTGCAGGGCCTCGCCCTGGGCGCGGATGACTACCTGGTCAAGCCGTGCTCGCTGAAGGAACTGGACGCGCGGATCAAGGCCCTGGTACGACGCGCGCAGGGTCGCCAGGTCGACAGCGTGCTGGCGTGGAAGGACCTGCAGGTGGACACGCGCTCACCACAGGCCTGGCGGCAAGGCCGCTGCATCGCGCTGACGCCCACGTCGCACAAGCTGCTGATGTGCCTGGTGCGTGCGGCGCCCGCGGTGGTCCGCAAGCAGGAGATGGAGTATCTGGTCTGGGGCGACGAACCACCGGACAGCGGCGCGCTGCGAACCCACATCCATGAGCTGCGCCTGCTGGTGGACCGCAGCTTCGACACCGCGCTGATCACCACGGTACACAGCGTCGGCTGGCGCATGCAGGCGTGAGCCCTGCGTCCCTCTACCGCCGCCTGAGCCTGCGCACCCGCATCACGATCTCGTTCGTGCTGTTGATGGCCGGTGCCATGGGGTTCATCGTGCTGGCCGAGCAGGTCGACTACGACCAGGTCCGGGCCGCCGTCGTTGCGCGGACCCAGCACAGCGAAGTGCAGCGGCTGCAGGCCGCGCTGGCCCGGGGCCAACGCCCCGCCCTGCCAGCGGGGACCCGGTTGTACGATGCCGATGACGTGCCCGCTGTGCTGCGCCAGTACGGCCCGGGCCATCACGGCGAAGAGGCGCCCAACGAGTGGCACCTGAGCGTCTTCGACAGCGGCGGCCAGCGCTACTACCTGCTGCAGGACGCAGCGCACTATGCCTATCTGGAACATCTGATCAATGCCTTCGCCGCGCTGGTCATTTCGATCTGCGTGCTCGGTGCCTTCCTGATCGGCCGCAAGGTCGCGACCCACGTCATCGCGCCCATCACCCGATTGGCCGATGCGGTGCAGGACGGCCACAAGCCCTTTCCCTACCAGGACGCACGCGATGAGATCGGCGTGCTCGCGCGCGCCTTTGCCCGCCATAGTGACGAGCTCGAACGGTTCCTGCAGCGCGAACAGTGCTTCAGCGGCGACGCCAGCCACGAGCTGCGCACGCCCTTGGCCATCATCGGTGGTGCTGCCGAGACGCTGGCCTGCCAGTTGCCGCCCGACAGCCACCTGGTTCCCAGCGCCGAGCGCATCCTGCGCACCACCCAGGAGATGCAGCGCCAGCTGTCCTGCCTGCTGCTGCTCTCGCGCGCCCCCGGCACCGTGCCACACAACGAAGTGGCCCTGCGCCCGTTGATCGAAGCCTGCATGGAGCGCTGCCAGCCTTGGCTTTCTGGCAAGCCCGTGATCGTTGCGTTTGATGCCCGGCATGACGCCGTGCTGGTCACCAACGCGGATCTGGCGCACAGCATCCTGTGGAATCTGCTGCGCAACGCCTGCCAGTACACCGAAAACGGCGAAGTGCGGATCACCCTCCACGACACCGCACTCATCGTCGCTGACACCGGGCCCGGCCTGCCCTCCAGCATCGATCCACGGCAGTTCCAGCGCTTCGTGCCCAGTGGCGTGCACAGTGGCGAAGGGCTGGGGCTGTCGATCGTGCAGCGGATCGTCGAGCATCTGGGCTGGACGATGACCGTGGAATCCACCGGGCAGGGGTGCCGGTTCACCCTGCGCTGGCCCTGCCCCCGCATCTGACGGATTCCTGACATCGGGCTGCACATGCTCGGGGTTGCTCCCCGCTCTGGATACGGCATGCAGCACCCCAAGGACAGCGGCAAGTACCCGCACGGCAAGACCGGACTGAGCCGCGTCTTCTACACCCTCATCCATTCGCGCGATGGCTTCATCGCCACCTTTCGCGGCGAGGCGGCATTCCGCCAGTTGTTGCTGCTGCACGCACTGCTGATGGCGGCCGCGTTCGTGCTGGACATCAGCACGGTCGAGCGGGCGCTGGTGCTGGCGGTCTGTTTCATCAGCCTTCTGGTGGAACTGCTGAATTCCGCGATTGAGGCCGTGGTTGATCGCATCTCGCTGGAGCAGCATCCGCTGTCCAAGAACGCCAAGGACATGGGCAGCGCCGCGCAGACCACCGCGTTGTTGATGGTCGGTGCGGTGTGGGGCGTGATCCTGCTTGGCTAGCCCGGCAATCCTGACAACTTCCTGATAAAGCCGTTTCGATACTGCGCGCACTCCTGTTCCGCGGAACCTGCTCGTGCGTCAATGCCTCCGTTTCCCACGGCCCCATCCGATCGTTCTGGTCTGGGCCGCCGCACTGTTCTTCGCCACGATTGGAAACATCGCCCTCTGGAAGACGCTGTGGGGGCTGATCGACCTCAACAGCCTGCGCAGCGTGCTGTTCCTGGCCAGCCTGCCGCCGCTGCTGTTCTGCCTGTTCAACCTGCTGCTGACGCCGTTGCTGGCACTCCCCTTCGTGCGCAAGCCGCTGCTGGTGGTGCTGGTCGTCGTCAGCGCCGCGTGCAGCTACTTCATGCTGCACTACAACGTGCTGATCGACCGCAGCATGGTGCAGAACGTGTTCGAAACCAATCAGGCCGAACTGAACGCCTATCTCTCGTTGCCGCTGCTGCTCGCGCTGCTGGCGCTGGGGGTGCTGCCGGCCACCGCGCTGGTCCTGCTGCGCACCACGCGCCGAGCGGCCTCGCTGCGTTCCCTGCTGGTGTGGCCGGCCAATGTCCTGGCGTCGTTGGTGGTGCTGCTGGTGATCGGCTTTGCGTTCTACAAGGACTATTCCTCCCTGCTGCGCAACAACCGCTACATCCGCGACCAGGTGCTGCCGTTGAACGTGCTGCGCCATACCCACGGCTACCTGAAAAGCCGCTACAGCACCCGCCAGCAACCGCTGCGCAGGATCGCCACGGACGCACGGCGCACCGCGGGGCCACGGCCCAGGCTGGTGGTCATGGTGGTCGGTGAAACCGCACGGTCACAGAACTTCCAGTTGAACGGCTACCCGCGCGCGACTAACCCGCGGTTGTCGCGCAGCGACGGCGTCATCAGCTTCAATGATGTCTCCTCGTGTGGCACCGCAACGGCCATCTCGGTGCCGTGCATGTTCTCGCAGATGACCCGCCAGCAATACGACGACGTCCGCGCGGCGACCGAGGAGAACGTGCTCGACATCCTGCAGCGTACCGGCGTCGGCGTGCTCTGGCGCAACAACAACAATGGCGGCTGCAAGGGCGTGTGCGAGCGCGTACCGACCGAGGACATGCCCGCACTCAAGGTGGCCGGCCAGTGCGTCAACACCGACGGCACCTGCTACGACGACGTGCTGCTGCATCAGCTCGGCGCACGCATCGACGCGATCAACGGCGATGCCCTGGTCGTGCTGCATCAGCTTGGCAGCCACGGGCCCACCTACTTTGAACGGTATCCCGCAGCGTCGCGGACCTTCAGCCCGACCTGCGACAGCAACCAGATCCAGCACTGCAGCAACGAGGCACTGGTCAACACGTATGACAACACCCTGGTGCATACCGACCGGGTGCTGGCGGAGACCATCGACCTGCTGCGGGGCTATTCGGACCACCGCGACGTTGCGCTGATCTATGTCTCCGACCATGGTGAGTCGCTCGGCGAACGCGGCATGTACCTGCATGGCACGCCTTACTTCATCGCCCCGCGCGAACAGACCCAGGTGCCGATGGTGATGTGGTTCTCAACGGAATTCAGCCGCAACGCGGGCCTGGACATGGGCTGCCTGCGCGGGAATGCGCTGCACCGCGCGTACAGCCATGACAACGTGTTCCATTCCCTGCTGGGCCTGTTCGGTGTCAGCAGCGCCGTGTACCAGCGCGAACACGATGTGTTCGCCGGCTGCCGGGCGACGACCGCCGCGCCACTTGCCACTGCGCCGGCAGAGCGGCACCGGCTGATGCCGGTCACCGCCCGGAACGTGGCGCGTTACTGTGCGGCCAGGGCGAAATCCAGGCCGGCGCACACCGCCGCCACCTGGGCGTCGTTGCATTCCTGCGGGTTGGTGCGCGGGCTGTCCGGGTAGACCTCGGTGGTGGTGGCAAAGCGCGCATCGGTGAAGCCGGCGCAGGCACCGATCGAACGCGACTCACCCCAGACCACGCCCGGCGACTGCAACGGCAGGCCGACCAGGTTGCCCTCGGCGTCGGCCGGAGCGATATGGGTGATGGGCGCGACCGCGGCGATCAGGGCCTTCTGGAACTCGGCCTGCGGATCCTCGCTGTTGCCGATCACGTAGAAGCCGTCCGGAATGGTGTCACGCTCGAACGGCTTGCCGTCGCGGGCGCAGCGGGCCGGATCGAACTCGTGCAGGTCGCTGTCGGTGGTCTCGTGCAGGTCCAGGTGCACCAGCAGGTTCGGCTTGCGCTCGGCCACCCAGCGCATCAGCGCCGCCGCTTCCTCGATCTGGCCGCCATCACGGAAGCTGCGGTTGGGATCGATCGCATCCGGGTTCCAGCGCTGGATTCGCTCGTAGCCCCAAGGGCTGACGCACGGCGCCACGATCAGGTTCAGCCGGCCCAGATAGCGCTCGGCCTGCTGTTCCAGGAACTGCAGGGCACCGTGCACGCCGCTGGTCTCATAGCCGTGCACGCCGCCGGTGATCAGCGCGGTCGGCAGCGCCGGGTTCCAGTCATGGTTGACCACCGCGAACAGCGGGTAGTGGTCCGGCGCATAGTCCAGCTGGCCGTACTGGATCACGTCGAAGACGCTGTCGTCCAGCCGCTCAAGGGCCGCCACCACATCCTCCTGGTAGCTGCGCTGGCGCTGCTGGCGCGCCCGCCACTGTGCGCGTTCCGCGTCGCCCCAGGGCTGTCCGGGGGTGCCGATCGGGTAGAACTGCGCAACAGTCATGGGGTACTCCAGGGGTCGAACGGGATGGGTGCAGCCGGACATTCTAAGCCCTGTCGCGCCTGCGGGTGCCCTGCCCCGGCCGCGCCTTCATCCAGCCGGGTTCATCTGGTTGTAAAATCAACGGTTTTTGGCCCCTCACCCCTTGATGGCGAACGCAGCGCAGCCGGTCCTGGGTGGACCGGAGTTCCTCCGCCTGCTCGCCCGTCTCAGCGACGGCGCGATGCCGGCCACCAGTCCCGCCCTGACCGATCGCCTCGGCCAGTGGGTGGACTGGAGCCGTGCCGTGGCCCTGTCCGGGGCGCTGGGCGGACGCCTGCCCGAGCCGGGCGAGGCCAGCGAAGCGGTCGACGATGTGCTGGCCGACTGCGCCCACGCCCACGCCAGCCTGCGGGCCTCGATCAGCGAGGATGCCGAGGCCGAGCGCCTGCTGGACCTGGCCGAAGCCGCCGCTGCACCCAACTTTGCCTCGCTGCGCCAGCGCTACCGGGTGCTGCAGCAGGCCATCCAGACCGCCACCGGGCGCCTGCGCGGCCGCCTGCGCGACCAGCTCGTGCAGGTTTCGCCGGAGCTGGCGCGGCTGGCCGAGGTCGATGCGGTGATGGAACAGACCCTCACCCCGCGCGAGCACAGCCTGCTGGCCACGGCGCCGGCCGTGCTCGGCGCCCGTTTTGACCGCGTTCACGGCCAGCCCGGCTGGCGCGCGGCCTTCCGCCATGACATGCGCACGCTGCTGCTTGCCGAGCTGCAGCTGCGCTTCCACCCGATCGAAGGGCTGCAAGCCGCCCTGCGCTCCCACTGACCGGAACACCATGTCCAGAACTGCTTTCCATGTCGTTGTTTTCCTTGTCGGCCTGCTGGCCGTGTGCTGGATCGGCATCGGCTACGTTTCGGTGCATCCGCTGGGTGCAGCGGTGGCGGCGATCATCGCGGCCTGCTACATCGCCGGCGGCGTGGAGCTGTACCGCTACCGCCAGGCCAGCAACGGCCTGCGCAGCGCACTGAGCGACCTGTCCAGCGCGAAGGAGAGCCTTGCCGCCTGGCTGGAACGCGTGCCGCTGGGCCTGCGCAACGCCGTGCGCCTGCGCGTGGAGGGCGAGCGCACTGCTCTGCCCGCACCGGTGCTGACCCCCTACCTGGTCGGCCTGCTGGTGCTGCTGGGCATGCTCGGCACCCTGCTGGGCATGATGGACACGCTGCGTGGCACCGGCATGGCCCTGCAGAGCGCCACCGACATGGCCGCCATCCGCGGCTCGCTGGCCTCGCCGGTGCAGGGCCTGGCGGTGGCATTCGGTACCTCGATCGCGGGCGTGGCCAGCTCGGCCATGCTCGGCCTGTTGGCCGCCCTGCTGCGCCGCGACCGCCTGCAGGCCGTGCAGCAGCTGGACCGCGCCATTGCTGGCGACCTGCACCCGTATTCGCAGGCCTGGCAGCGCGCCGAATCGCTGCGCCTGCTGCAGGCACAGTCCACCGCCCTGCCTGCCCTGGTCGACCGTCTGCAGGCGATGACCAGCACCTTTGAACAGCACAGCGCGGCCGCCAATGAGCGTCTGCTGGCCGGCCAGGCAGAATTCCTGGCCCAGAGCCAGACCCTGCAGGAACGCCTGGCCCTGTCGCTGCAGCAGTCGCTGCGCGAGGGTGCTGAAGCCAGTGCCGCTGCCATCGGTGGCGCACTGCAGCCGATGGCCGAAACCACGCTGGCCGGCCTGGCCGAGCACGGCGAAGCACTGCACGCCCGTGTCGAGCGGGCCGTGCAGCAGCAGCTGGCAGGCTTGAGCGAGGGTTTCGAGCGCAGCCGCATGGCAACCGAGTCCAGCTGGGCCAAGGTCCTGGGCGAGCAGACACAGGCACAGCAGTCGCTGGTCAGCGAACTGCACCAGCACCTGCAAGCCTTCAGCGAGAGCCAGGGCACGCACGCCGAAGCGCTGGTGGCGCGCATCGGCGAGCGCCTGCAGGCCGATGCACAGGGCAATGCAGAGGCCTTGCGCGCCGCCGCCGAGCAGCAGCGGGCCCTGAACGCCGCGCTGGTCGAGCGCCAGCAGCAGGCGCTGCTCGCAGCCGGCCAGCAGCTGGACGAGCACGCGCAGGCGTTGCTGCAGGCACTGGCCCAGCACCACAGCGCCAGCCAGTCCCTGCTGCAGGACCACGAGCAGCAGCGCTCGCAGGAGTGGCAGGCCGCGCAGGCCGCCGTCGCCACCGCGCACGCCGAGCTGCAGGCCAGCCTGGACAGCCGCGAACAGCAGCGCCAGGCGCGCTGGGATGCGGTCAGTGCCGAACTGCAGCAGGCCCACGCCACCCTGCAGGCGCAGCTGCAGGCCGGCGACGAACAGCGCCTGCAGCGCTGGAGCGATACCTTGCAGCATGTGTCCACCGAGCTGGCCGCGCGCCTGCAGGCCAACGGCGAACGCCTGGCCGCGCAGCAGCAGCAGGTCTGCGACACGCTGGCGGCCACCGCACAGCAGATCGGCGAGAACGGTCGCGCGCAGGCCAGTGCCACGCTGGCCGAGGTGTCTACCCTGCTGCAGACCGCCGCGGCCGCGCCGAAGGCTGCCGCCGATGTCATCAACGAGCTGCGCAGCACGCTGTCCGAGAGCCTGGTGCGCGACAACGCAATGCTGGAGGAACGCGGCCGCCTGCTGGCCACCGTGCAGACCCTGCTCGATGCGGTCAACCATGCGTCGCACGAACAGCGCACCGCCGTGGACGCGCTGGTCGGTGGCTCGGCCGAGTTGCTGGAACGCGTGGGCACCCGCTTCACCGACCATATCGCTGCCGAGACCGGCAAGCTGGACGGCATCGCCGCCGCGCTCAACGGCAGCGCTGCCGAAGTGGGCCAGCTGGCCGGCACCTTCGGCGAAGCGGTCGCGCAGTTCGGCGCCGCCGCCACCGCGTTGTCCGGCCGCCTGGAAGAGATCGGTGGCGCCCTGGACGCCTCGCTGGCCCGCAGCGATGAACAGCTGGCCTACTACGTGGCGCAGGCGCGCGAAGTGGTCGACCTCAGCCTGCTGTCGCAGAAACAGGTGATGGAAGAACTGCAGCAGCTGGCCGCGCGCCGCGGCAAGGCCGGCAGCGCATGAGCGACGAGCTGGAGGTCGACGGCGGTTCGCACGCCCCGATCTGGGCCGCCTTCGGCGACCTGATGTCGGTACTGCTGGGCGCGTTCGTGCTGATCCTGGTCGGCGTGGTCGCGGTGCAGCTGGAGCTGTCGCAGCGGCTGGACCAGGAAGTAAAACAGCGCCAGGCCGAAGCCAAGCGCCTGCAGACGCTGGAACAGGCGCTGGCTGGACCGCTGGCCGCCGGCCGCGTGACGCTGGTGGATGGCCGCATCGGCATCAGCGGCAGCGTGCTGTTCGCGCTGAACTCCGACCAGCTGCAGCCCGAAGGCCAGGAGTTGCTGCGCAGCCTGGCCGCGCCGCTGGCCGCCTACCTGGGCAGCCGCGAGGAAATCCTGATGGTCAGCGGCTTCACCGATGACGCGCCGGTGCGCGAAGGCAATCGTCGTTTCGCCGACAACTGGGAGCTGTCCGCGCAGCGATCGCTGACCGTGACGCGTACGCTCATCGCCGATGGCGTACCGGCCGACGCCGTGTTCGCCGCCGCATTCGGCAGCGAGCAGCCGGTCAGTTCCAATGCCAATGAGGAAGGCCGAGCGCGCAACCGTCGCGTCGAGATCGCGCCGATTCCCAAGCCCAAGGCCGCGGATGCCAAGTAAGCCGCCAGCGCTGGAGGGCCTGCGCGCACTGGTGCGTGATCTCGATGCGGGGTCGCGCTCGCTGCCGCATTACCCGCAGGTGCCGATGCTGCAGCAGGTGCAGCGCGAGTGGTCGGAGCTGCGCAGCGAACTGCAGGTGCGCCGCTCGCTGCGCACCGAGGCCCCGGCCGATGGCGGCCCGCTGAACTCGGCGGTGCTGGTGCAGCGCATGCTGGACACGATGCAGGCCACCAGCCCCGGCTACCTGCGCCACTTCATCGACTACGTGGACACGTTGTCCTGGCTGCAGGCACTGCAGGATGGCGCCGCCAGCGGCGGTGATACCGCAAAGCCGAAACGGACACGCAAGCCGCGCTGACCATTGATTGGTAGTGCCGGCCGCTGGCCGGCATCACGCATCTCCGTGTGGGTTCATGTGGTTGCCGGCCAGCGGCCGGCACTACCATCGCGGGTGCTCTGCGCGCCGGAACGCGATATGCGCGGCGCTTCGGTTTCGCTGTGGTAGTGCCGGCCGCTGGCCGGCATCACATCCAGGCCGACCACGCATACGGATACTCGCCAATCTGCCCAGCAAGACCGGCGCGCACCGGATTCCCCAGAATGTACAGCGCCTGCCGCGCCAGCGACTCTTCGGTCCTCACTGCATGATCGAAGTAGCCGGGCTGCCACACCGTACTTCGATGGCCCGCCAGGCGATTCAGGGCAAGTGCGCTCGACGATTTCATCCGGCGCGCGACGTCTGGAAGGTGAGCTGCACGCAGCTCGAACATCCAGTGGACGTGATCCGGCATGACAACCCATGCGTGTGACCGTACGAGCCCGCGCTGTTCGATGTAATGGAACTGGTCGACTACACATGCTGCTGCAGCTTCGCTTTCAAAGAGCCGGCGGCGCTGGTGGGTCGTGGTTGTCAGGACATAGGCCTGGCCGATGATCGAGTGACGGCCCAGGCGGAGGCGGTGGCTGCTCATGCGCCATGGTGGGTCGATCATTGGGCGTTGGCTGTCAGGCCAAGCCTCGATGGGGGTTGGGAGATGTCTGAAGTTGAATGAGGTTGCCGGCCAGCGGCCGGCACTACCGGGGCCATGGGTTGCCGGCCAGCGGCCTGCACTACCGGGCTGTGGGTTGACGGCCAGCGGCCGGCACTACCGGAGCTGTGGGTTGACGGCCAGCGGCCGGCACTACCGGAGCTGTGGGTTGCCGGCCAGCGGCCGGCACTACCGGACCTCAGCCGTGCAGGGTGGCGCCGCCGTCCACGTACAGGTCGCTCATCGCCACGTGCCCGGCTTGCTCGGAGAGCAGGAACATCACCGAATGGGCGACATCCTCCGGGGTGGCGAGTTTGCGCAGTGGGATGCCGGCCTTGTAGATCTCCGGGCTGCCGGCGATCACCCGCTCGGCACCGTGCTCGTCCTGCCACATGCCGGTCTGCATCGGGGTCAACGTCGAGCCGGGGGCGACGATGTTGCAGCGGATGCCCAGCGGCGCCAGTTCCAGCCCGAGGCAGCGGGTGAGCATGGTGGCGGCGGCCTTGGATGCCGCATAGGCGGCCATGCCGTGCCGCGGCACGCCGGCCGCATTTGAGCTGACGGTAACGATCGCGCCCCGCCGGCGCGGCGACATCACCCGCGCCAAGGCACGCCCAACGTGGAACACGCCATCGGCGTTGACCGCGAACACCCGGCGCCAGTCGGCGTCGCCAGTCTCGGCGACGCTGCCCACGTGCAGCACGCCGGCCACGCTGGCGGCCAGCATGATCGGCCCGATGCTGGACTCGACCTGATCCACCAAGGCGTCCACTGCGGCGCTGTTGGTTACATCAAGTGCGAGCGACGTCACCCGGCTATCGGCCACGCGCGGCGCCCCGCGATCAGTCGCCACTACGATGCAACCGGCCTCGACCAACAGCTGTACCAGTGCCTCGCCGATGCCCCCGGCGGCACCGGTCACCAGTGCCACGCGACCTTCAAAACCGGTCAACTGCATGTTGCGATCTCCTGTTGCTCGTCCCAGTGGCGCAACCGCGCCGACAACCACGGTGCCAGCTGCGCCACCGCGTCGCGGCCGGTCAGCTCGGCATGCAGGAACGGCAGTTCCAGCGCCTGCACCTTGCGTGCGTGGGTCCGCCACAGCGCCGACTGCAGCTGTGGCCGCGCCTGGTGATCCCGGCCCGCGCGGACGTGCACCAGCGTGCCGTCGAACGGTTGGTGGATGTGTTCGCGGATCAGCCGATTGGTACCGGTCACCGCGCGCACCACGCCGTCGAGCACCACATTCGGCAGGCTGCCCAGTGCACTACCGCCGCGACGAAGGAACGCGAGAATGCGTTCACGGCTGTCCAGTTCCGGATGCGCATCCGGATCGTGGCCGGCGATCGCGAGCAGTGCCCGCAGTGCGGCGATGGCATCCGGTTCCGGCTCGGCCCGCCAGCACTCGCTGGGATAGGCATCCAGCAGCACCAGTTCGCCGACGTCGCGGCCGATCTCATGCAGGCGCACCGCCATCGCCTGGGCGAGGATGCCGCCCACCGACCAGCCCAGCAGATGCACCGGCCCCTTCGGCTGCAGTGCGACCACGCGCTGTACGTAGTCGTTGGCCATCGCCTCGATGCTGCTCGGCAGTGGCAGCCGCGCGTCCAGTGCCGGCGACTGCAGGCCATACACCGGGCGGGCGGGTTGCAGTGCCCGGGCCAGGCTGCGGTAGTTCCAGGCGATGCCACCGGCCGGGTGCAGCACGAACAGCGGCGTGGGTCCGGCAGCGTCGGTCGCGGCCAGCGCGATCACCGGCCCCAGTGCGTGATCGGCCAGCGCGGGCGGCTCGGCAATGCGAACCGCCAACGCGGCCACGGTGGGCTGCGCGAACAAGGCGCCCAGGCCCAGATCGCAGCGCCAGCGCTGCTCGATGGCCAGCAGCAGGTGCACCGCCGACAGCGAGTCACCGCCGAGACTGAAGAAATCCGCATCCACCGCCACCGGCGCTTCACGCCCCAGTGCCTGGGCAAACAGCAACGCCAGTTCCTGTTCCAACGGTGTGCGTGGTGCCAGTCCAGCGACTTCACGCTGCGGTGGCTTCGGCAATGCGTTGCGGTCGAGCTTGCCGTTGGCGGTCACCGGCCAGTGTTCCACGCCCACAAACGCCGAGGGCACCATGTAATCCGGCACGCGCGTGGCCAGGTGGCTGCGCAGCACTACCGCGTCGGCAAGCGCCACGGGCACATAGGCCACCAGGCGAGCATCGCCGGGCGCATCCTGGCGCAGCAGCACTTCCACCCGCTCCATGCCCGGCAGTTCGCGCAGTGCCGCCTCGATCTCGCCCAGCTCGATGCGCAGGCCACGCAGCTTCACCTGGTGGTCGCTGCGGCCCAGGTACTCGACCGCGCCATCGTGGCGCCAGCGCGCGACGTCGCCGGTGCGGTAGATTCGCTCGCCCGCCAGGAAAGGATCTTCAAGGAAGCGCTCGGCAGTCAGATCGTCGCGACCAAGATAGCCGCGTGCCAACTGCACGCCGCCCAGGTAAAGGTCACCGGCCACACCGACCGGCACCGGCTGCATCCGGGCATCCAGCACGTACAGGCGGGTGTTCCAGACCGGGAACCCGATCGGCACCGGCCGCGAGCGATCCTGCGCCGACGCCGGCCAGTAGCTGACATCCACTGCGGCCTCGGTCGGGCCATACAGGTTGTGCAGTTCAGCGTGCACGCGCGCATGGAAGCGGTCGCGCAACGCAGCGTCCAGCGCCTCGCCACTGGTGAATACCCGGCGCAGCTGCAGCCCTTCCGAAGCGGGCGCAGCGAGGAACGCGTCGAGCATCGACGGCACGAAATGCGCCGTGGTGATGCCATGGCCACGGATCAAGCGTGCCATTTCAGTGGGATCGCGGTGCGCATCGGGCCCGGCAACCACCAGCGTGGCCCCGCACAGCAACGGCAGGAAGAACTCCCAGACCGAGACATCGAAGGTCGCCGGGGTCTTCTGCAGCACGCGGTCATCGGCGCCGATGCCGTAGTGCTCGCGCATCCACAGCAGGCGGTTGACGATCGCGCGATGTTCGACGACCACGCCCTTGGGCTCGCCGGTCGAACCGGAGGTACAGATCACATAGGCCGCATCGCTGGGCGCCGGATCGGCCCACGGCGCGGCGAAGCTCAGCGCGGTCCACTGCTCCGGCGCGAGCACCGGCACACCAGACATGCGCGCCGAAACCTCCGCCTCAGCCAGTACACATCCCGGCTGTGCCGACGCAAGAATACGTGCCAGCCGCTCGTCGGGATGGGCAAGGTCCAGCGGAAGATAGGCCGCGCCTGCACGCAGCACCGCGACCAGCGCGATCACCAGCTCCAGCGAGCGCGGCAATGCCACCGCCACCACGCTGTCCGGGCCGACATCCATTGCCCGCAGCTGTGCCGCCAGCGCGAAACTGCGCGCTTCCAGCGTCGCGTAATCCAGCGTCGTATCGCCGAACACCAGCGCCGGCGCGTGCGGGTCGCGGTCCATGCCCTGTTGCAGCAGCTCGACCAGGGTGGTCTCCGGCAGCGCGTGCGCAGTGGCATTGAAACCCTGCAGCAGCTGCAGCGCCTCCGCGGGCGTCGCCAGGGGCACGGCGGCGATATCGTCAGCCTGCAATACCGCCGACACGAAATGCAGCAGCCGCGCCGCGTGCGCCTCGACCTCCTCACGGCTGTACAGCGCGGGATTGGCCTCGATCTCCAGATCGAGAAGGTGCTTGCCATCGCCACGGAAACCCAGCGTCAGGTCATCCACCGGCCCGGTGCACAGCACCTCCAGCGTCGCCTGCACGCCCGTCAGCGCCAGCGGCTTGTAGAACGGCTGCACATTCACCAACGGACCGTGCAGGCGCTGCTGCGCGCCGACCAGGCCCAGGTCCCGGCGCAGCTGCTCACCGCGGTAACGGCCGTGCTTGCGACCCTGGCTGAGCTGCCGGCCCAGGCCGCGGGTGAAGGCCTCGACGCTGCCCTCGCCGGCCGCTACGCGCAGCGGCAACACGTTCATCACCATCGCCGGCACCCGCGCCGACGCGTTGCCGAGCCGCGCCATGTACGGCACGCCCAGCACCACTTCATCGGCAGCGCTCATCCGCCGCAGGTACTCGGCCGCCAGCGCGGCCAGCACATCCGGCCAGGGCTGCAGCCAACGTGCCGACGCCTGCAGCAACGGCTCACGGAAGGCCGCATCGAGCGGCTGCACCCAGCGCAGCGCGTCATCACTGGCCGCGAGCGTGCCGGCCAGGCCTACGCCTGCCGGTGCGCCCTGCATGTGCGCACGCCACCACTGCCCGGCCTGCGCGCGGCGCGGGTCGGCGCGATACGCGGCATCATCGGCCAGCACGCCCGCCAGCCCCGGCAGCGGTTCACCCGTGCGACCGGCGTACAACGCGCACACCCGATCAGTAAACAGCGCCATGCCGTAACCATCGGCCGCCAGATGATGCACGCGCAGGTACCAGACCCAGCGCAGGCCCCCCAGATCGAACAGTACCTGCTGGCTGATCCGGTCCCGGGTGGGATCGACCGGGCTCAGCCGGTCGGCGTGCATCAGGTTGCGTGCCGCAGCGGCGGGATCCGCCTCGGTGGACACATCGCGCACCGAAAGCAACGGCACGTGTGCCGGATCATGCCACTGCAGCGGCTGGCCATCGGCGCCCTCGGCAAAGCGCAGCGCGAAGGCCTGGGCCTCGACGGCAGCCTGGTCTGCCGCTGCAACGAATGCGGCCACGTCGAGCGGGCCGTCGATCCACACCGCGTGCGCGGTATTGAACGACGGATTGCCCGGTGCCAGCCGCTGTGCGAACCACAGTCCGGCCTGGGCCTCGGTCAGCGCCACCGGCGTGGCCAGCGCGACGGCGTTCATGCGTGCTGCGCGGCCTGCAGGTGCTGCACCACGCCCCACCACTGGCGCAGCGTGGTGTGCTCGGCCAACTGCGAGAATTCCAGCGGCAGGCCGGTGTTGCCCCAGGCCAGAACCAGGCCGAGCATGCGCATCGAGTCGAGGTCCAGGTCGATCAGGTTGTCGTCGTCACCGATCTCGGCCGGCGTGCACTCCAGCACGCGCGCGACGTCGGCGCGCATCCGCTCCAGATCCAGCACCTCACCGGTGGCCGTCATCACAGCACCTCCAGCAGCTGATCGGTGGTCATCGGCACACCGCAGGTGCGCGCGATCCAGTGCAGCGCCTGATCGTGGTCGGCGCGCGAGAAGTCCGCCACCGCATCGGCGGCGATGAAGGCCTCGATGTCACGCTGGAAGGCCTCGACCACGGTCGCGGTACAGCCGATATGGGCGTACACGCCGGTCACCAGCAGCTGGTCACGCCCACGTACCCGCATCAGCGTCTCCAGGTTGCTGCGCTGGAACGCGCTATAGCGATGCTTGACCAGCACATGCTCGCCCGGCTGCGGCGCCAGCGCCTCGATGATCGGCTCATGGTCGGCGCTGCGACGCATGCCCGGCCCCCACAGGTCGGCCTGCAGGCCACGGTCACGCCGGTCCTGGTCGCCATGCTGGGCGGTGTAGAACACCGGAATGCCCTGCGCGCGGCAGTGCGCCAGCAGGCGCACGATGTTGTCCACCGCCGGCCGCAAGGGCGTGCTGCCGGCGTCGAATGCCGCCAGGAAGTAGCGTTGCATGTCGTGCACCAGCAAAGCCACACGATCGCGCTGCGGGCGCCACGGGCCACGCGCCTGCGGTAGTTCGGCGGCGGTCGGCAAGGGATAGTCGGTGATACGGGGCAGCGCCATCAGCGCGTTCCTCCTGTCTGTTGCAGATGACGCGCACGCAGTTGCGCGCGCAGTTCGCGGCGGCTGATCTTGCCGACCGCCGTGGTATTGAAACTGTCGACGAACACGATCTGGTCGGGCACCTTGAACGCAGCCAGACCGCGCCCGCGCATCCACGCCTTCAGCGCCGGCGCCTTGAATGGCTCGCCCTGCGGAATCACGAAGGCACAGCTGCGCTCGCCCAGGTACTCATCGGGAATGGAGACCACGGCGGCGTCGAACACGCCGGGGTGGGCCAACAGGTGGTCTTCGATCTCTTCGGCGGAGATCTTCTCGCCCGCGCGGTTGATGTGGTCACCAGCGCGGCCCTGCACCACCAGGTAGCCCCCGGGCAGCTGCTGCACGCGGTCGCCGGTGCGATAGAAGCCGTCGTCGGTGAACGAGCGGGCATTGGCCACCGCATCGTTGTGGTAGCCACGGATCGTGTACGGGCCACGGGTGAGCAGATGCCCCACCTCGCCTTCGGCCACCGGCTGGTCATGGTCATCGACCACGCGCACTTCGTCATCCGGGCTGATCGGCCGGCCCTGGCAGGCCACGATCAATTCTTCCGGATCATCCAGCCGCGTGTAGTTGACCAGGCCTTCGGCCATGCCGAACACCTGCTGCAGCGTGCAGCCAAGGCCGTCGATCACCCGGCGTGCGGCTTCCGGGACCAGTTTGGCCCCGCCTACCTGCAGTACCTGCAGGCTGGACAGGTCATGCCTGCTGCTGGCGGCGGCCTGTGCCCACAGCAACGCCAGCGGCGGCACCAGCCCACAGCAGGTCACCTTCTCGCGGGCGATCAACGGGAAGGCCGCATCCGGACCGGGGCCGGGACTGAGCACCACGCGAGCGCCGGCATACAGCGCGCCGAAGAAGCCGGGCGAGCTCATCGGGAAATTGTGCGCGGCCGGCAGCGCGACCAGATAGACGCTGTCGCGGTTGATGCCGCAGAGGTCATTGCTGGCACGGAACGAGTAGATGTAGTCGTCGTGGGTACGCGGAATCAGCTTGGACAGCCCGGTACTACCACCGGAAATCTGCAGGAACGCCACCGACTGCGGGTCCGGATCGGACGGCAGCTGGCTGCGATCGCCCTGCAGTACCTCCAGCGCGACGAACTCCGCCGCATCGCCGTCGATCACCACATGGCGAACCGCCGGCACTTCGGCCTGCAGCGCCCTTGCCAACCCGCGATGATCGAAGCCATCGTGCAGTGCGGTGGTGATGTAGGCACTGGCTTCCGCCTTGCTGGCGAAGTGGACCAGCTCGGTGATGCGGTGCGCCGGCAACGCATACACCGGCACCAGGCCGGCCCGGAACAGGCCGCAGACGGTGGTGATGAACCCGGCGGTATTGCCCAGCTGCACCAGCACCCGTTCGCCAGGCTGCAGGCCGAGCGCCAGCAGGCCGGCACCGATGCGCCCGGCCTCGTGCCATAGCTGCGCGTAGCTCAGGCGAACATCACCGGCGACCACCGCGATGTCGTCGGCATAGCGTTCTGCACGTTCGCGCAGGAACGCCGGGAACGTCTCGCCACGCCAGTGACCGGCTTCGCGATAGCGCGCCACCAGCGCGTCGGGCCACACCTGCTGCAGTGGCAGGCGGGAAGCGTCAGCGGAGCTATTCATGCGGCAGGCTCGTTGGTGGGCGCGGACGCATGGACTCCCAGCGCGTTCAACAGGGCAGCGAACTTCGCTGCGGTTTCGGCCACCTCGGCCTCGGGTTGCGACTCGGCGACGATGCCGGCGCCGGCAAACAGGCGCAGCTGCGTGCCCTGCAGGCGCGCGCAGCGGATCGCCACGTACCAGTCGCCGTCACCCTGCGCGTCCAACCAGCCCACGGCGCCGGCATAGAAGCCGCGCGGTACCGGTTCCAGTTCGCCGATGCGCTGCAGCGCCGCCAATCGCGGCGTACCGCAGACGGCCGGCGTGGGATGCAGCTGCGCCAGCAGCGCGGCCGCCGATGCCTGCGGATCCTTCAGGGTGGCATGGATGCGGGTACCCAGATGCCACATGCTGGCGGTGGCATGCAGCGCTGGGCGCGGCTGCGCATCGATGTGGCTGCAGTACGGCGCCAGGCCGTCGACGATGGCCTCGACCACATGGCGGTGCTCGTCGTGGTCCTTGGTCGAGGCCAGCAACGCCTGCGCGGCCCGCTCGTCCTCGGCGGCATCGGTGCCGCGCCGCGCGGAGCCCGCCAGCGGGTGCGACAACAGCTCGGCGCCACGCTTGCGCAGCAGCAGTTCCGGCGTCGCGCCCACCAGCCAGGCGGGCGCCTGCCCCGGCGCCACCGGCAATGGCACCGCGTAGGTCGCCACCGAAGGATCCGCGCCCAGCCGCGCCAGCAGCACCTCGGGGGAAAGTGACTGCCGCGTGCGTGCCAGCAGGCTGCGCGCCAGCACCACCTTCTGCAGGTCCAGTCCGGGCGCGCGCAGTACCTGCACCGCAGCCGCCACCGACGCCGCGTACGCCTCGGGCGCGGGCTCGGCCTGCAGGGCACCCTCCAGCGCCGGCGCGGCCTGCGGCGGCAACGGCAGGGCCGGCAGCAGGCGCTCGGGCTGGTACAACGCGTCGTCGGCACGCGGTTCGAATGGCACCGCACCGACCAGCAGGCCCGGACCGCCACGCTGCTGCGCGAAGAAGGCCGAAACGCGCTCTGCGAGCGTCTCCAGCGCACCGGCCGGCAGCGTGGCGCGGCAACCGCGTGCGTGCACGTGCTGGCCGGCGTGCTGCAGCAGGAACAGCGACGCGTCGTCGGTGCCTTCCTGCGGCGCGGGCGCAGCCTCCGGCCACGTGCCTTGGATCAGGGAATCGTTCATGGGGTCTCCTTCATCCGATGCACTGCAGCCAGCGCGCACAGCAACAGCAGCAACGCGCCGACCAGCAGATATGGCAGGCTGGGCCCGCCGCGATACAACAGCGTGCCGAGCATCGGCCCGGCCACCATGCCCAGCCCCTGCGCGGCAGCGACCGTGCCTGCCGCAGCGCCCTGCTCATGCGCTTCCACCGCGTCGGCGGCCAGCGCCTGGAACGAGGGGAACACGAAGCCCATGCCGAACGCGGCCAGCGCGTACGCCGCCGGCAACTGCCAGCCCTGCTGCACGCCCGCCACCGAGGCAAAGCCAATGCCGGAAATCAGCGCGCCGAGGACGATCCAGCGGCGTGGGTGAACCTCCAGCTTCATCACCAGCGCCTGCGCCAGGATCAGGCCGACGCCAACGGCGGTGAGTGCAATGCCTGCCATGCGTGCACCAGCGGCGGCATCCAGGCCCAGCCGATCAATCGCGAAGAAGCCGACCGAGACCTGCGCGATGGTGACCGAGACCATGGCGATGAACGCCGCCAGCTGCGGCAGGCGCAGGCGCGGGTCGAGGCGGCTCATCGGCGCGCGGCGCTGCAGGGAAGCACCTATCACCGGCGGCGTCGCTGGCAGCCACCAGGCCAGCAATGCCAATGTCAGCAACGGCAGCAGCGCGGCCACGTACAGCGCCAGCGAAAGGTTGGTATAGGCCAGCCAGCCGGCAGTGGCCGGGCCGAGCACCATGCCCAGCGCATTGGCGCTGCCCAGGCGGGCGAGGAATTTCGCACGTTGGCCGGTCGGTGCCTTGTCGGCAATCAGTGCCGCTGCGGTAGGCGGCACCGCCGCGTAGAACAGGCCGATCAGGCCTCGCGCACCGACCAGCACCAGCACCGATACCAGTACCGGCGGCACCGCCTGCAGGGCAACATCGATGAACACCGCCAGCGCGACGTAGACCACGGTGTAGGCGCTCATCGCCAGTGTCAGCACGCGCTTGCGGCCGATGCGGTCGCTGAGCTGGCCCCAGGGGCGCGCGGCCAGCATCCACAACACGCCCGCGGCGGTGACCGACAGTCCGGCATGCCACTCGGACAGGCCGAGCATGCGGACCACCGGGCCAATCACGGCGACAAAGGACATCATCGCCATGGTGCCGATCAGGGCGGCCAACACCAGCGCCGGCAAGCCGGGAACGACGGGACGTGCATGCATGGAACACCAGCCGTAACAGGGAGGGATCGCCGGGCGCACCTGCGCCCCGCCCGGCGCCGGCCCTGCTCAGGACCGGACGCCACCCTCAAATGATAACGGCTCGTATTTGCATTTGATACCCATTCTCTTGAACGGGCACGCAACAGCGACTTCAGCGCACGGCACGCAGGCCCAGCAGGCCACGGCGCTTGAACCACCACTCCAGCGGCAGCGTCACCAGCGGCGGGATGGCTGCCAATAGCGCAAACGCACTGGCCCACCACGGCCAGCGCAGGCGCAGCGCCGCAAACAAGGTCACCGCCACATAGACCAGGAACGCTACGCCATGCAGCGGCCCGAACAGCTTCACCAGCGCCACGTTGGCCATCGGGCCGTACTTCATCCACATGCCGATGAGCAGGCCGGCCCAGGTCACGGCCTCGATGAAAGCGACCACAGCGAACAGACGTCCGCTCGGGTGTAGGGGGGAACGTTGGGTCACGCGAAGCTCCGGCATCGGGGTGTCAAATGCGAATGATACGCAGATGCGAACCGCATATGGAGTCGAGCCGTGCTCGACTGCTGGAGCGTGTCCACCAAGGTGGACACCTACCGAAGCGTGTATGGCAGAACGTGCTCACCGATCTCGCGCAGCACCGCATCCATCGGCCTCCCGTTGTCGACCAGATTGAACATCACATGCGCCACGCCCTGCGCATGCACGCGCAACAGATAGTCACGCAGGCCATCGCGGCCGACCTTCAGGCCCAGCGGCAGCGACTCGGCGGGCGCCTGCGGATCGGCCTGCAGATCCAGCAGCATCGACTGCACGAACGGCTTGCCTGGCCCACCGCGCTGCATCAGCGCCTGCTGCCACAGACCGATGCGCCCTTCCTGCGCGGCTTCCTCGCGATGATAGGTGGCCCAGCCCTCGGCCTCACGCGCGATCCACTGCAGGCTCTGCCGCGCAGTGCCCACCACCAGCATCGGAATGCGCGTGGCCGGCGCCGGCAGCACGTCGTAGCCACCCGTGGCCTGCAGTACGGCGGTCCGCTCATCGGCCTCCGGTGACAGCGCCGCGCGCAGCAACGACCAACGATCACGGAACGTCGCCGCCCTGCCCTCCAGGTCCTCACCGAACGCGGCGAACTCTTCCGGGCGGTCGCCCGAACCCAGGCCCAGTACGAACCGCCCGTCACTGATCCGGTCCAGGCTCAGTGCCGACTTCGCCACCTGCAACGGCTGGCGCAACGGCAGCACGATGGCGGCACTGCCGACCACGATGCGCCCGGTCGCGGCGGCCAGCATGCCCAGCCACAGGAAGGGATCATCCAGCGCGCTCGCCGTCGCGTCCGGACCCTGCGGCACCATCAACGGGACGTCGCGCGTCCACAACGCGGCGAAACCAAGATCGTCGGCCAGCCGCGCAATGCGCCGCGCCGCGCCCGGATCGGCCAGCCCATGCGCCGCAACGGGCGTCATCAGGCCCAGGCTCAATCCCTGTTGCGGAAACAACGAAGCGTAGGCGGGATTGAATTCACTCATGCGACCAGCTTAGCGTGCAGGCACCGGGCGACGATGACACGCCACGCACCACAGGAAGAACGCTGCATGCCGAGGATCCGCCCCGCCCACATTGATGACCTGCCCGCGATCAGCGCGGTATGCCTGGCCGCATTCACTGCGGCGGTCGCGCCTTCGCTCAGCGCGGCCGGCATCGCCACCTTCGGCAGTGTCGCCGCCGCCGACGCGTTCGCTGCACGCCTGCAGGGCGACAACCACATCCTGGTGGCCGAGCAGGACGACCGCATCGTCGGCGTGGTCGAGCTGAAGGAAGGCCGCCACCTGGCGATGCTGTTCGTCGATCCCGGCTGCCAGGGCC
Organism: Stenotrophomonas sp. PI_27; assembly: GCF_027854495.1. Classification (NCBI taxonomy): domain Bacteria; kingdom Pseudomonadati; phylum Pseudomonadota; class Gammaproteobacteria; order Lysobacterales; family Lysobacteraceae; genus Stenotrophomonas; species Stenotrophomonas sp. PI_27. The sequence goes on from NZ_JAJNOF010000002.1 coordinate 419,636, forward strand.
AGGGCATCGGCCATGCCCTGTTCGAAGCCGTGCTGCCGCACCTGCGCACCCCGGTCCTGACCGTGCGCGCCTCGCTCAACGCAGTGCCTACCTACCTGCGCTATGGCTTCGAGCTGGACGGTGATGTCGGCGAGTTCAACGGGCTGGTGTACCAGCAGATGGTGCGGGCAGCCGCCTGAGGGCAGCGGGTGTCATGCCCCGCTGCACGGCCGATATGAGCAAACTGAATCAGCACACTCCCCGGCCATTCCTACAATGGCCTGTCCCCCCTTCGAGATGCCGCCGATGCGCGTCGCGCTTTCCGTGTTGCTGCTGGCTTCGGCGCTGAGCGCCTGCACCCCGGCCCCGGTGTCCACCGCCAGCTCCGCCGAGGCGCCCGCGCCCGCGCCGGCGTCCGCCATCGCCTGGCGCCAGGGCGATGTGGACGATGCCTTCGCCGAAGCCGCCGACAGCGGCAAGCCGGTGCTGCTGTACTGGGGCGCGGTCTGGTGCCCACCGTGCAACCAGCTCAAGGCCGGCCTGTTCAAGGACCCGGCCTTCATCGCGCTGACCGGCAAATTCGTGCCGGTTTACCTGGATGGCGATGAGGAAGGTGCGCAGGCCTGGGGCGAACGCTTCGGGGTGCGCGGCTATCCGACCCTGATCGTGCTGGACCCGCAGCGCAATGAACTGACCCGCGTGGCCGGCGGCAACGACGCGGCCGAACTGACCCGTGCGCTGACCGTCGCGGCCGGGCGCCGCAGCGCCATCGCCGCCACCCTGGCAACGGCACTGGCCACGCCGGACAAGCTGGCCGCCGAAGACTGGCAGGTGCTGGGCGACTACGGCTGGGAAGTCGACGCCAACCGCCTGGCCGGCGAGCGCAAGAGCCAGGACGTGCTGCGCCAGCTGTCCAAGGCCGCACCCGACGCGGCGCTGCAACGCCGCTTCGCCCTGCTGGCCCTGGCCACCGCCGACACGCCCGCCAGCTCGCCCACCGAGGTGCGTGAGCTGCTGCAGGCCGTGCTGGCGCAACCTGCCGAAGTCCGTCGTAACCGCGAACTGCTGGGCTACGCGGGCGCGACGCTGGTCAAGCAGGCCAGCGCCGGCCCGGCCACCGGCAACACGCTGGGGCAGCAGCTGCTGGTCGCGCTGGAGCGCGCTGATGCCGAACGCGGCGACCGCGCCGACGACGCATTGTCACGCGCACTGACGGAAGTATCGCTAGCCCGCCAGCAGCAGCCGAAGGGCGCACTGCCTGCGGCGCTGGTTGAGCGGGTCAAGCAGCGGGTGGCCGCTGCCGATGCGGCCGCCACCGATGCGCACGCACGCCAGGCGACCATCAGCAGCGCGGCGTACGCATTGCGCCAGGTCGGCGACGACGCGGGCGCCGAGGCGCTGTTGCTGGCCGAGCTGAAGCGCAGCGAGCAGCCGTACTACTACATGCCCGAACTGGCCGAGCTGGCCGAACAGCGCGGCGATACCGCCGGTGCACTGGAGTGGTTGAAGCGCGCCTACGACGGTGCACAGGGCCCGGCCACCCGCGTGCAGTGGGGCGTGCTGTACGTGGAAGGGTTGCTGAAGCTGGCACCGGACGACGCACCGCGCATCGAGCAGGCCACTGCCTCGCTGATCGCCGAACTGGAGGCGCAGCCATCGGGCTATCACCAGCGCACCCGCCAGCGCTTCGAGCGCCTGGCCGGGCAGTTGAAGGCCTGGAGCGGCAAGCACCAGGGCACGGAGACGCTGGCACGGTTGCAGCAGCGGATGCAGCAGGCATGCAGCGATCAGGCCGACAGTGGGTGCAGGGATTGGCTGAGTTGAGGTACTGAAAGGTGGTGCCGGCCGCTGGCCGGCAATCGGGGCGAGTCGGGTTGCCGGCCAGCGGCCGGCACTACCACGCCTCGATGTCCATCGGTTCTGCTCTTGACCTCAACCATTGTTGAGGTGCGATAACGATCTCCGCGCGGCCAGCCCCTGGCCTTTCCCATGGAGATTGTTTCGATGTCGTACTCGCTTCCCCCGCTCCCCTACGCCTACGACGCCCTTGAGCCGCATTTCGATGCGCGCACGATGGAGATCCATCACGGCAAGCACCACCAGACCTACGTCAACAACCTCAATGCCGCCATCGAGCAGGCCGGCATCGCCGAGCAGCCGGTCGACGTGCTGATCGCCAACCTCGACGCCGTGCCCGAGCCGCAGCGTGGCGCGGTCCGCAACAACGGCGGTGGCCACGCCAACCACAGCCTGTTCTGGACGGTCCTCAGCACCCACGGTGGTGCACCCGATGAGGAACTGGCCGCGGCCATCGACCGTGATCTTGGTGGCTTCGCTGCCTTCAAGGACGCCTTCAGCAAGGCCGCGCAGACCCGCTTCGGCAGCGGCTGGGCCTGGCTGACCAGCGATCGCGATGGCCGCCTGCAGGTCGAAAGCAGCGCCAACCAGGACAGCCCGCTGATGGGTGCAGCCGTCGGCCTGTCCGGCAACACCCCGATCCTCGCACTGGACGTCTGGGAACACGCCTATTACCTGCACTACCAGAACCGTCGCCCGGACTACATCGGCGCGTTCTTCAACATCATCAACTGGGCCGAGGCCGGCCGGCGCTACCGCCAGGCCAGGGCCTCATGAGCGGCGAGACATTGCCGTACGCCGGGCCGTGGGCGGGGGTGTTCCCCGCCCCGGCCCCGGTGCCGTCGGTCGAGATGCCGCCGCGCGCCCTGCGGCGGCTGCTCGGTCACTTTCCGACCGGCGTGGCCATCGTCTGCACGCGCGATGCGCAGGGCAAACCCATCGGCCTGACCATCAATTCGTTCGTACCGGTCTCGCTGCAACCGCCCCTGGTGCTGTGGAACCTGGCGTTGCATGCACAGAGCCTGTCCACCTTCCAGCGTGCCCGCCGCTTTGCGATCAGCGTGCTGGCGGCCGACCAGGAAGCGCTGGCCCGGCGCTTTGCCGATCCGCAGGTCCGCAATCGCTTCGACGGCCTGGCATTGCTGGATGACGACGACGACGCCCCACCCCGCATCGCCGGTGCGGTGGCGCATCTGACCTGTACCCGCCACGCACAGTGGCCGGTGGGCGATCACCTGCTGCTGGCCGGCCGCATCATTGACGTGCACGAGAACGGCGGTGCGCCACTGCTGTTCCATCGTGGCCGCTTCCAGCCGGGACCGACCGAGCTGATGGTGGAGGTCCGCTGATGGACATCGAAGCATTGGAATGCATGCTCGCCGCCGGCAAGGACGGCGCGCTGCTGCGCTTCGGGCTGGGCAAGGGCTGGCTGGATGCCGGCAATCCGGTCCGCGCGGCAACCCATCTGGGCCGTTGCGTGGTGCTTGACCCGCAGTACTCGGCGGCGTGGAAGCTGCTCGGCAAGGCGTGGCTGGCCAGCGGCCAGCCGCAGGCGGCGCGCGAAGCGTGGCAACGGGGGCTGAGCGTGGCCGGCAGCAAGGGCGACCAGCAGGCACGCAGGGAAATGCAGGTGTTCCTGCGACGCCTGGACCGCGAGCAGGCGGACCTGGCGAACGCGGGCTGAGCCGATCAGCCCGCGTTGGCCGATGCCGGTGCCGGTGCCGGTGCCGACATGATGTCGGCCATCGGCAGGCGGCGCGGCTTGCTCGGGAACGCGTGGCGCAGGATGCGCCAGACCACCTGGCCGAACTGGCGCGGCAGCGAGCCGTTGTTGTAGTGCTGGCCGTAGCGGCGGCAGATGTCCTTCACTTCCTTGGCGATGGCCGCGTAGCGGTTGGCTGGCAGGTCCGGGTAGAAGTGGTGCTCGATCTGATGGCTGAGGTTGCCGGACAGCACGTTGATCAGGAAGCCACCGCTGATGTTGGACGAACCGCGCAGCTGGCGAAGGTACCAGTGCCCGCGCGACTCATTGCGCAGGCATTCCTTCGGGAAGGTCTCCGATTCGGCGGTGAAGTGGCCGCAGAAGATGATCACGTAGGTCCAGATGTTGCGCAGGCCGTTGGCCACCAGGTTGCCCAGCATCACGGTGAGGAAGAACGGGCCGGCCAGCAGCGGGAAGAACACGTAGTCCTTCAGCACCTGGCGCAGCATCTTGCGCGCCACCGGTCGCGTCTGCAGCCACATCGCACGGGCGCTCATGCGGCCCTTGAACCAGCGGCCCAGGCGCAGGTCCTGCGCGGCCACGCCCCACTGGAACAGCAGTGCGAAGATCGGCGCGATGATCGGCTGCAGCAGGTAGAACGGCTTCCAGCGCTGCTCCGGGAAGATGCGCAGCAGGCCATAACCGATGTCATCGTCCATGCCACGCACGTTGGTGTAGGTGTGGTGGCGGAAATTGTGGGTCTTGCGCCAGTTGTCGGCGGTGGCCACGATGTCCCACTCATAGGTATTGCCGTTGAGCTTGGGGTCACCGGTCCAGTCGAACTGGCCGTGCATCACGTTGTGGCCCAGCTCCATGTTCTCCAGGATCTTCGACAGCGCCAGCAGCAGCGTGCCGGTGATCGCGGCCGGCCACAGCAGCGGCATCCAGAACAGCGGCGAGAACGCCGCCAGGAACAGCAGGCCACGGCCACCCACGCCGAACCAGCGCACGGCGGCAGCCACGCGGCGGATGTAGCGGGTATCGGAGGCGCCGAGGCTGCCGATCACACGGTCGCGGATCGCGTCGAGTTCCTCGCCGAAGGCATGCATCTCGGCAGTACTCAGGGCACGGTCGGTAGCGCGGGTCATGGCAGGCGTCCTCAGAGATCCAGGGTCAGGTCGGTGGTCGGTGCGCTCACGCAGATCCGCACCGGCTGTGCCGATTCGGACTGCAGGTCGCCGGTGCGCAGGTGGCGGGTGGCGCCACTGACGCGATCACAACTGCAGGTATTGCAGATGCCCATGCGGCAGCCATGCCTGGGCTTGATGCCATGGGCTTCCAGGCTTTCCAGCAGCGAACGGCCACGCGGCACGCTCAGCTGGCGGCCACTGCGCGCCAGCGTCAGCGACACCTCGCCCTCGCTGCTGGCGTCACGCAGCGGCGCTGGCGGGGTAAAGGCCTCGGCCTGGAAACCGGCCACCTGGTGCGCCAGGCGTTGGCGCGCGGCGGCGACGAAGCCGTCCGGACCGCACGCCAGCACATGGCGCTGCGCCAGCGGCGTGTCATCGCCGGCCACCTGCAGGTCGTGGCGATCAATGCGCGCGGCAGGTACATCGCCTTCGCGGGTGGTCAGCAGGTGCACGCGCAGGTTCGGCTGGCGCGCGGCCAGTGCCTCCAGCTCATCACGGAACTGCAGGTGGGCGACACGGCGCTCCCAATAGAACAGGTCCACCGGCGCGGCCAGCGGGCGCTGGCAGGCCTCGCGCAGCAGGCTGCGCATCGGCGTGATGCCACTGCCGGCGGCCAGCAGCAGCACCGGCGCCGCCGTCGGCAACTGGAATTCACCGAACGCAGCCTCCAGCCGGAACAGCTCGCCCGGTCGCGCATGCTTGACCAGATGCTGGCTGACCCGACCGCCATCGACGGCCTTGACGGTGATCGCCAGCTCGCGCGGCCCCAGGACGGTGGGACTGTAGCTGCGCTGCCACTGGCGTCCGTCAAGCTCCACGCCCAGGGTGACGTGCTGGCCGGCGCGCATGCCGGCCCAGTGCCGGTTGGTGCGCAGGACCAGCGTCGCCGCGCCCTCACCGGCCGGCTCGCGCCGGACCAGGCGGGCCACCGGCTCGCGCAGGGTCCACAGGGGATTGAGCTGGCCCGCCCAGAAATCGAACAGCGACGGCGAGACCCAGCGGTATGGAGAAAACAGGGACGGACGGACGACAGCGCTCATGGGCGAACTATACGGGCGCACATACACCTGTGTATACACGTGTATATTGAACCGGATTGGGTATGATTCAGCCTCGCCCCACCGGAACCCCCATGACCGCCGCCACCGCCTTGTCGACGCATGAAGATGCCAACAGCCCGGCCCGCCGTACGGTGAGCCGCGAAGATCTGCTGGCCGCCGCCCTGAAACTGATCGGCCCGCACCGCAGCCTGTCCACGCTCAGCCTGCGCGAAGTGGCACGTGAGGCCGGCATCGCGCCAAACAGCTTCTACCGGCAGTTCCGCGACATGGACGAACTGGCCGTGGCGCTGATCGACGCCGCCGGCCGCTCGCTGCGCACCATCATCGGCGAAGCCCGCCAGCGCGCCACCTCCACCGCCACCAGCGTGGTGCGGGTCTCGGTGGAGACCTTCATGGAGCAGCTGCGCGCCGACGACAAGCTGCTGCACGTGCTGCTGCGCGAAGGCGCGGTCGGCTCGGACGACTTCAAGCACGCCGTCGAACGCGAACTGCACTATTTCGAAGAAGAGCTGCAGCACGACCTGGTGCGCCTGGCCGCGCTGGACGGTGCCGTGCTGCATGCCCCCGAACTGGTGGCCAAGGCCATCACCCGGCTGGTGTTCGCGATGGGGGCCACCGCCATGGACCTGCCGCCGGAGAAGGACCCGGAGCTGATCGAACAGATCTCCACGATGATCCGCATGATCATCGTTGGCGCCCGCACGCCCGCCGCATTCCGCCGCGGCTGACAATCGGCCGCCGGGGCCGGATCCCTTTCCAAGGGAAAGGGCTCTGAACCCGACTTCCCTGCCCACACCGCACTTCCAACCGCCGGCCATGCGTGGCCCGGCGTCAGCGGTCTGCTCAGCCGCCCTCGGCCTTGCGTACGAACGCCTCGAACAACGCCAGCGTCTGCTCGCTCACGTGATGCTCGATGCCCTCGGCATCGCGGCGTGCGGTATCGGCGTCCACGCCCAGCGCCAGCAGGAAACGCTCCACGGTCTGGTGGCGCTGGCGGCTGGCATGGGCCAGCGCCTCGCCTTCCGGGGTCAGGAACACGCCACGGTACGGCCGCTGCACCACCCAGCCGTCGCGGGCCAGCCGCCGCAGCATCTTCGCCACAGTAGGCTGGGCCACCCCCAGGCGGGTGGCGATGTCGACCTGGCGGGCCTCGCCGCCGTCGGCCAGCAGGTCCGAAATCAGCTCGACATAGTCCTCCACCAGCTCCATCCGGTGCGCCTCGCGTACTTGCCGGAAGCTCTCGACCTGGCGCTCGGCCTCGATCAAGGGGGTGCTCTTCAGCGATGTCGAATCATCGGTCTTGCCCACGCGTGCGCCTGTCCTTCCGGTGTGATCCAGGGTTGAAGCTGAATTCTGGACCAGTCACACCTTAAAGACGATTGTTTCACATTGCTAATGACTATAGCCGGAGCTATATTAAGCCCATGGATACCCTGGCGCCCCGCGACCCTTCGGCCACCACCCCGGCCAGCCTGGGCGCACTCAACGCCTCGGTCGCAGTGCCCGACAAGGGCCACTGGTGGTTCCGCCTGCTGGCCTTCCTTGGCCCGGGCTACATGATCTCGGTCGGCTACATGGACCCGGGCAACTGGGCCACCGACCTCGCCGGCGGTTCGCGCTTCGGCTACCTGCTGCTGTCGGTCATCCTGATCTCCAACCTGATGGCGGTGATCCTGCAGGCGCTGTCGGCGCGGCTCGGCATCGCCACCGGCATGGACCTGGCGCAGGCCTGCCGCGCCCGTTACCCCAAGCCGGTGAACCTGGCGCTGTGGGCGCTCTGCGAGGCGGCGATCATCGCCTGCGACCTGGCCGAGGTGATCGGCACCGCGATCGCGTTGAAGCTGCTGTTCGATCTGCCACTGCTGTGGGGCGCGGTGATCACTGCGCTCGATACGCTGCTGGTGCTGCTGCTGATGAACCGCGGCTTCCGTGCGCTGGAAGCGTTCGTGATCGCGCTGCTGATGGTGATCTTCGCCTGCTTCGTGGTGCAGATCGCGATGGCCGCGCCACCGGTGATGGCGGTACTGGGCGGCTTCATTCCGCGCGCGCAGGTGGTGACCGATCCGCACGCGCTGTACATCGCCATCGGCATCATCGGTGCCACGGTGATGCCGCACAATCTGTACCTGCATTCGTCGATCGTGCAGACCCGCGCCTACCCGCGTACGGATGAAGGTCGCCGCAGCGCGCTGCGCTGGGCGGTGACTGACAGCACGATTGCGCTGACCCTGGCATTGTTCATCAACGCCAGCATCCTGATCCTGGCCGCGGCCGTGTTCCATGCCAATGGCCGTTTCGACGTGGAAGACATCGAGCAGGCGCACCAGCTGCTGGCGCCGATGCTGGGCGTGGGCGCGGCGGCAACCCTGTTCGCGGTGGCGCTGCTGGCGTCGGGCCTGAATTCGACAGTCACCGCGACGCTGGCCGGCCAGATCGTGATGGAAGGCTTCCTGCACCTGCGAATGCCGCCGTGGCTGCGTCGGCTGATCACGCGCGCACTGGCGATCATCCCGGTGGTGGTGGTGATCGTGCTGTTCGGCGACCAGGGCGCGGTGAAGCTGCTGGTGCTGAGCCAGGTGGTGCTGTCGATGCAGCTGCCCTTCGCGATCATCCCGCTGGTACGGCTCGTGACCGACAAGGTGACGATGGGGGCGCTGGTGGCGCCACGCTGGCTGGGTGCGGTCGCCTGGGTGATCGCGCTGGTGATCGTGGCGTTGAACGTGAAGCTGCTGGTCGACACGTTCACCGGCGCCTGACGCCAATTGCCGGGGTCGGTCCTGCCCCAGTAGATCCACGCCGTGCGTGGATGCCTTTACACGGTGTGGGGGGCAGAGCCCTTGCCTCTGGCAAGGAATCCGACCCGCCATCTCCACGCTACAGATGCAACGCGATCGCGGCTTCGATCTGCTGCGGCGACTGGAACCCGGCCAGGCGCGTGCGTTCGTCGCCATCACGGAACAGCGACAGCGTCGGCGTCTGCCGCAACCCCAACTCCCTGAAAAACGCCTCGCCCAGCACTTCCAGCTGTACGCGCAGCAGGGTCGTGCCCTGCCCCGCTGTGCTATTGGCCACCCGATGCAACGACATTTCCAGCATCCGGCAGCCCGGGCACTGGTCCTTGTGGAAGTCCACGAGCACCCGCGGGTGCTCGGCCAGCAACTGCTGGAACTGCTCAGGCGTGGTGGCGTCGATGATCTGCATCGTTGTTGCTCCAGTAATGGGCCAGGACCGCATCGGTCCAGGCATCGATGGCTGCGGCATGGCGCGCGCCATGCGGCATCTGTTCGATCTCCAGCGGCGGGTAGTCGCTGCGGAAATAGCGGATCAGGCGATGCACGGCGCCGCAGTAGTACTCCTGCCCCCACTGGGTTTCGCCGGTACCGAACACCGCCAGCTGCCGGGGGTGCTCGCCACGCTCGGCAATGCCAGCCACCCACGCCTTCATCTCCACCGGCGTGCGGCCGGCGTTGTCGGTCCAGCAGCCCAGCAGCACCAGATCGGCCTCGTCGGCGGCCAGCGGCGGTGCCTGCCGCAGGTCGTCGGCCTCGTGCCAGTACACTGCATGCCCGGCGGCGCGGCAGCGCTCGGCAATCTGCCGGCCCAGCTCGCGGGTGTTGCCGCTCAACGAGGCGACCACCATCAGGATGCTGAGTGCCGCGCCGGACTCAGAGGTCGTCGAAGCCGTTGTCGACGTTGGTCTTCTTGTAACTTGCATTGCGCATCTCGAAGAAGTCGGTCTTGGTCTCGGTGAAGTTGTCGGCGTAGGCCTTGATCCACGGCATCACGTTGTCGGTGGTCTCGCTGTACAGCCGTTCGATGCCGAGCATGCCGGCCATCTTGTTGGCGCGGTACTTCACGTAGCGCGTCATTTCCTCCACATCGATGCCGTCGATGCCGTCCAGTACTTCCGACGACCACTGGGTTTCCAGTTCGATGGCGTGTTCGAACGCCTGGTGCACATAGTCGGTCAGCTCGTGGGTCTGCAGCGCCGGGTTCTCGCCGATGATGGCGCGGATCAGCTCGCTGATGAACTTGGTATGGGCCAGCTCGTCGCGGTTGATGAAGCTGATGATCTTGCCGGTGCCGGTCATGCGGTTCTGCCGCACCAGGTTGTAGAAGTAGGCGAAGCCGGAATAGAAGTTGATGCCTTCCAGGATCGAGGACTGGATCAACGACCTGAGCAGCGTCTCGGCAGTCTTCTCGCGCATGAAATCGTCATACGCCCCCATGATCGGCGCGTTGCGCTTGATGATGGTCGGGTGGGTACGGGCGATCTCGAAAATGCGGTTCTGGTTCGGCAGGTCGGTGATCGAGGCCAGCACGTAGCTGTAGCTCTCGTTGTGGATCACTTCCTGCTGGCCGATGATCGCGGCGTTGGCATGCGCGGCCGGGTCGGTGATGTACTCGGCCACGTTGTAGATGAAGCGCGTCTGCGGTGAATCGAGCGTGGCCAGCAGGCCGATGATCGCGTCGTAGGCATTCTTCTCGCGGCCGGACAGCTCGCCGTACTGGCGGGCGTCGGCCTTCATGTCGACTTCGTCGGGGATCCAGAAGTTGGTCGACAGCTCCTTGTAGGCCCGATAGAACGACGGGTACGGGATGTCATTCCAGTTCAGGATGCCGCTGGTGCGGCCGTTGATGATGCCGGTGCTGCGGTTGGGATGGCGCGGTTCGAGGATCTTGATGCGGTCGAGGGGGGTTGCCATGGGTCTCTGCCTTCGTTCTCTTTCCATCGTGTTGCCGGCCAGCGGCCGGCACTACCATGGGTCGCGGGGTTGCCGGCCAGCGGCCGGCACTACCGTGGGTTGCGGGGTTGCCGGCCAGCGGCCGGCACTACCATGGGTTGCGGGGTTGCCGGCCGGCGGCCGGCACTACCGTGGGTTGCCGGCGGTCAGCTGGCGCACCACTCGCATTCGCTGATGTCGATGTCGTTGGAGCGCACGTAGTAGGTGGTCTTCAGGCCTTGGCGCCAGGCGCTGAGGTGCAGCTCCAGCAGCGTGCTGGCGCGGATCGTGCTGGGCACGTACAGGTTGAAGCTGATCGACTGGTCGACATGGCGCTGGCGGCGCGCGTTCTGGCGCACGCTGGCGAACTGGTCGACCTTGTAGGCGCCCTTCTCGTAGTACGGCCAGGTCTCCAACGACAGCCCCGGCGCGGCTACCGGCCGCCGGAAGTCCTTCTTCTCCTCGTAGTAGAACGCGCTGTAGATCGGGTCGATCGAGGCGGTGGAACCGGCGATCTGCGCGGTGCTCATGTTCGGCGCCACCGCCAGCAGCCAGCCGTTGCGCAGGCCGTGCGTGGCCACCTGGTGGGCCAGGCTGTCCCACGCGGCGCCGCTGTAGTCGCGGTCGCGGAAGTAGCGGCCGTTGTGCCAGTCGCTGCCGGCGAACATCGGGTAGCTGCCCTTCTCCTTCGCCAGTTGCGCACTGGCCTGGATGGTCAGGAAATTGATGCGCTCATACAGGCGGTCGGCCAGTTGTTCGGCCTCCGGTGAATCCCACTGGATCGCCTGCTGCGCCAGCAGGTGGTGCCAACCGAACGTGCCCAGTCCGATCGCGCGGTACTTGCGGTTGGTGATCGTGGCCTGGGGCACCGGCAGCGCGTTGAGGTCGATCACGTTGTCGAGCATGCGCACTTGGATCGGGATCAGGCGCTCCAGAACATCGGTGGCCAGCAGGTCATCCGGCGCACGGATCGCGCGGCCGAGGTTGATCGAAGACAGGTTGCAGACCACGAAGTCGCCGGCACGCCGGGTCGTGACGATCTGGTCGCCGCTGACGATCTCCTGGATCATCCGCGTCGGGCTCATGTTCTGCAGGATCTCGGTGCACAGGTTGCTGGAATAGATCATGCCCGCGTGCTTGTTCGGGTTGCGGCGGTTGACCTCGTCGCGGTAGAACAGGAACGGGTTGCCGGTTTCCAGCTGGCTGAGCATGATCCGCTTGAACAGATCGATGGCCTTCACCGTACGTCGGCTGATGCGCTCATCGGCCACCAGTTCGGCGTAGCGGTCGCGGAAGCTGCCCGAACCGCGCTTCTCGTCATAGACGTCCTGCAGGTACCAACCCTTGGCCTGCTTCACTTCGTGCGGGTCGAACAGGTACCAGTCGGCACGGCGCTCGACCGCCTCCATGAACAGGTCGGGCACGCACACCGAGGTGAACACATCGTGCGCGCGCAGGCGCTGGTCACCGTTGTTCAGTCGCAGGTCCAGGAACGCTTCGATGTCGCGGTGCCAGATGTCCAGGTACACCGCCACCGCGCCCTTGCGCTGGCCGAGCTGATCAACCGACACCGCGGTGTTGTTGAGCTGCTTGATCCACGGCACCACGCCGCCGGAGGAGTTGGGCACGCCGCGGATCGGTGCGCCGCTGCTGCGCACGTAGCCCAGGTAGGCACCCACGCCGCCGCCGTGCTTGGACACGCGGGCGATATCGGTGTTGGAGTCATAGATGCCCTGCAGGCTGTCGTCCACCGTATCGATGAAGCAGCTGGACAGCTGGCCGCCCACCTTGCCGGCGTTGGCCAGGGTCGGCGTGGCCACCGTCATGTACAGGTTGGACAATGCCCAGTACGCCTCGCCGACCAGCTGCATGCGCCGCTCGCGCGGCTTCTCTTCCTGCATGAGATACAGCGCGATGGTCAGCCAGCGCTCCTGCGGCAGTTCGTAGACTTCGCGGCTGCGGTCGCTGGCCAGGTAGCGCGTGGCCAACAGGTACAGGCCGTTGTAGGCGAACAGGCGGTCGCGCTCCGGGTCGATCATCTCGCCCGCCTGCTGCAGCTCCTCCTTCGAATAGCAGCGCAGGATGTCGTTGCTGTAGATGCCGCGGTCAGCCAGGCTTTCCTGCAGGCCCACGTAGGAGCCGTACTTCAGGCTGACATCGTAGAAGCGATTGCGGCTGGCACGCTTGTACAGGCGGCGCAGGTAGATGCGCGCGGCGAACTGCTCCCACTCCGGCGCGACCAGGTCCACCCGCGATTCAGCCTCACGGATCAGCAGATCGACCAGATCATCGGCAGTGATGCTCGGCTTGCGCTCGACCATCGCCTGCACCACGCGGCGGTAGTCGCTCACATCCAGCTGCGGGAACTCGGCATGCACGGCATCGATGCTGCGCTGCAGGCGCGCGGCGTCGAACGGCAGGCGGCGATTGCCGGCCTCCTTGGTGATCCAGGTCGGCACGCGCTCGCCGCCAGCGCGCATGGCGTCGCCGGCGCCGGCCAGATCGGCCGCGCGGTAGGTGTTGTCGGTCATGGTCCTGCGTCTCCAGGCTCGCACGCACTGCGGCGTCGATGCCGTGGCAGCCCTGCACGCGATACCGGCGCTCGGGGCGATCGGGGTGGGATGCCAAAGCGCGGGAACACCAGGTCGTCGGCAAGTGCCTGCGCCTGCGGCCGGTATCCGGGCCGTGGGGGCGACCTGTGTCCGCGCGATGGCGGCCGCGTCGACACGGCAAGCCTTCAGGGGCGGGCCGCGGGACGTTTGCTGCATGTCCGGCGGCGGCGGCTGACCGGGAGTGACGGCCACAACATAGTGGGGATACTTCCAACCGTCAACACAAGATGCGGTAATCACGACATGCCGCGACGATGCGTCGCAGGATGCCGTGTTGCACCTGCAGCACCTTGTCGACGCGGCGCATGTCCCCAGTTCGGTACAACATCACTTTCTCCGGAACCTCGCTCATGCGCGCTGCCCAGTACCCCTCCTTCGGCGATCCGGCCGACGTCCTTGCCATCGCCGACGCCGCCCTGCCCGAGCCCGGCCCCGGCGAGGTGCGCATCCGCACTGTGCTGGCCTCGATCCACAACCACGACCTGCTGACCGTGCGCGGGCTGTATGGCTACAAGCCGACGCTGCCGGCGATTGGCGGCAGCGAAGCACTGGGCGTGGTCGACGCACTGGGCGACGGCGTCGACGGCCTGCAGATCGGCCAACGCGTCGCCGCCGCATCGGTGCACGGCACCTGGGCCGAGGCGTTCGTCGCACCGGCCCGCATGGTGATCCCGATGCCGGAAGTGATCCCGGACGAAACCGCTGCACAGCTGATCGCCATGCCGCTGAGCGCATTGATGCTGCTGGAGTTCCTGCACGTCGAGCCGGGCCAGTGGATCGTGCAGAACACTGCCAACGGCGCGGTGGGCAAGTCGCTGGCGATGCTGGCGCGGGCGCGTGGCGTGCACGTGGCCAACCTGGTGCGCAATGCCGATGCGGTCGCGCAGCTGCAGGCGCTGGGCATCGATCATGTGTTCGACACCTCGGTGGACGGCTGGAAGGATCGTGTGCGTGCAGCGACCGGCGAAGCGCAGGCGGCCGCCGCGGTGGATTCCATCGGTGGCGACGCCAGCGGTGACCTGGTCGACCTGCTGGGCCACCACGGCACGCTGGTCTCGTTCGGTGTGATGAGCGGCGAACCGATGCGCATCCCGGCCGGCGGCCTGATCTACAAGGAGGCCACGGTGAAGGGTTTCTGGGGCAGCAAGGTCAGCCAGGCGATGGCGGTGGAAGACAAGCGCCGGCTGGTGGGTGAACTGCTGAAGCGTGCGGCCAGCGGCGAACTGACCTTGCCGGTGGAGAAAATCTTCGCGCTGGACGACATTGCCCAGGCGGCGAAGGCCGGTGCTGGTTCGGGCCGCAACGGCAAGGTGCTGCTGCGGCCTTGAGGGTCGGACAACCGGGGTCAGATCCCTTTCCGTTGCAAAGGGATCTGACCCGCGCGAGCGGGTGCGCGCCAGAGCTCCGCGGCCCTCGCACCGTTCGTTAAGAACCTGTGATGTATAACTGAATGCGCTTTCGTCATTGGAAGGCGTACTTGCCTGCATGCGGTACTGACGGCTCCTCCCCCGTTCGGCGTTGTCGCTTCCATGTACCGCACCACCCTGAACCTGCTTGCCGGCGCGATCGCGCTGGGCCTCACCGCCGGCGCTGCCGGCGCCGCTGAAACCGCCGACTCCGGCAAGGACAGCACCACCCTGGGCACCGTGCTGGTGACCGGCTCCAACATCAAGCGCAGCGACACCGCCGGGCCGAATCCGGTGCAGATCGTCAGCCGCGAACAGATCGAGCAGACCGGTCGCTCCACTCTCACCGACGTGCTGCGCAACCTGTCGGCCAATGCCGGCAACAGTTTCGACGAGCAGTACACCGGCAGCTTCGCCGCCGGCTCGGCTTCGATCGGCCTGCGTGGCCTGTCGCCGAAGAACACGCTGGTGCTGGTCAACGGCTATCGCGTGTCCAACTTCGGCTTCGCGCTCAACACGCAGGACACCTTCGTCGACCTCAACGCGCTGCCGATCAGTGCGGTTGAACGCATCGAAGTGCTGAAGGATGGTGCCTCGGCGGTGTACGGTTCCGATGCCATTGCCGGCGTCATCAACATCATCCTGCGCAGGAACTTCCAGGGCGTGGAAGTCGGCGGTGGTTTCGGTACCGCCACCCAGGGCGGCCTGGACGAACGCAAGGCCAATCTGCTGGCCGGCTTCGGTGATCTTGAACAGCAGGGTTGGAACGTGTTGTTCGGGCTGGACCTGCTCAAGCGTGATCGGCTTGATGCAGACCAGCGCGCCTATACCCGCAGCGGCGATTTCCGCGACAGGCCCGGTGGCCGCCTGGCCGGCTGGTCCACCGCCGGTGGCAACTGGCTGTCCAACCCGCGCGCACCGCAGCCGTTCGCCAGCTGCCCGGACGGCAGCCAGCTGCGCCCCTACAGCGATTTCGGCAGCACCCTGCCCGGCCAGGCCTGCGCCTTCAACGCGCAGCCGTTCAAGACCCTGCAGCCCGGCGCCGAGCGCCTGCAGGCGTCGTTGAGCGCGACCTACCGCTTCAACGACAGCGTCGAAGCCTTCGCCGATGTGCTGTACAGCCACAACAAGGCCGACCAGATCTTCAGCGCGCCGCTGACCGTGGGCCCGGGCCTGCGCGCGTACAACCCGGCCACCGGCACGCTGATCGACGTGCCGGCGGTGCTGCCGGTCGGCCACCCGAACAACCCCGGCAGCACGCCGCTGCCGTTCGAGTACACCTTCTTCGATCTGGGCCCGCGCCTGAAGGACAACACGCAGGTGTTCTACCGCGCCCTGGCCGGCGTGCGCGGCAGTGGCGAACGCTGGGACTGGGAAGTGGCAGCGCTGACCTCGCAGAGCGCGCAGCGCGAATACGTCGACAATTTCGTCAACCGCTACGCGTTCGAACAGATCCTGCGCGATGGCAGCTACAACTTCCTCAACCCGTCCAGCACGCCGGGTGCGCTGGATGCACTGCGCCTGCAGACCAAGCGCCCAGGCTGGTACAGGCTGCACTCCTTGAACGTGAAGGCCTCGACCTCGCTGTGGGAACTGCCGGCCGGTGCGGTCGGCTTCGCCTGGGGCGCCGAGTTCCGCAAGGAGTCGCTGGACGCGCGTACCAGTGCGCAGGTGCTGTCGGGCACCGAACTGCGCCCGGCGATCAACGTGGTCAACGGCGAACGCCAGGTCAGCGCCGCCTACGCCGAACTGAGCGTGCCGCTGCACCGCACGCTGGAACTGCAGGTCGCCGGTCGCGGCGACCACTACGACGATTTCGGCAACGCGTTCTCGCCGAAGGTGGCGCTGCGCTGGCAGCCGCTGGACAGCCTGCTGCTGCGCGGCTCGTTCTCGCGCGGCTTCCGCGCACCGTCGCTGCCGGAAATCGCACCGGGCCAGACCATCAGCTACGGCTCGGTGATCGACCCGCTGGACCCGCTGCAGCCCGGCGGCAGCCGTGGCGTAACCAACATCCGCACCGGCAACCCGGACCTGAAGGCCGAGCGCTCGCGCAACTTCAACGTGGGCGCGGTGTGGTCGCCGGATGGCGATACCAGCATCGGCCTGGACTGGTACCGCATCGAGCAGGACAACCTGGTCAAGCCGGACAGCGCGCAGTTCATCGTCGACAATCCGGCGCTGTTCCCCGGCCGCGTGCAGCGTGATGCACAGGGGCGCATCCAGTTCATCACCAACCAGTACGCCAACCAGGGCGAGCTGACCACCTCCGGACTGGACCTGGAGGCCAACCGCAGCTTCCGCACCGAGGGCTGGGGCACCTTCACCGTCGCCGGCAGCTGGACCCACCTGCTCAGTTTCAAGCAGCCGCTGGTGGCCGGCCAGGCGCCCTATGACGGGGCCGGCAACAACCGCCACGGCGCGCTACCGCGCACCCGCGGCACCACGTCGCTGAACTGGGCGGTGGGCGACTGGAGCAGCACGCTGAGCCTGCAGTACGTGAGCGGCTACAACCAGCGCGTAGCGACGGCCACCAGCAATCCGGGCCTGCGCGACCGCGTCAAACCGTACCACCAGCTGGACCTGTACGTGGCGTATGAAGGCATCGCCAACACCACGCTGTCGTTGTCGGTGCTGAACCTGACCGACAAGGACCCGCCGTTCGATCCGGCCGGTGGCTCCAACGGTTTCGACATCAGCCAGTACAACCTGCGCGGGCAGTTCGTTTCGCTGGGCGCGCGCTACCGGTTCTGATGCACCAACGGGGCGGCGGTGATGCGCCGCCCCGTTCGCGTTGCCGGCCAGCGGCCGGCACTACCATCAACGTGCATCACCGGCTCAGGTGCAGGAACTGCAGGTGCCGTTCGTACTGGCTGATGATGTCGTTGA